>NZ_CP048829.1:943500-1258000 GCF_019355395.1 Chordicoccus furentiruminis
AAGGTATCGCCGGGCTTCAGGAGGGCGTAGAAGACCGCCATATTGGCCTGCGCGCCGGAATGGGGCTGTACATTCGCATAGGTGCAGCCGAACAGCTTTTTCGCGCGTTCCCGCGCAAGATCCTCGATCTGATCGACGCACTCGCATCCGCCGTAATAGCGGTGCCCCGGATAGCCTTCCGCGTACTTGTTGGTCAGCACGCTGCCAAGCGCGGACATCACGGCCTTGCTGGCCCAGTTCTCGGATGCGATCAGCTCCAGATGGGAATTCTGCCGGTCGATCTCCGCCTGAATCAGTCCTGCAATCTCCGGGTCGGTTCTCTCAATGTCTTCGATTGTGTACATGGCTCTCCTCACTTCTTCATGTTGGCAAACTTCGTGTATTCGGGCAGCCAGACCAGCTTCGTCGTGCCGATCGGACCGTTTCTCTGCTTCGCGATGATGATCTCCGCGATGTTCTTCTCTTCCGTATCCTTGTTGTAGTAATCGTCCCGGTAGATGAACATCACCACGTCAGCGTCCTGCTCGATGGCGCCGGATTCCCGGAGATCCGAGAGCATCGGCCGGTGATCGTCACGCGTCTCCGCGCTGCGGTTCAGCTGGGAAAGCGCGACCACCGGGATATTGAGTTCGCGGGCGAGTCCCTTGAGTCCGCGGGAGATATCCGAGATCTCCTGCTGGCGGTTCTCGCCCCGTTTTCCACTGCCCGCCATCAGCTGAAGGTAATCGATAAAGATGATCCTGATATCCATATCGATCTTGAATTTTCTCGCCTTCGACCGCAGCTCCTGCAGCGTGATGCCGGGTGTATTGTCAATGATGATCTTGGAGTCCGCGATCACGCCGGAAGCCTCCACCAGCTTCGTCCACTCCTCATCGTTCATCTTGCCTGTTCGGATCTTCTGGGAATCCACATGGGATTCGAGCGAAAGCAGACGGTTCATCAGCGACTCGCTGGACATCTCCAGCGAGAAGACCGCGCAGGGCCAGTTTTTCCGAAGCGCCATGTACTGCACGATGTTGAGGACGAACGCAGTCTTTCCCATCGAAGGACGCGCAGCGACCAGAATGAAATCCGAATTCTGGAAGCCGGAGGTCTTGTAGTCCAGATCAAGAAAGCCGGTCTCCAGTCCGGTGATGTGGCTCTTCGAACGGGCCGCCGCGGAAATCGCTTCCAGCGCATTGTAGACCACGTCCTTCACCGGGACATAGCTCTCCGTCGAGCGCTGCTGGAGAACCTGAAACATCGTCTTCTCCGCGTCGTCGAGGATCTCCTGCGTCTCCTTCTGCTGGCGGTAGCAGTCCTGCTCCACCTCGGACGCCGCGCTGATCAGCCTCCGGAGCGTCGCCTTGTCCCGGACGATCTCCGCGTACTCCCGGACGTTGGCCGAGGTCGGCAGCGACGCGAGGATCTCCTTCATGAACTCCATGTTCTTCACGTCTTCGGGAAGGTTCTGTTTCTCGAGCGCTTCCTTCAGCGTGATGAGATCGATGGGCTTCCGCGCGTCGCTCAGCGCTTTCATCGTCTCGAACACCGCGCCGAGCTGCCGGTCGTAGAAGTCGTCGCCGGTCAGCATCTCCTCGGCCGCCATCGCGGCCTCGCCGCTCATCACCATCGAGCCGATCACAGAGCGTTCCGCTTCCTCGCTGTGAGGCGGAACCCGCCGGGTTAATGCCTCGTCCATCGATCAGGCTTCCGTGACGTTCACGCGGAGAGACGCGGACACCTGAGGATGCAGCCGGATCTCCACCGTCGTGGTGCCGAGCTCGCGGATCGGCTGCGCGAGATTCATCTTCTTCCGGTCCACCTCGATGCCGAGCTGCTCCTTCACCGCTTCCGCGAGTTCCTTCGAGGAGACAGAACCGAACGTCTTGCCGCTCTCACCGACCCGGATCGACACCGTCACCGGCTTCGCCTCAAGATTCGCCTTCAGCGCCTCGGCGGCTTCCTTCTGTTCCTTCGCCAGCTTCTCCTCGCCGCGCTTCTTCGCGGCCAGATCCTTCATATTGCTGTCCGTCGCCGCCACGGCAAGCTTTTTCGGCAGCAGCATGTTGCGCGCGTAGCCGTCGCTTGCATTCACGACCTCGCCCTTCCGTCCCAGCGACTTGACATCTTCCAGTAAAATCACCTTCATATCAGATCTCTCCTTCTTCTTTCATCTGTTTGATCGTATCTTTCAGCAGCTTCAAGGCCTCTTCCACGGTGTAGTCGGGAAGCTGGGCGCCGGCGATGTTGAGATGGCCGCCGCCTCCGAGCCGCTCCATGATCAGCTGAACGTTGACTTCATCGATGGCCCGGGCGCTGATGTAGATCTGTTCATTGTAATCCGTCAGCACGAAGGAAGCCTTGATGCCGACGACGTCGAGCAGCTCGTTGGCCGCCTGTGCGGAGACCACGGTCGGCGAATGCACGCCCCTGCTGGGGCAGACGGAAATCGCGTAGATGCCTTCGAAGATTTCCGCGTTGGCGACCGTCTGCGCCTTGGCCCGCAGATCCTCCATGTTGTCCCGGAAAAGCTTCCTCACGCGGGTCACATCCGCGCCGCACCGTCTCAGATAGGCGGCCGCCTCGAAGGTCCGGACGCCGGTCCGGGTGACGAAATTGTTCGTGTCGATGACGATCCCCGCGTACATGGCATCCGCCTCGACGCTGCGGAGCTTCAGGGAGTCGTCAAAGTACTGCAGCACCTCCGCCACCATCTCGCAGGTGCTCGACGCGTACGGCTCGATGTAGGACAGGACGGCGTTCTGAATCCGGTCGCTGCCCTGGCGGTGATGGTCCAGCACGACGATCGTGTTGGTGAGCCCCAGCAGATCCTTGCAGGTGATGTAGCCCGACTTATTCGTATCGACCACGACGAGCACGGTGTCCGAGCCGGTCAGCGAAGCCGCCTTCTCCCGGTTGACGAAGAAGTCCTCCCCGTACTCCGGGTCATCGCGGAAGAGCTGCATCGTCGGAAGCACGGAATCGGACACGTCGTCCGCCACGATGTGCACGGCCTTCCCGACCGTCTTCGCGGCCCGGCAGACGCCGATCGCGGCGCCGAGCGCGTCGATATCCATCAGCTTGTGTCCCATCACCACGACGCGGTCCTTGCTGTCGATGATCTCCTTGAGCGCGTGGGCCTTGACTCTCGCCTTCACACGGGTCATCTTTTCGGTCGATTCCGTCTTGCCGCCGAAGAAACGGGTCCGGTATCCGTCCTTGACCACAACCTGATCGCCGCCCCGTCCGAGTGCGAGTTCCATCGCTGCGGTCGCCGCGTCCATGTTCTGAAGGTAGGAATTCGACCCGACGCCGATGCCGGCCGAGAGGGTCAGGGACAGCTCGTTCCCGATGTTCACGGTCTTCACGTCGTCCAGAATGGTGAAACGGGATTCCTCGCACTCGTCAAGAGACTTCTTCGGCATCATGAAGAAGTAGCGGTCATTGCCCTGCCTTTTCACGATTCCGTCGACCTCGGTGAAGTAGCGGTCGATCTTCCGCTCCACCAGCGCCAGCAGAAGGGACCGTCTGACCTCCTCAACGCCTTCCATCACTTCGTCGTAGTTGTCGAGGCAGAGGATGCCGACGACCGGCTTATTGGCCTCCCGCTCATCCGACAGGCGGGAGAAATCCGTCTCATCGAAGAGGCAGACGGCAATCAGACAGTCATTGTCATCCGCGGAAAACTCGCTCCGGTCATCCAGCATCTCATCGACCTGAATCCGCCGGAATTCAGCCCGGAAGATGCGTCCGTTTTTCTCCACGCGGGCGGTTCCGGTCGAATCTCCCTCCAGGACGCTCTCCTGTCTCAGCTCGGGAAACAGCACGGTGATATGCTTGTGATAGTGGCGGTCCCTGCCCGACAGCGCGATGAACTCGTCGTTCATCCAGAGGAAGCGGCCGTCCTCGTCCAGAAGCGCGTAGGGAAGTGAAAACTCCTGCAGCATTTTCTTCTGAACCTGACCGTACTCCGTCGCGAAGGTGATCATCTCGTTCGCCAGCCGCGGCGCGCCCGAAAGATAGATCAGAAACACAAGCAGCACATAGATCAGCATGAAAACAAGGCCGGCGGTACCGGCCTTTGTTCCGACTCGGATATAAAGAAAGACAACAAGAACCGCCCAGAGTGAAATCAGCGCAAGCGGCCATTGCAGATAACTCTTCAGCTTTCCTGTCACTTTCAGATGCTTCATGTGCATGGGCCCTCTCAAAATGTTCCCAAAGACGTCATTCCTCGTTAAGACTGTTCATCTGACGCGGCCCATCCGGCTTCTCCCGGACATATGCGAACAGCGGTTCCGCCGCCGCTTCTGCGCGGGAATGCGAAAAAAGAACCGCCATTACACACCGGTAATGACGGTTCGATTATACCATGAAAAATCAGTCCTGTACATACGGGAGGATCGCAAGATGGCGTGCACGCTTGATCGCCGTGGTCAGCTCGCGCTGATGCTTCGCGCAGTTGCCCGTGATCCGTCTCGGAAGGATCTTGCCGCGCTCGGAGATATATCTCTTCAGCTTGTTGACATCCTTGTAGCTGATCTCGTTGTCCTTGCCGCAGAAGACGCAGACTTTCTTTCTTCTGTGGAAGCCGCCTTTTCTTCTGAATCCGCCTTCACTGTTCGATTTCTGGTATGCCATGTTCTTTCTCCTTTATCTTCCCGGGGCGCGTCGTTCAGTTGAACGGAAGCTCCTCGTCGATGCTGTCCGGAATATTCATGAAACCGTCGCCCGGATCCTCGGGAGCGGCCGCCGTCTTCGCCTTCGGTCTGGCCGCTGAAGCGGCCGGGTCAGCCGACGCGCGGTAGGCCGCGCTGTTCGCCTGGGAGACTGACTTGCTCTCGGCAAATTCCTGGTTCTCGATCACGATCTGGTTTCTGTAAACGGTCCGGCCGTCCTTGTCCTGATAGTTATCGTTCTGCAGTCTTCCCTGAATTACCATCTTGGTTCCCTGATGAAGATATTTTTCAGCGAATTCTGCCTGCCGCCCGAAGGCGACACAGTCGAAGAAGTCCGCCTCCGGCTGTCCGTCCCGTTTGAAGCGCCGGTCGACGGCCAGTCTGTAGTGAGCGATCGCGGTTGCGCTCTCGCCCGTGGAATAGCGGATTTCCGGATCTCTTGTCAGACGTCCCATCATAATCACAGTGTTCATCGTCGTACCTCATTCGATCAAATGAATGTTCTCGGGTGGCTGTGAGCGGGGAGCCGCCTTGAGCTTCCGGTGCTTACTGCTCAGCCGGTGCCTCGGCCGCGGCCTCTTCCGCCGGAGCCTGCTCCTTGCTCTCCTCAGCCGGAGCCTCTTCCTTCGGAGCCTCCTCCTTAGCCGGCGCTTCCGTCTTCTCCGGAGCAACGGAGAAGGTATCGTTGTCCTTGCGGACGACCAGATATCTCAGCACGTTGTCCATGATTCTCATCCGGCCTTCCAGCTGATTCGGCGTATCGGAATCGTCGGAAGTGAACTGGATGAAATAGTAGTAGGCTTCCGTCACCTTCTGGATCTCATAAGCCAGCTTCCGCTTGCCCCATTCCTCTGTCTCGCCGACCGTGCCTCCGAAACGGGTGATGTAGTTCTTGGCCTTCTCAAGAACGGCCGCGCGCGTATCATCATCGAGTTTGGCGCTGATGACGAGTGCAAGTTCGTACTTCGTTGTCATGTCAATTTCCTCCTTATGGCCTTTGGCCTTCCGCTTCGGGCGGAAGACAAGGAACTGTTAAAACTCTCACGGGTGTCAAGTATACCATGCGCTTCCGTTTCTGACAAGAATAAGATCGAACGCTTTTGCAGCGGGAATCGCGCCGGTTCATCTCACCTGTATCTTCGAGAGAACATCTCCGATCGGCGCGGAAATCACAAGATCCGCGCTTCTGTCCCTTGAGGTCGCCGACTTGTTGATCAGAACCATCCGGTCGCCCCGGAAATAATCGATGAGGCCCGCGGCAGGATAGACCACCAGAGACGTGCCGCTGATCATCAGACAGTCCGCGTCACGGATCGCGTTGACCGCGCCTTCGACGCACGCCTGGTCCAGCCCTTCCTCGTAGAGCACCACGTCCGGCTTCACAAGCCCGCCGCACTCGTCGCAGCGCGGCACGCCCGGCGCGGCCTTCACATACGCCGCATCAAAGAACTTTCCGCAGCGAAGACAGTGGTTGCGGTGAATCGATCCGTGCAGCTCGTATACACGCCGGCTCCCGGCCTTCTGATGAAGTCCGTCGATGTTCTGCGTGACCACCGCCTTCAGTTTTCCGGCCCGTTCCAGCTCGGCCAGCTTTCTGTGGGCCGGGTTCGGTTCCACATCGAGAATCAGCATCTTATCCTTATAAAAACGGTAAAATTCCTCCGTGTTCTGAAGGAAAAAGCTGTGGCTGATGATGGTTTCCGGCGGATAGGCGTACTGCTGGTGATAGAGACCGTCCTGACTCCGGAAATCCGGAATCCCGCTCTCCGTGGAGACGCCCGCCCCTCCGAAAAACACAATGCGCTGATGCGTGTCGACGATCTTCTGCAGTTCCCCGATCTGTTCCTCGTATGTCATGATGCTCCCTCCCTTCCAAAGACGGCGCCTCCGTCCCCCGGCCGGATCGGCCGGAAGCGGAGGCGCCGCACACATGATTCTGTTTTAATCGCTCCTCCGCAGCCTTTCTTAACCGGTCTGCCCCGCCGCATCATCCCCTTCGTAGACGCCGTCGGAGGGCGCGGCAGACGGCGTCGGAGCCGGCGTCGTCTTCTTCTCCGGGCGCACGGATGAAACGCACTTCCCGATGACCACCTTCCGCACATTGCTGTCCGACGTGCAGGTGCTCAGAATGACGGTCTTGTCCGTTTTATAAAGCGGAAGCTCGTTTTTGACCTCCGATCCTGCCTGAAGTTTCTTTTCCCATGCGAGAAAGGAATCGTCTCCGCCTGAATACAGCGTGTAGACGTCCGATTCCGCAGCAGTGGACATGATAGAATAAATATGGTAGCGGTAATTTCCCTCCGGCGTCAGAATCCAGAAGTACGGATGCTCCTCATACTGATCCGCCACGTACTTCAGCATCCCGAACATGCTTCCGTTCTTCATGTTGTGCCCATACACGATGGAATCCGGGTCTGAGAAATCCGACGCATTGTGGAAGTCCATGAAGATCGCGCCGGCGAACAGATCCTGCCGCTCAAAGGTCCGGTGCAGATAGTAATCGTTGTCCTTTGCCTGGCAGATCGGATAGCTGATCTTCGGCTGCGCGTCGATATAGAGCCAGCCCACAATCTCCGGGTTGATCGACTTCAGCTTGTTCCAGTCCACAGTCAGCGGCGGCTCGGCGTCCTCGATGTCCGGGTAGGGCGGCGTCTGGGCCGGCGTTCCCGGCGAAGTCCCGTCGGAAACCGCCGGAATCGATTCGGCCGGCGCGGTATAGGAATCTGCCAGCCGCGCGTACTCCTTTCCGCTCTCGCGGTACACATGAAAGATCTGGAAGAGCTGCCAGCCGGAAAAGGCCAGCACCCCCAGTGCGACCGCCAGCACCACGGTCCGCACGACTCCGAATCCGCTTCCGCCTTTCTTCCTTCCGTTCACCGGCTCACCTCCTTTCGGATCCGTTCCGTCCGTTTACGCCTCCAGCAGCTTCTCCACGCTGACGAGCCGGACGCTCAGCGTGAAGACCGCGGCTGCCTTTTTCAGCTCCTCCAGCGTCGGGAACGAAGGCGCGATCCGGATGTTGCTGTCCTTCGGATCCTTCCCGTACGGATAGGTCGCCCCTGCCGGCGTCAGCTTGACGCCGGCTTCCGCGCACTTCGCCACAATCGCCTTCGCGCAGCCGTCCATCGAATCGAAGGAAATGAAGTAGCCGCCTCTCGGGTTCGTCCAGCTTGCGATCCCGAGGCCGCCGAGATCCTTCTCAAGTGCATTCTCCACCGCCTCGAATTTCGGGCGCAGGATCGCGGCGTGACGGGACATATGCGCATGCATGTTCGCCATATTGCCGAAGAAGCGGACATGGCGCAGCTGATTCAGCTTGTCGTGGCCTATGGTCTGAACCTGCATGAACTTCGAGATATCCTCAAGGTTCCGCTTCGAGGAAGCCAGCGCCGCGAGACCCGAGCCGGGGAAGGTCACCTTCGACGTGGAGATGAACTTGTAGACCATATCCGGGTGTCCCGCCTTCTCGCACTCATCCAGAATCTCGAGTATGACGTCCTGCTTCTCCGGCTCGTCATAGAGATGATGAATCGAGTAGGCGTTGTCCCAGTAGATCCGGAAATCCTCCGCCGCCGGATTCAGCCGGGCGAAACGGAGCACGGTCGCGTCGGAATAGCTGTAGCCCTGGGGATTCGAATACTTCGGCACACACCAGATTCCCTTGACCGCGGGATCGCTGTTTACGTACTGTTCCACCAGATCCATATCCGGGCCTTCCGGCGTCATCGGGATGTTGATCATCTCGATGCCGAAGAACTCGGTGATACGGAAATGCCGGTCATAGCCGGGCACCGGGCAGAGGAATTTCACCTTGTCCAGCCGGCACCAGGGCGTGCTGCCGCAGACTCCGTGGGTGTAGGACCGGGACACGGTATCGAACATGATATTGAGAGAGGAGTTGCCGAAGATGATCATATGATCCGGAGAGACCTCGGACATCTCGCCCATCAGGCGCTTGGCTTCCGGAATGCCGTCCATGATGCCGTAGTTGCGGCAGTCCGTTCCCGTCTCGTCCAGGAAATACGAGTCGCCGTTGAGCACATCCATCATCTCGTTCGACAGCTCAAGCTGCGCCTTCGACGGCTTGCCCCGGGACATATCGAGCTTCAGGTGCTGCGCCTTCACTTCCGCGAACTGACGCTCCAGCGCTTCCTTCTCGCTCAGCAGCTCGTCTCTGGTCATCTCATTGTAAGCCTTCATAAACTCTCCTCTCTTCCATGCTGCGTCAAACCTTATAATCGACTTGATTTTAAGGCAACGCCCCGAACGTGTCAACAACAGCACCTTGCGGAGAGGCCGCGCTGCATGTATGATGAGGGAAATGCAGCCGGCGGCCGGAAGCCGGAACCGGTTATGCGGGAAATGCAGCCGGCGCGTCCGGGCGGCGGGCAAAAACGGGCCGGCGCACGCAGGACAGGCAGAAGGCGGATGAGGATAAGGAGACGTTATGTGGGTCGCGGATCGATGGAAGGAATATGAAGTGCTGGATACATCCGGGGGAGAGAAGCTCGAGCGATGGGGCCGCTACCTGCTGATCCGTCCGGATCCGCAGATTATCTGGCAGACGCCGAAGAAGCACTCCGGCTGGAAAAGGCCCAACGGCCACTACCACCGGAGCGCCCGGGGCGGAGGAAGCTGGGAGTTCTTCGATCTTCCGAAGAGCTGGATCATCCGCTACGACGATCTGGCGTTCCACCTGAAGCCCTTCAGCTTCAAGCATACCGGCCTTTTCCCGGAACAGGCCGCCAACTGGGACTGGTTCCGTCCTCTCATTGAGCACGCGGGCAGACCGATCCGCGTGCTCAACCTCTTCGCGTACACGGGCGGAGCGACCTGCGCCGCACTGGCAGCCGGCGCTTCCGTCACCCATGTGGACGCGTCGAAAGGCATGGTAACCTGGGCCCATGAGAACGCGGAGCTCTCCGGCGTCGGGTTCCGGGACGTCCGCTGGCTCGTGGACGACTGCACCAAATTCGTGCAGCGCGAGCTCAGGCGCGGCAGCCGCTACGATGCCGTTATCATGGACCCTCCCTCCTACGGACGGGGTCCGAAGGGCGAGATCTGGAAGATTGAGGACACGGTCTTCCCGCTGATTTCGCTCTGCGCGCAGCTGCTGAGCGACCGTCCGCTCTTTTTCCTGATCAGTTCCTACACCACCGGCCTTCAGAGCGGCGTGCTCACCTATATGCTGCACACCGCGCTGGACGGCAGAAACCCCGCCGCAATCGAATCCGGAGAGATCGGTCTTCCGGTTTCCGGAAACGGTCTCATCCTGCCCTGCGGCTGCGCCGGCCGGGCCTGGTGGAGCTGAATGCGCCGGCGGCCGGCAGCCGTGTCGGATGAATCCGAACACTCCTGCAGCCGGCCGCCAAAAAAGGGATCCGCGTCTCATGGCGCGGATCCCTTTTTCTTTACCTGTTTATTATTCGAAGTACTTCGAGCTGACCCATCCGGTCTCGCCGTTGTATTCGACCTCATACCATCCGTCCTGAGAGTCAAGGACTGTCACGGTCTCGCCTTCCTTGATGCCGCCGATGATGTTATCTTCATCGCTGGTATCCGGTTCCGAGCGGAAATTCACGGTTGCCTTCGCCGTCGCGGTATTGCCCTCGCCCGCCGGCACAAAGGACTCCGCGCTGGAGGTGGCATCCGCCGCCGGTGTCGCAGTCGGAGCCGGCGTCGCAGTCGCCGCCGGAGTGACGGCTGTGGCCGCGTTCGACGTCGCTGCGGTCGTGCCCGACGTGGTCGCGCCTGTTGCTGCATTTCCGACCACCTGCGCCGGAATCGCCGGAAGCGAGGAGGATGTGGAAGAAGCGGCGGACGTCGTGCCCGCTACCGTTACCGTACCCGCGTTCACCGCCGTCGTCTGGTTCGCGTTGCCGCCCACCGTCGTCGTAGTCGAATCACTGTCTGTAAGAGAAGAAATCGTACTCGCCCCTCCGCATGCCGTCAGCGAAAGCGCCGATACGCACGCAGTCAGAACCAGTGCAGCTCTGATCTGTCTTTTCATCCGTAAATCCCCTTTCAAAATGCACGCAATAAACCGCGCCTGCCGTGACGCATCGTCGTGCGCCCCTCAAACACGCGCATGCAAACGAGCAAAAGCCGGAACGGATATACCATTGCACGGATCCTGCTCCATGGAGATAGTGGGATTCGAACCCATGACCTCTTGAATGCCATTCAAGCGCTCTCCCAGCTGAGCTATACCCCCGAGTGATCGAGAATCATCATAACAGGAAACGAGCGTAATGGCAACCATTAATTGCACCGAAAAATATGAAAATTTTGCGAATTGCCTTTGTGTGATGACGCGATCCGGACCGCCCATGCTATACTGAAGCGGCCCGGACAGCGCAGAAGAAACCGTATTCGGGCGCCCGGCCGGCAGATCGGCGGTCGGGCGCCCTCCTGTTCCGGCCGGAAAGGAATCGACCGTCATGAACAACACAAGCCTCGAGGATCTCTCGATCCGGATCATCACCGAATACTACCGGAACAACATCGAGCCGGCACTCCATTACATTGACGAGAATATCATCTGGGTCGGTCCGCGGCTCGGCCAGCTCATCCGCGGCCGTGAGGAACTGACCCGGTTCTTCCGCGAGGCGAAAACCGATCTCGCCTTCGAGCTTGGGGACATTCAGCTCTACGACGTTTCGTCCGGCACAAGCAGCTGGGAGATCCTCCTGATCTACGAGGTCGTCACCCGCTTCCCGGACGGGACCTTCCATGTCCATCATCAGCGGCTGCATTATTCATGGACGCTCAGACGCTGCCCTCAGCCGGACGGAACGTCCCGCCGGGATTTTCGGATCACCATGGTCCATATCTCCAACGCGAAGGCGATCGAGGCGGTCAGCCTCTACGCTCAGTCGGCCGCCGATTCCGCCACGGACGCCCTGTACGTCCATGATGAATCAGATTCTTCCGGACACCGCTGCGTACTCCGCGGAAGAGACGGCAGCAGCCGCTACTTTCCGGCGGAGCGCATCCTTTACATCGAGAGCACGGACGGGGGGCGGCATACCGCCGTGCACACCGAAGCGCAGACAGTTCCCTGCATGGAGCGTCTCTCGCAGATTCAGGAGGAGTATGGCGACTGCTTTCTAAGACCCCATATCAGCTATCTCGTCAATCCGCTGGCCGTCGACGACATCACCCGCTTTCGTCTCACGCTGAAAAACGGCGAGACTCTCCCGATCCCCGAGAAGCGGTTCACCGCCTTCCGCAGCGAGCTCAACCGCTGGTTTCTCCGCTGACGTATTCTCGTGACTCGCTCAGTTCTCCTCTGTCTCCAGCGTGAGATAGACATCGGAAACAAACACGTCCCCCTCCGGATAGAAGGAGGCGTTCCCGCCCGCCGCGTCCGCGATCGAGGCGATGGACGTCAGCCCGATCCCCACCTCATCCCGTTTGCCTGACAGATAAAAGCGTCCCCAGCGGCGCAGCCGCCCGCTGTAGCTGTTCTCCATCCGGATGACCAGCGTATTCAGATGCATCACGGATGTCAGCCGGATGAACCGCTTCCCGGTATCCTGCATCCGCTGACATGCCTCCATCGCGTTCTCGAGCAGATTCCCGAACAGAACGGACAGATCCCGTTCCTGAACCGTCGTCAGATGCGGCGGAACCGTCACGCGGATCTCCGGCTGCACGCCCATCTCCGAGCAGACGGACGCATAGTAGGAAATCACCGCGTTCACGGCGCGGTTCTCGCAGTACCGCACGTCCCGATTCTTCGGAATCGACTTGATCATCAGATCGATAAACCGGTTCAGCTCCTCCTTTTCTCCTTTCAGGCTGTACTCCTTCAGCACCGTCAGCTGATGGCGGAAATCATGCCGCTGCCTCCGGAGCCTTTCCTCCTGCTGCAGCACCGCGGCCTGATACTTCTGCTGTTCCGTCAGTTCCCGCTGAAGCAGAAAAATCTCATATTCCTGAACCTGCTCACGCCGGCGGATCAGCACGGATCTGCGGATGCTGAACGCGCCGACGATGCTCATGCAGAAACAGAAGACCACGGCGCCTGTCAGAAAATAGCGCGAATCCGAATAGCCGACGCTCTTTCTGTAAAAATGCAGTTCCAGAAGCGAAGCGGTCAGCAGAATCACCATCGGAACCAGCATCGCCAGCGCCGTCCGGTTCCGGCGCCTCACCGCCTCATACACGATTCCGGCGGTGAAGGAAAGAAGCGACACGATCAGGAACAGCTGAAAGAACCATACGCTCTCGGTAAACATCACGATTCCCACCAGCTGAAGAATGATCGCCGCCGCGGACGCGCCCAGCAGCGTATCGTTCAGGATCCGGAACGGAAGCGGATGGCAGAATCCGATGCTGTCCATCAGGAACCTCTCCAGCGGCAGAAGCATTACGAAAAAGCTCAGATAGCTCAGCACGTACATCAGATTCGGGTCGTTCAGATAAAGAAGCGCCATGTCGCAGCCGCTGACGCCCCACACGCCGGTACTCAGCGCGAACAGACCGACCCAGAGCAGAAGCGCTCCCTGCTTTTCGAGCGGAATCACAAAGAGAGAGAGAAAGGCCAGCAGGATCCCCGCGACCACCAGTACCGCGCTTTCCGACATCGCCGGACCCATATGATTCATGTAATAACGCAGAAGACCGGACTGATTGGAGAGAAGAATCGCGGAAACCACAAGGGCGGTCCGGCTGTTCGGCGACGTAAAATGAAGCGTCACCCGGTGTCTCCCCGCCTCCTCCACCTGGATCCACCGGATCATGGTCCCCGGATCCTTCATGAAGGACGGACGGCTTCCCTTTGCGCCGAAACGGTAGACCGTTCTGCCGTCAATTTCCACCTCGAGAGGGGCAAAGGCGCTTCTCACCTGGATGCAGCTGTTTCCGTCGCTTTCGATGGTGTATGCAGCCGTCACGGATGTACCGGGAGCAAGCGATCCGATGCGCAGCGGAAGCGTACGGAACTCCGTCGTCCCGTCCACCGTGATCTCCGCCTCACGGATCACCCGCACCTTCTTCGCTCCGCCGACCCGCTCCTCCCATTTTGAGCAGGCCATGACGGCGGCGATCATTCCGACGACCGCCAGCGCCGCGGCCAGCACGCCGGACAGCCGGATCACTCCGCTCATCTTCATGCGACGGCTCCGCCTCCTCTCCTGTCATGAATCCGCTTCCTGCCCGCATCCGGCCTCAAATCCCTTCGTCACCCGGAACAGCCAGTTTTCATACGCGCGGCGGGCGGCCGGGAGGCTCTGTCTTCGGATGTGAACCTGAGAGCCGTCTTCCATCACGAACGTCATCAGTTCCCTGTCCAGACGGCGGATCCGGGCAAGATTCACGAGATAGCTCTTGTGGCATCGGAAAAAGGCCTTCGCGGGAAACTGAGGCTCGATTTCATCCAGACGTCCCGTGACGGTGAGCGGATCGCCGTCGCTGCGGCAGATCACCAGCATCCTGCCGCGCTGCTCGATATAGTCGATCAGGCCGAACGGAATCCGGATCACCCTTCCGTCCGACTCGATCATGAAATGAGGCTCCGCCTCCTTCTTCATGATGCAGAAGCGGAGAAGATCCTCGAGCTCCTTCTTCTGCACCGGCTTCTCCAGATAACGGATCGCGTGCAGGCGGTACGATTCCAGCGTGAAGTCCTCGCTGGTCGTGACGATTGCCGCCTCCACGCCGCTGTCGATGGTCCGGATCTTTGTCAGCGCCTCGATGCCGGTCATGCCTTCCATATAAATATCAAGGAGGAGAAGATCGTATTTTCCCGGATAGTAGGTCCGAAGCATCTCCTCCGCCGATCCGGCCTCCTCCAGCGTATGACGGCCCGGCTCCTGCCTGATCAGTCCGATGAGCCGCAGACGGTCCTCCCGATTATCCTCGCAGATCCCGATTCGAAGCTGCTCCATCTCTCCCTCCTCGTCTGCCGGCTTTCCTTCCCGGTCCGGAAAGCCGGCGTCCCGTCACCGGCGCCTTTCTCCCGGAAAACCCCGCTCCTTCCCCGTCATGTCCCGCATCCGGCGTCAGCCTTCTTTCGCCGGAAACGCCGTATACTCACAGGTTCATCGCCCTCAGCTCCTCCGCCGTCCGCTCCGCCAGCCTCCGGCAGGCCCGGGCGGGTCCGCCCAGTAAGCTTCCAATCGGGAAAATCCCTTCGGACGGTTCCGTATACGCCGGATCAGCCGCCATCACAGAGGCGCAGGCCGCCTCCCCTCTCTGTACCCGAAAGGTGCTGGTCCTTCTCTCTCCCTTCCCGGTCTGCGGAAGAATCCATACCTGATTTCTCCGGTCAATCGGCGGAAAGGCGATGATCACGCAGAGCCCGTGCTTCGCGAGCGCCGGCGAACCGGCCGGAAAGACATGATCCCGGATCGCGGCATACAGCTCCTCAATCGTATAGGTCCGATTTGTCTTCACCTGCCCGCGGCCGATTCCAAGCATAAGCCGCCCTCCTTTCCCGTTCCGGTCCATTCTCCGCCGCTGAAAAAAGACGCCGGCGGAAGTCGACTTATGTCCCGCCGGAACGCCGATCAGGCCCGGCTTACCGCGCTCTGTCGTTCCGGGCGTATCCGTCTCCGTCATCAGCATACTCCTTCCGCGGTGGATCGCCAATTCCGAAAACGAAAAAGCGCCCCGGCAAAATCGGTACTTGACTGCCTTCGCGGCGGCAGGGCTGTTTCATGAAGAGAAATTAAGATAGGTTACATCTCAGTTTTTATCGGGGATAGCGATTGATATACATGTCAATTGCTACCCTCGATTTTTTTGCATTGTAGAGGTATAATGTCTTTATAGTATAGGTATATGCCACCTATACAGAAAGGAGGCATTATGCAGAAGCTGGATAAAGTCTATCCAGAGTGGGTGCAGAAGTTTCGGACGAAAGGAACTACTGTGAAGAAAAAAGGAGACGCTTATTATCTTTACAAGCGTACTTCAAAACGTGTGCCTGGCAAAAAATACCCGCAGCCGGTCGACCGTTATCTCGGAAAGATCACACCGGACGGAGTGATCAAAAGTGACATGAGGAAAGTATCTGTCAGTTCCATTGAGGTAAAGGAATACGGTTTTTCAAAAGCAGTATGGGATCTTTGCCCGGAAGATTGGAAAAAACCTCTTGGGGATGATTGGGAAGATGTCCTTCGGATCCTGATCAAAAAGGATTCTCCGAATACATTTCTGGGAAAGGAGTATGTCATCAAAGATGAGGATGAATTCCGCTATCAGTTCGCGGCGCAGAAGTCATCTCTCATCCGGCGGATCTTCAAGGCAACGGGGATCGAATGGGAAGAACTCACTTCCCTGAATACGATATATAAAGTTTATCTGGAGAAAGAGGCAGTCATCTCCAGGATCACATCCGAGCAGAAAGCCCTGTTGGAACGGGCCGGGATAGAACTGGAGGTCGGCTAAGCTGTTGGGGCTGCCTGCTATGTAAGGCCGTTGATCGAGTTCCTTCGGACAGTTCCGGACCCAAGAAAAGAACGGAACCGGCGCCACGACCATGCGGAGATACTGCTGTGCCTGGCTATAGGATATGCGGCGGGAAAGACATCCTATCGCAGGGCGATGGAGTGGTGCGAACGCCATATATCATTTCTCCGTACAGGGATGACATTGAAAAACGGGGTCCCATCCGTATCAACGGTCAGCAGGCTGATGTCTTCGATCGACGAGGAGTTGTTTCTTTATGCCTTTATGGAATGGATCGGAGAGATCCTGGACTCACGGGGACTGCATCTGATCATTGATGGGAAAGCGCTGCGCGGGGCAACATCAAAGGTCCGGGGCGAACGGACCCCTATGATCATGAATGTGATCGACGCGCAGACGAAGCTCGTACTGTGCCAATATCCCATTGATTGTAAGGAAAACGAATGCGCGGCGATACCGAAGTTACTGAAGCTGCTGAATATCCGGGGAAGTACAGTGACTATAGACGCGATCGGCACCAATACTGGTATCATGGAGCAGATCGTGCAGGCGGGCGGTCATTATGTATTGACCGTAAAAAGGAACAATCCAGAGACATATGAAGATCTGGTCAGAACTTTTCAGGAACTGGGAAAGACCTACGAAGACAGTCAGGCAGATGGATCCTGTAAAAAGCGGTACCAGGAACTCCTCGCAAAGTATGAGCAGGATGACCACTATGAAAAAAACAGGGAACGGCATGAACATCGATACTACCAGGTGTGTCATGACCCGACGGTATTGGAACGGACCATGAGGGACTGGGGATCTGTAAAAACGGTCGGATGTGTACGGCAGATACGGATACCAGTCCGGAGAAATGAGAAAGGCGAGGAGACAACGCCAGATGAAAAGACATTTTTACAAAACAGGGAAAAAACAATAGGGGCAGACGCTGATGACGGGAGATCGGCAAAGGTCCAGATGGTCGGGGTGGTATCAGACAGAGAGCTCAGTCTGGATGAGATGGCAAAGATCAAACGGCAGCACTGGATGATAGAGAACAGTCTTCATCATGTGCTGGACGATACATTCCGGGAAGATCGCTCACCAGCTAAAAGATCCAGGAATAATCTGGCCCTGATCAGAAAGATCAGTTATAACGTGTTGAGGATAGCCTTTAAGGAAGAAATATCCCCAGGCGTTATGACTGAAAGGATGGACATATTTGCTGATAGTCCGGATCTGATCACGAAATATTTCTTCTCACCCATACTGAGCCTCAATTAAAGTATAGGTAATCCGGAAGGCTCTGTAAAGGTAGAGAGGGGTATTTTGCGCTTTTTCATGAGGGAAAAAGGGTGATATTCCGGACGCACCCGCCCAATAAGGAAGAAACGTCGCGGAAGCGACGTTTCTAGGAATCAAACCCGCCCGTCCGGAGCAGGGGAATGTAAAAATGACGTGATTCATAGTATAAAGCGGGTCGGAACAGTATTCATGAAACAACCCTGTCGCGGCGGCCGTTCGGCTTGAGTTCCCTCCCTCGCTGCGTTATACTTTGGAGATAGCAATCCGTTGCAGAGAAGAGTCGATATGGAAAGCAGATGGAAGTATACGGACAATATCATAAAATCGGAGCCGGATCCGCCGCGTCCCGGCGAATCCGGTCCCGATTACTGGCGGCGTGTCAGCCGTGAGGATCCGGGTTCATCCGATGAGCCGCCGGAAGCCTACTGGAACGGCCCCGACGATCACGGCATGCGTCCGATGAACGATCCTGACTACGGACCGGTGCCGGACGAATACCGCTCAAACGGGATGTCACGGGCCGCCTTTGCCTGCGGCGTCCTCTCCCTTCTCACGATGCTGTTCGGGGGCGGCGTTTTCTTCGGACTGCTCGGCGTCCTGTTTGCCTGTCTGTCCAGACGGCGCCGCTTCAGCCGTCAGGCCCGGGCCGCGCTCACGATGTGCGTCGTCAGCATCGCCGCTTTTGCCGTAAACGTCATCCTCGTCGTCTCACTTCTCGTCTCGAGCGGATCGTGGGATCAGATTGTCCGCGACGCCCGGAATCTTGATGTGACGGATCAGGAATCGGTCGAATCCTTCGAGTCCGATATCTACAGCGCGGTGATCCGGGCTGTCGGAGGCGCGGGTACACCGTTTGAATCCGGCTCCATCCTGAATCCTCAGAATCCGAACATCGATGCGGGCACCCGGGCGCGGGAAAACGCCAGCGCGGCCGCGAAGGAGTTCCGTGGATCGGAAGCGGAATCCGTCTCGTCCGGGACAGTCGAAGTGTAGCGGAAACGCAAAAGGAAGGAACCGCTGTTCGGAAAGGCTGACGCCGCATCAGTCGGACTGCCGCAAAAATGTCCGGCTTTCAGAAGGGAGACTGCGCATGATAAAGGAAACGAACACCACTCTCCGTCAGGAGGCCCGCATCCTGCTTGACGGCCGCTGGTCCGGCTGTGTGTCCGTCTCTCTTACGCTGCTCTGCGTGAATTTCACGGAAGCCGCCCTGCTCTCCCTCTTCGGCATCAGCCGGAAAGCCTTTCTGATGTCCCTTCTGGTCGGCTTCGTCCTCCGGCTGCTGACCAGCCTTCTGGAAGACGGCGGACTCCTCTTTTTTCTTCGTTTAAAAAGGAAAGAAAACGCCTCTCTCTCCGATCTCATCGAACCGTACCGGAGAGAACCGGACCGTTTCCTGATTGTCTCCCTGATCCGCTGCGGCGTGATCGCCGCGCTGGCCGCCCCGCTGGTCTTCCTTACCCTGACTTCCGGAGGCACGCCGTCCCTGTTTTTCCGGATCTTCATTCCGGTCTGGTCAGCGGCGGCCGCCGTTCTCTCTGTCTGGTTCTGTCTGGTCTATTCGATGTCCGAACTGATCCTCATGGATGACAGGCGACAGCCCGGCGGATCAGTCGGCGCGCTCGAGTCGATGAGGACGAGCCGCCGTCTGATGCGCGGAAACAGGCTGAAGCTTCTCCGCCTTTTTCTCTCCTTCATCGGCTACGGATTTCTCTGCCTCCTCACCGCCGGAATCGCCACGGTCTGGGTTCTCCCCTATCTGATAACCACTCTCGTGATGTTTTATGAAGCGCTGCCCGAATCATAAGGTTCACGGCGCCCTTGTGTCCCTGACGGTGCCGCGGATGCCGCATGTCTTTCCATCCGATCCGATTCCGGCTGCGGCACATGCTTCTTCAGATAATCCGCGAAACGGCGCTCGTCCTCTGTCAGCGTATGCTTCTTCCGCCAGACCAGACAGAACCGCCTGCTGATCTCCTCCTCCGTCTGATAGGCAATGATCTGTCCGCTTCGGATCAAATCCTGCACGGCAAAGGCTGACATCATCGAGATCCCCATTCCTCCCGCGACCATTCTCCGAACCGCCTCAAGATCGTTGGCGCAGGCCGCGACATTCAGGTCTTCCCTCCGTATTCCATGCCTTTCCAGGAACCGGTCGAAATACTTCCGGGTGCCGGATCCGTTCTCCCTCAGAATCACCGGCTCCTCCAGAAGCTGTTCCAGCGCGGCTCCGTGATGTTTCAGCCCCATGTAATGCTCGCTGACCGGCGTCACGATAAGGAGCCGGTCCCGGCAAAGCTCCCGGACGGCAAGAGCCGGGTCCTCCGGCGTGTCGCCCACCACAGCGAAATCCACTGTGCCGTCAAGCACCAGTCCGACAGCAGCCTGTGAATCGGACTGAAGCACCCGGAAGAAGCAGTCGGGTCTCTCCCGCCGGTACGAAGCCAGCACCGGCGGCAGCAGGCAGGAGGAAGGAATCGTGGACGCTCCCAGCGTGATCACATGGCCGCCGGGAGAGACCATCTTCTCCCTCGCCGTCCGCTCCAGTTCCATGATCCGCACGGCATAAGTGTAAAACTGCCTTCCTTTCTCTGTCAGACGGACCCGTTTGGTCGTCCGCTCCAGCAGCTCGGCGCCCAGGTCCTTTTCCAGCGCACGGATCTGGGCGCTGACCGCCGGCTGCGAGAGATGGAGACGCTCCGCCGCCTCCGTGAACCGTTTCACCCGGGCCACCTCCACGAAGCTCCTGACCTGCTTCAGATCCATACGCCTTTCTCCTCTTTATTTATTATGAATTTTTATCATAATGATAGCATACATGAATTATTCAATCAATCCATGCCGCTCCGCTATGGTAAAATAGACAAATCAAATGTCAGAAAGGAGTGTCACTATGGTGAATTATCACGCAAAGCAGGTCAGTCCAAAGGCGGTCCAGAAACATGCGGAGGATCTGTACCGCGGGGGCTTCTTCTGCTGTGAAGCCGTCATGTCCGCGATCCGCAGCGATTTCGAGGCGGACGTACCGGAGGAGGTCATCGCGATGTCGTCCGGAATGGCGGTCGGCGCCGGGAGATCCGGCTGTATGTGCGGCGCCCTGAACGGAGGCATTCTGGCTCTCAGCCTGTTCTTCGGCCGGACGACACAGGACGGTCCCAAGGATCCGAAGGTCAATCACTGCATGGCGCTGACCCATGAGCTTCATGACTGGTTCCGGGAGGCCAATGCGAAGCATGCCGTCTGCTGCCGGGTTCTCACGAAGGGTTTTGATATGAGCAGCGGGGAGCATAAGGAGCAGTGCATCGCGTTCACCGGCCTTTGCGCGGGAAAGGCGGCCGAAATTCTCTGCCGGGAGCTGGGCGTCGTCAACACGGATTCCGAGCCGGTCTCCGGCCTCAAAGCACCCTACCTTCCCCCGAAGAAGGAGGTCCTCTGATGAAACAGATGATTCGGAGGGTTCCGCTCCCTCTGTCCGGCGTCATGCTGGGCACCGCCGCACTCGGCAACCTGCTGCAGAGCGTCTCTGAAGCTCTCCGCGGGATCTGCGGATGTCTCGCAGTGATGATGCTGGTGCTGCTTCTCGCCAAACTGATCCTCTTTCCGAAGCAGTTCCGGAAGGATATGAAAAATCCGATCCTCGCCGGAATCAGCGGGACCTTTCCGATGGCGCTGATGCTGCTGACCGTCTATGCAAAGCCCTTTATCGGAGGCGCCGCATTCGCCGTCTGGGCCGCGGCCATCGTGCTGCACACCGTGCTGATTGTATACTTTACGGTAACGTTCCTTTTCCATTTTGACCTGAAGAACGTGTTTACCGTGTACTTCATCGTCTATGTCGGCATCGTCGTCGCCTCCGTCACAGCCCCCGCCTACGGAGCCGCCGCCTTCGGCAGCGGAGTATTCTGGTTCGGCTTCATCTGCTTCCTGATTCTTCTGGTTCCGGTGACGCTGCGTTACACCCGGATTCCCGCTCCCGAACCGGCCCGCTCGCTGGTGGTGATCTACGCCGCTCCGCTCAGTCTCTGCGTTGCAGGCTATGTACAGAGCGTGACGCCGAAATCCTTCGGCTTTCTGGCCGCGATGACGGTCTGCGCCAATCTGATCTACCTCGCCGCCCTGCTTCCGGCCCTGCGTTTCCTCACGCTGCCCTTTTACCCGAGTCTTGCGGCGTTCACCTTCCCCCTGGTCATCACGGCGATCGCCACAAAACAGACGATGATGTGCGCGGCGAAAATGGGCAGGCCGCTGCCCATGCTCGGACCTGTCGCCGCCATCGAGACAGCGATTGCGTCTGCCTTCGTCCTCTATGTCGTCATACGCTATATGGCCGTAATCTTCTTCGGCGGGACGAAATAACGTCGGAAAAACCAAACCGGGGAGGCAAAGCCTCCCCGGTCTATCTCTCAATATCCGATCATTTCTCCGGATGATTCTGCGCGAGCACCACGGCCTCGAAGGGCGCGAGATCCAGCGTCAGGATCCCGGCGATCACGTCATGAACAACCGGCTCGTCCGAGAAGCCGTCCTGCCAGGTCTTCAGCAGCTCGGTCATCGTCGTGTTTTTCGTTCTCGTGACGCCGGTCTCCCAGACGGGAATCTCCAGCGCGATCGGGTCCGACCCGGAATTGACAGCGATCACGAACTGCTCGGTCCGGCTGAACCGCCCGTAGACGACGCTGTGATAGCCGCTGCAGAGATCCTTGACAGAGCCCTCAGTGAAGACGCGGTACCGTTTGTGAAGCGCGATCGCCTTCCGGTAGAACTGCATCAGAGCCTGATTTTCATTTCCCCACGGATACGTCCGCCGGTTGTCCGGATCCGTGAATCCCACCATGCCGGCCTCATCCCCGTAGTAGATCGTCGGCGCGCCGACGCTGGTCATCTGCATCAGCACAGCCTCCCGCATCACCGGCAGGGAGATATTGATCGATGCGGCTCCGGTCCCGAGATTCGAGGAGCGGCCGACGTAATGGTTCGTCCTCGTCAGGAAGCGTGAGTGATCGTGGTTGTCGAGCTCGTTCATCGCGCACTGAAGGGAGGAAGCCATAAAGCTCGCCTGATGATAGGTCATCGCGTCCCGGAAAGCGTCGCCGTTGCCCAGAAGGTCCTCGCGGAACTGGTCGCTGTGCTTCTCCATTCCGGTCAGGAACCACGATACCGGCTCCATGAACGCGTCATAGTTCATCACCGTATCCCACTCGTCGCCCTGCAGCCAGTCGTATGTCTCTCCGTAATGCTCGGCGAGGATGACGGCGTTGGGATTCGCCTCCTTCACCGCCTTCCGGAACAGCTTCCAGAAGGAGTGATTGTACTCCCGGCTGTGCCCGAGATCCGCGGCCACGTCCAGCCGCCAGCCGTCCGCGGAAAAAGGCGGTGAAACCCATTTCCGGCCGATATTCAGGATATACTCCACCAGCTTCGGACTTTCCTCGTAATTCAGTTCCGGGAGGGTCGCATGTCCCCACCAGCCGTCGCAGAACTCGTTGTAGGGCCAGGCGTGCTCATTGTTGAACTTGAAGAAGGTTCGGTACGGGCTGTCGGCGTCGATGAAGGCGCCCTTCTCGTAACCGCCCTGGCGTTCGTAGATCCGTTCGCGGTCAAGCCACTTGTTGAAGGAACCGCAGTGGTTGAACACGCCGTCCAGGATGATCCGCATGCCGCGGCGGTGAATCTCCTGACAGAGATGGGCGAAGTACCGGTCCGACGCCTCCAGATTTTCCGGATCCGTCGCTCGGACAATGTACTGGGCCGCCTCCTGATTGTTGTGGTTCCAGTCAGCCAGCGGATGATCCACATCCTTCACGATCTTCGTGAGATGAGGATCCACATGGTCGTAATCCTGGATGTCATACTTGTGGTTGGACGGCGAGACGAAAATCGGGTTGAGATAGATCACCTCGACGCCCAGTGCCTGAAGATAGTCCAGCTTCTGCTCGACGCCCTCCAGATCGCCTCCGTAGAAATTGCCTACATCGATATCCGCAGCCGGCAGCTGATTCCAGTCGTCCACATGGCGCACATGACGTCCGAGATAGCTGTACTCGTTGTTCCGGACATCGTTCGACGGATCGCCGTTATAAAAGCGGTCCGGATAGATCTGATACATCACGGCTCCCCGGGCCCACTCGGGCGTCCGGAATCCAGGTGTGATGCGGAATGCATTTCTCTCGGAAAGATCTTTTGTGATTCCCAGCTTGTTGTAGTAGCAGGAGCTCGATTCGACGCGCAGCTCGAAGTAATACCGGATCCGCTCCTCGCCGACCGGTATCGTGATCTCGTAGTAATCAAAGCCGCCGCTTGTCTCCACGATCCGCATCTTCTCGCGGGTCGAACCGCTTATGAAATAGACCTCATCCACGTTGTTCTTGCAGGTGCGGATCCGGATCGTCACGCTGTCGCCCGGCTTCGGCTCGAAAGGCGTCCGGTAGAAGCGTGTCTCGTCGCTGAAGACCGCGCGCTGCTTGAAAATCGGCTTCATCCGGGAGACATACTCCCGCAGCCGTTCGCTGTCATCCGTTCTATCTATGTCCACTGAAAGTCTCCTGTCCGATGATGTTCATACAGCCGGCGGACGCGGTTTCGTCCGGTCCTCTGCCGTTACTCCGCCGCCGTCACGGGACCTCCGGTCTCTGTCTGATCCGGAAGCGGCGCCGGCTCTTCCTCAAACAGCGCGTCAAATTCGGCGCCGCTGATCTTCTCCTTCTCAAGAAGAAGCTTTGCCGCGCTCTCCAGCACACCCCTGTGCTCAAGCACGATCCGTTTTGCCTCTGCGTAGCAGCTGTCGATGATGCGCCGTACCTCCTCGTCGATGGAGCTGGCTGTCGTGTCGCTGTAGCTTCGCGTCTTCTCGAAATCCCGTCCGATGAAGACCTCATCCGAATCGTCATAGGAGACGAGCCCCAGCTTCGACGAAAAGCCGTATTTCATCACCATCGCCTTGGCTGTCGCGGTCGCCTGCTTGAGATCCTGGGAGGCCCCGGTGGTGATATCGTCGAACACCAGTTCCTCCGCAACGCGTCCGCCCAGAGAGACCGTGATGTCCTCCAGCATCCTTCCGCGGGTGTTGAAGATCTCGTCGCGTTCCGGAAGCGGCATGGTGTACCCTGCCGCGCCCATCCCGGTCGGGATGATGGAGACGGAATAGACCGGTCCCACATCCGGCAGCACATGGAAGAGAATCGCATGGCCCGCCTCATGGTAGGCCGTGATCTCCTTGTCCTTGTCCGAGATCACCTTGCTCCGCTTCTCCGCGCCGATGCCGACCTTGATGAAGGCCTGACGGATATCATCCTGCCGGATGAACGCGTGTCCGCCGCGTGCCGCGCCGATTGCCGCCTCGTTGAGCAGGTTTTCGAGATCCGCGCCGGAGAATCCGGCCGTCGTCTGGGCGATCTGACGCAGATCCACGTCGTCTCCCAGCGGTTTTCCCACCGCGTGCACTTTGAGAATTTCCTCCCGGCCGCGCACGTCCGGCATACCGACCGCGACCTTCCGGTCAAACCGGCCCGGACGGAGGATCGCCGGATCAAGGATGTCCACCCGGTTCGTGGCCGCCATCACGATAATGCCTTCGTTGACACCGAAACCGTCCATCTCCACCAGAAGCTGGTTCAGCGTCTGCTCCCGCTCATCGTGGCCGCCGCCCAGTCCCGCACCTCTGCGGCGGGCGACCGCGTCGATCTCATCGATGAAGACAATGCAGGGATGATGCTTTTTCGCGTCCTCGAAAAGGTCACGGACGCGGGACGCGCCGACGCCGACAAACATCTCCACGAAGTCCGATCCGGAGATTGAGAAGAAGGGCACGCCGGCCTCGCCGGCCACCGCCTTCGCGATCAGCGTTTTGCCTGTCCCGGGAGGCCCCACGAGAATGACGCCCTTCGGAATCCGCGCGCCCACCCGGGTGTATTTATCGGGATGCTTCAGAAAATCGACGATCTCCTCGAGGTCCTGCTTTTCCTCCTCAAGTCCCGCCACATCACGGAAGGTGACGCCGCTGCTCTTGCCGTCGGACATCTGAGCCCGGCTCTTCCCGAAGTTCATCATCTGAGTGCCGCCGCCGCTCATCGACGAACGGTTCATCATCAGCATGAGCACGAACAGGAACACGGCGATCAGGAGCACCGGAAGGATGGTCGTCATGAACAGGCTCTCGGTCTTCACCGCCTCGACGATCACCATCACCTCGGGATGGTTCTGATTCAGATCTTCCTCAATGGCATTGACGTCCGTGTCGTTGAACGAATAGGTATCTCCCGACGTC
Source organism: Chordicoccus furentiruminis (assembly GCF_019355395.1). Taxonomy (GTDB): domain Bacteria; phylum Bacillota; class Clostridia; order Lachnospirales; family Lachnospiraceae; genus Chordicoccus; species Chordicoccus furentiruminis. The sequence continues at coordinate 969,136 of NZ_CP048829.1, forward strand.
TTCGTCACGCGGACTTCACCGGTCGGCACCTCGGCGTTCGGGCTGATCACCACCGTGGAGACGTCCTTTGACTTGAGGTCGGATACCAGATCGGCATACGTATACCCCGAGACTTCCCTGTTCCGGCTGCTCAGAGCCGAATACATACTGATCGCCAGCACGGCGACCAGCACATAAAACAAAATCATTCTGTACGGTTTCTGCTGCTGCAACGCTTTTCAACCCCTCTTGTCAGTCGAATTCCACGACGCCGATATACGGCAGGTTCCGGTATTTCTGCTCGAAATCCATGCCGCATCCGACGACGAACCGGTCCTCGATCTCAAAGCCCGTGTAATCGACCTTCACTTCCATCTCCCGCCGCTCCGGCTTGTCCAGAAGCGTGCAGAGCTTCAGGCTTCTCGGGTTTCTTGCTCTCAGCATGCCGAGCAAATAGTGAAGGGTCCGTCCGGAATCGATGATATCCTCAACCACCAGCACGTCCCGTCCGGCAAGCGGCTGGTCAAGATCCTTGAGAATCCGGACAACGCCGGTGGATTTCAGCTCGTCCCCGTAACTGGATACCGACATGAAGTCCAGCGTGACCGGCACATCCTCGCTGATGCAGCTGGACAGCTTCGTCATAAAATACACGCCGCCCTTCAGCACGCAGATCATGTGAATCACCCGGCCGCGATAGTCCTCGCTGATCCGGCGCCCGAGCTCCGCGGCTCTCCGATCCACTTCCTCACTGGATATCATCTGTTCGATATGATAAGTCCCCTCGCTCATTCCGCTCCTCCGCAGCTTCCACTTTCAATGCCCGCCCGGCAGACGGACCGATCCGGTAACGGTATCCGATCCGCCATCCGATCACCCAGACGATCTCGCTGCCGTCGGCGATCAGAAGGATCCGGTCCCTCACCGCCCGCGGCACCTTCTCGTTCGTAAAATAGTCCGAAAGGCTTTTCCTCATCCCGTCTCCCACCGTCAGAAAGTCGCCGGGACGGCGGGTTCGCACCGTTAAATGCCCATTTATTTTATCATAATCGATCCATTTCGTATACTGCATTTCGGGGACCGGCGCGGGCGGCGCCTCCGTCAGAGCAGCCGTCAGAACGAGGCCGCCGGCACGGAGGCGGGTCACCGCGCCGTGCTCCGCCGGAAGCGGCAGCGTGATGCCTGCGCCTTCACAGACCGCGTCCGAAAGCGGCCGCGAAAGGTACGACGCAGCGCCGTGCCGGCCTCCGTCCTTCGTCCCCGCGGTCAGCAGCAGGCCCTCCTGCACCCGGACGGCCCGCACGGTGCGCGGCAGGTCCATCCGCGCGCCGTTTTGCTTCCGCATCAGCGCGGCCATGCCTTCAAGATGCGCGCGTCCGATGTCTTTTGCCTCTCCGCCCGGCGTCACCCGTGCCAGCGCGGTCCGGAGAAGCTCGGCCCGCACCGCCGGCATCTCGCAGGTAAAAGCCGCGCGGACCAGAAGTCCTTCCGGTTTCTCTTCCAGATACCGGTCCGCGCGGGCGGCGGCGGAGGCGCGGACGAAATCGGCCGCTTCCGCCGCCGCCTCCGCCGCGCCGGCCAGATGACGGACAGCCTGGGCGTTGACCTCGGACGAAAGCAGAGGCAGGATATCAAGACGGATCCGGTTGCGGACCGCCTCTTTCTCTCCGTTGGTGGAGTCCTCGCACCATCTCCGGCCTTCCGCCTGCAGCGCGCTCACGATCTCCTCTCTCGTCAGACACAGCAGAGGGCGGATCACGAGCAGCTCCGGCCTTTCGCCGGAGAACGACCGGACCGGGCGCAGCGACCCGATCCCGGCCGGACCGCACCCGCGTGCCATCTGGAGCAGGACGTTCTCGGCGGCATCGTTCATCTGATGGGCGAGCGCAATCCGCACGCGGCCGAGCGGAACGGGCAGTTCCGCGGATCCGCTCCCGCACACGCACCGGTCCTCCGGAACGCTCCCGGCCAGGGATGAACCGGAGGATGCCGCGCCGGGTTCCGGACAGGCCGGGGCGGTCCCGGCATCAGGCTTCTCCCGATCCGGGCAGTCCGGAGCTCCGGCGCCCGCGGCGCGGATGGCCTCCCCGAACAGCAGCTCATAGCGGGCTCTGCGGCCTGCCTCCTCGAGCGTGAGTCCCTGCGCCTTCGCCTCCGCGGGCACGTCGCGGCGCGCGAGACGGAAGGGGACGCCGTGTGCGGCGCAGAGCGCGCGCACAAAGCCGGCGTCCCGATCCGCCTCTGCGCCGCGGATTCCGTGATGGACGTGCAGCACCGACAGACGCAGATGGAGCTTCGGCGCGAGCCGCAGAAGGGTATAAAATAGGAAAACCGAATCCGCGCCTCCGGAAACGCCCGCGATCACCCGATCCCCGTCGGCCAGCATGCCGGTTTCCCTGATCAGTTCATCAACCTTTTCTTCTGTCTTTCTCATGACTCCGCCTGTCTCAGAACGAGCTCGCCGCTCTCGACAAGACCCAGTCGGTCCTTCGCAGCCTGCTCCGCGTACTCGTCTGTCGACAGATAAGCCCGGTAGGACTCGATGCTCTTCGTCCGTTCCTTCTCACTGGCCATCGCGCTGCTCAGAGCGGCATGTCTCTCCCGTCCCGCGTCGATTTTTTTCTGCAGCCGGACGCCTTCGACCAGCAGCACGATGAAAAGCAGGCAGACGACCGTCAGAATCGCCAGCATCGCCAGCCTGTTCTCCGACGGTGCCCGACGCCTTCGCGTCTTTCTTCCTCCGCCTCTTCTCCGTCCCGACTGCCCCGCCATTCGCATTTCCTCCGATTCTGTTTCATATCCGCTATAATATCTTCCTATTACAAGGTGTCTTCCGCAGATCCCCTGCGTGCAACGCCCGCGCCCCGTCACAGCGGACGCGCCATCTTTCGCCGTCCGCCTCAGATATACTCGTACATATCGGGTGCATGCTCCTTCTTCGTCGTATCGAGAACCTGCGTCACCCGGACCCGGACCGTCTTCTCGCCGAACCGGATCTCGATGGTATCCCCGGCCTTGACCTCAGCCGATGCTTTCGCGGGTCTGTCGTTGACGCTGACCCGCCCGGCGTCGCAGGCCTCATTGGCCACCGTCCGCCGTTTGATCAGACGCGATACCTTCAGGTATTTGTCGAGCCTCATGCTTCGTCTCCTCTCCCTTACAGCGAAGCCCCCTGGCGCAAAAGCGTCAGGGGGCTGATTGTATGCCACAGAACTGTGATCACTGATTGATGGCATCCTTCAGAGCCTTGCCTGCCTTGAACTTCGGCGCTCTGGATGCTTCGATCTGCATGGACTCGCCGGTAGCCGGGTTTCTGCCTTCACGGGCTGCCCTCTCAGCGACCTCAAACGTTCCAAAGCCGACCAGCTGCACCTTCTCGCCCTTCTCAAGCTCCTTTGTGACAACGTCGATAAACGCCTTGACGGCTGCCTCGGAATCCTTTCTGGACAGTCCCGTCTCGGACGCGATGGCGGCAGCTAATTCAACCTTATTCATAAATCATCCTCCTGAATTTCGATCTTGCGATCTGATGTCTAAATAACTGGGGACCTTCCCCCGATTTGAGACTACTCATTTATACCCCGAATCACCGGGTATGTCAAGAAATATACTTCCGCCCCGCGCGGCCCGGGAGCGGCGTTTCCGGTTACGCCGCGCATCCTGTTCGCGGCTTGGGCGGCCCGCCGGCCGCTTCAGAACAGAGGCTTGAGCGCGGCCGCAAGCCGGTCTTTCTCCGCCTGAGCCTCCTCTTTGTCCCGGCCGAGCGTCGTGTAGTAGGCCTTGATCTTCGGCTCTGTGCCGGACGGACGGATGACCACCGTCTCATTGCCCTCCAGCGTGTAGATCAGGACGTTGGCCTTCGGAAGTCCCGTCTCCTCCGGCTTCTCGTAGTCCGTCGCCTTTACGACCTTCCGGCCGCCGATCTCCTCGGGCGGATTCCTGCGGAGCTTCTCCATGATGCCCGTCATCCGGTCCATGCCGCTGAGCCCAGGGAACTCGAAGCTGTCCACCTGATTGAGATAGCGTCCGTACTGGCTGTAGATCTCCTCCAGCCTCTGCTTGATGGAGGAGCCGATGCTCCGGTAGTAGGCCGCCATCTCGCAGATCAGCATCGACGCGACCACCGCGTCCTTGTCCCGCACATACGTGCCTGCAAGATAACCGTAGCTCTCCTCGAAGCCGAAGATGAAGCGATCTTCCTCCCCGTCCGCCTCGAGACGGGCGATCTGGTCTCCGATCCACTTGAATCCGGTCAGCGTGTGACGCAGCTCCACGCCGTAATGAGCCGCCACCTTGTCCGCCAGCGGTGTCGAGACGATGGATTTCACCGCCACCGGATGGGCCGGCATCGTGCCCTTCTCGATCCGCCCCGCGCAGATGTAGTCCATAAGCAGCACGCCCATCTCATTGCCTGTGACCAGCTCGTACGTTCCGTCCGGGCAGCGCATCGCGATGCCGACGCGGTCCGCGTCCGGATCAGTGGCCAGCATCAGGTCCGCGCCGGTCTTCGCCGCCAGCTCCAGCCCCTTCTCGAGAGCCTGGAAGATCTCCGGATTCGGGTACGGACAGGTGGTGAAATAGCCATTGGGGTACTCCTGCTCCGGCACGATGGTCACGTCGGTGATGCCGATGTCGCGCAGAACGTGGGTAACCGGCGCAAGTCCCGTCCCGTTCAGCGGGGAGTAGACCAGCTTCAGACCCGCGGTCTTCGCCAGCCCCGGTCGGACCTGACGTGACTCGATCGCCGCGTAGAGCGCCTCCTTGCAGTCATCTCCCACGAAGCGGATCAGGCCTTTCTCCACGCCTTCGGCGAAGGTCATGTACTTCGCGCCGGTCAGCACATCCGTCTTCTGGATCGCGTTGTACACCACAGACGCCGCGTCATCCGTCATCTGGCATCCGTCCGGCCCGTAAGCCTTGTAGCCGTTGTACTTCGCCGGATTGTGGGAGGCGGTGACCATGATACCTGCGTTGCAGTGATAGTAGCGTGTCGCGAAGCTGAGCGCCGGCACCGGCATCAGCTCGTCATAGATCCGGACGTGAATGCCGTTGGCTGCCAGCACGCCCGCCGCGTCCCGGGCGAAGGTCCAGCCCTTGAGACGGCTGTCGTAGCTGATTGCCACCGTCTGGGTTCCGCCCTGCGTCCTGACCCAGTCGGCCACTCCCTGCGTTGCCTGACGGACGACCCAGATGTTCATGCGGTTCGTCCCCGCACCCAGCGTGCCCCGGAGTCCCGCGGTTCCGAACTGCAGGGAGACCGCGAACCGGTCGCGGATCGCCTCCTCATCGCCCTCGATCTGTCTCAGCTCATTATGTAGATCGCAGTCGGCAAGATCCGCCTGAAGCCAGCGTCTGTACTCATCCTGATACATCATTACCCTCCTTCATGATTCATCCGATTTTCGTCCGCTCCGGGCCGCCCCGCGCGGGGACCGGCCGCAGCCACGCCATATTTTCATTATAGTAAGCTGGAAAATCGCGGTCAACTGTCAGAGATTGTCACTTGTGAAACCTTTGCTCAAAGAATAAACAGAGCCTGCCCGGACACGCCTCCGCGCGTCGGACAGGCTGTATCGCTTCGTCAGAGCCGGTTCTCACCGGTAATCGATGAACAAGCTCCCGTTATGAGTGAACACATCCGCCTTCAGTCCGTACAGCTTCCCCACCAGCTCGCCGCTGATCAGCTCGGAGGGCTGTCCCTCCGCGGCTACCCGGCCTCCGGCCATAACATAGATCCGCGTGCAGTATTTCGCCGCCAGACTCAGGTCATGGAGGGCCATCAGGACAGTTTTGCCGGAACGCTTCAGAATGGAGAGGATCTGGATCTGGCTTCCGATATCCAGATGATTGGTCGGCTCGTCCAGCACGATCAGCGGCGTTTCCTGGGCAAAGGCCCGCGCGATCAGCACCCGCTGCTTCTCGCCGCCCGACAATGAGAGAAAACTGCGCTCCTCAAGGCTGCCGAGACCGACCATGTCCAGCGCTCTCCGGACCGCTGCCTCGTCCGTTTCGTCCAGTGTTTCCGTCAGTTTTTTGACCGGATATCGTCCCATTTCGATCACTTCATGGACGGTAAAGTCAAAATCCGCGTGGTTCTCCTGGGCGACGACCGCCATCCGGCGGGCCATCCGGCGGTTGCCCATATGATCCAGCCGTTCTCCCTCCAGAAAGATATGACCCGAATCCGGCTTCAGCATTTTGTAAATGTTCTTGAGCAGCGTCGATTTGCCGCTCCCGTTCGGGCCGATGACGCCGACGAATTCTCTGTCGTCCACCTTCATGGAGATGTCGTGAAGAATCTCCGTTCCCCTGATCGAATAATGCAGATGCTCGGCCCTTATGGCCGGTAATTTTTCTTTTTCCATCTCAGCTGCCAAATGTGTATTTGCTCGAACGGACCATCCACAGAAAGAAGGGCGCGCCGATCATCGCCGTGATGATGCCGATCGGAATTTCGCTGGGCGCGTGTACCATCCTGGCTGCCACGTCCGACCAGATCAGGAACATACCGCCGACCAGCACGGACAGCGGAAGGACCTTCCGGTGGTCCGCCCCGACGATTGAGCGGACAATATGCGGTATGATCAGCCCGATGAAGCCGATGCACCCGGCCACCGCGACGGCGGTTCCCGTCAGCACCGCGCTGACGAAGATGATGAGGTTCCGGTCACGGTTCGTGTTCATGCCCAGCGTGACCGCGCTGCTCTCTCCCATCATCATGGCGTTCATACTCCTTGTGAGCGTCATGAGACAGATGAAGGCCGGCGGCAGCACCACAGCGGGTGGAATCAGATCCTCCCATTCCGCGCTGGCGAGGCTCCCCAGCATCCAGAAGGAGGCGTTTCTCACCTTCGTCTCGTCCGGGTTTACGTAAACGATGTAGTTGCCCACCGCCGAGAACAGCGCGGACGCCGCCATCCCCACGAGCACAAGCCGGATCGGGGCCACATCCGTCCCGGTCTTCGCCATCAGGTACACGGTGATGATGGAGAACATCGCTCCGCAGAAGGCTCCCGCCTCCGTCCGGTAACTGCCTAAGACCGAGAACACGGAGGTTGTCATCGCGACCACCGCCCCCAGATAGGAGCCGGAGGAAATCCCGAGGACGTAGGGGCTCGCCAGCGGATTCCGGGTAAAGGCCTGCATCGAGATGCCGGAAAGCGTCAGACTCATGCCGATCAGCGCATCCTCCAGCACTCTGGGCGTGCGCAGGGTCCAGATAATGTTCCGGGTATTCTCGTCGATGTCCGCGATCTCGCCGAGACCGAACTGCCGGTTCAGGATCACCCTCCATACGGTGCGGAAGGGAATGAAAACCGGTCCGATTCCCACCGCGCACACCACGGAGAGAATCAGAAGCGCTGCCAGGATGAGGCATCCTGACAGCGTATGCTTCCGAAAAAACGACCGAACAGACTGCAGCATATCAACCCGCCTGACTCCCGAAGCAGTCCGGATGGAACGCCTTGGCGAATTTCTCGATCGTGTCCGCCACACGGGAGCTGGCGAAGACCTCGGGAAGGGTGACGACTACATAGTTCTGGTTCTTGACTGCGGTGACGCCGGAAAGCGCCGCGTTGCTGTTCAGGCTGTCGATCTTCTCCTGCGCTGTGGTGTCCCCGTAATCGTTGATGACGATGACGTCCGGATTCTGGGCGACCACCTCTTCCCAGCTGACGGTGTTCCATGTCTCTGGCAGATTCTCGAACACGTTGACGCCGCCCGCATGACGGATCAGCTTGGACGTGAAATTGTTGCCCGGCGTATAGGCGCCGCCGTCCATATCGCAGTCAAAGTTAAAGACCTTCACCTGATCCTTGTCCTTCACTTTGTCCTCAATATCGGCGATCTTCGCCTTCAGCCCGTCCACGACCTCGTCGGCCTTGTCTTCCACCTGAAAGATCCGACCGAGATTGTAGAAGTCCTGATAGACATCCTCCACATCCGCCCCGAGTTTGTAGCCTTCGATGGAGGAAAGAGACATAATGCTGAGCTCGCTGAGCTTGTCATGGGTCGCGATCGCCGTGTCCTTGTCCGAGAAGGCCGAGCTTCTGCCATAGATGAAATCCGGCTTCAGATTCAGCACCACCTCCAGCGAGGGATACTCGTCCGCGATGACCGGGAACGCCTCGTACTCTTTCCTGTACGGCTCCGCGACCTCGGCGTTGTTGTAGCAGGTGCCGATGATCTTGTCCCCGAGTCCGAGGGCCATCAGCTCCTCGCCCGTGTTCGGGTTCGTGCTGAGAACCCGCTCCGGCACATGCGTAAAAGTGACGACCTGATCGTCCTTCGTCGTGAGCGTAAACGGAAAGGCGCCGCCGTCCGCCGTGCTCTCCGCGCCGCTTGCGGCGTCCGGCATCGCGGATGACGCCGCAGCTTATGAGTTCCCGATCAGTCGCAGCAGGTCTTCTGACTTGTATCCTTGAGCGAACCCGTTCTGCCTTCTCAGGAATCCCCCAATGGCTGATTTTCATCCCGAACCGGTTCAGATACACACAGCGGCGGTACCGTGCATGACTTTCACATGCTTCTCTATTCTCCTTCCGCCGTCACCGTTCGGAGCGGCGAAAGGCACTGCGCCTTACTCCATATGAAGTTCTACCAGTTCATTATAAAATCGTGTGGAATAAGGCTCAGTCACATTTTCTGTGTGATGCAGGGTTCCGGTCATAGTCCCGACGGCTGATGTCGAAGATCTTCAGGAAGAAGTATTCGTCATCTGGATAGCCATAGCCCTGCCGCCTGAGTGTTTTGATCTTGTTGTTCAGTCCTTCGATCTTTCCGGCTGAGATCCGGTAAGTCGCATGGGCAATGATACCTTCAAAGTGGTTTTCAATCAGGCGGCCGAACCACCGCAGATGTCTGTTCCCTGTGGCGAAGCAGATATCTATGGTCTCAGTCATCATCTCCGCCATGACTACTTCACTGGTCTGCCGGTACGCCTCGCTGAGTTTCTCCTTGATGAGATCCAGCGTGAACAGGAGCTCGTTTTCCGCAAGGAGCGCGTCATACTTTGCCTCATATCCGGACTTCCGGATGACCTCTTCCTTATTGAAGAGACCGCCGCCCTTTGACAACACTTTGCCCTCAGATGCTTCCTGATCCTTCCGCTGAAGGGTCGAGCGGCTGGACGTAAGGATATAGCGGGTGCGCTTGAGTGCCCTGGCTGCTTCGAGGTTTCCTTCTTCAGTGAGCCGTCTCTGCTCATCGCGCCGGACTTCGCTGACCACCTTATCATTGAAGTTTTTGACGATGTGGAAGTAGTCGAATACCGGCTGGATCCATTCGCAGCGCTCCTCGAAGGCCTCCTGGAAATCGGAATTCATGTCGCAGGCGACAGCTTCTACGCTTTCCATCCACTCCATCCCGACATGGTCAATGAAGTCGTAGACGACCTGCTTCTTCTTGCCGTGGCCGATCCAGAGGACGTGGCCGCGCTCCATGTCGATGATGTGCGTAGCGTAGCGGTGCCCGTTATGCAGCTTGAACTCATCGATACCAAGAAACTTTGCCTTATGTTCCGGCTTACGCAGCTTTTTGCCGTCAATCGTATACGCATCCTGCAGGCGCTTTTTATCGATTGCCTTGACAACGTTTTTCCCAAGGCCGGTGATCTCGGAAACCTGCTTGAGTGTATATGTTCCATGAGCCAAAAGATCCCGGGTGTACTGGTACAGTTCTTCCGTGATCCGGTGCCCATCCGCTTTAAAAGAGATGAACTGGGAATGTGTCCCGCCGCATTCCGGACACCGAAACTGGTTATGCGGAAACACAACACTGGAGAGATTCCCGCCGATGCAAAGATGCCGCAGAGTGATCTCCGGATGCTGGTTCACATGCATCCTCGCGCCGCACTCCGGACAGACCGTTTCTTCCGGAGGGACATCCAGCGTACCGTGGTAGCAGAAGACTTTTCTGCCGGATACCGCTTCATGAACGGTAGTCTCCGTATTATGGAAGCCATACAGGCAGCACGGAATCATCAAAAAATCTGTTGATTCTGCAAATGTGAGTTGTCCGTCAGCCTCAGGTCGGATATACTGCATGATGAAGGGTCTCCTTTGGATTGTGGTATCTCATCTTGCCAGGATGATACGTACAACCTTACAGGATGATCCTTCTTTTATTCAAGTGTAAAGGTGCAAAGTGTTATAAGCAGGCTGTTCTTAGGCTCCTGAGCCTGAGGCATAGAAACAGCCACCCTGCGAAGCAGGGCCTGCCCTTGGCGGGTTCTGGCAGAAACGCTATACTGAGCAGCCGATATGGTGAAGAAGGCAGGCTGTTCTTGAGTTCTTCACCGTCGGCACTTAAGCCGCAGCGTTTCTGACAGGTTCAGTCAAGGGTGGCGTACGTAACCAGTAACCATCAAGCACACAGAAAAAGTGATTGACCCTGGAATAAAGTCAAGATATATTATCTTTTCGCATCGCCGTCCTGAAGCATTTCCAGAAAGGCCGCAAAATGCCGAAAAAAAGGAGGCGCCCGAAGGCGCCCCCCTTACGTGACCGCAGTCAGCTGCATGTTCCTTATTCAGCCACGGATGCAGCGGCGGAAGCAGCTTCCGCGCTCTTGCCGAACTGCGGATCGTCGTTGCCGGAATTCGATGCGAACATCTCCAGCATGTTGATCGGGTCGTTGTAGTCGGCGAGCCATCCCTCACGGGCGAAGTCGAAGTTGCCGGCCTTTCTCTCGTCGACGAAGACGTTCCACTCCTCGGTGTCGATCTCGACATTGATGCCCACCACGGAGAGGTCGCTCTGGATCGCCTGGGCGATTGCCTCGTGACCCGTGCCGCTGTTGGTCAGATAGGTGAGGTTGAGCGGCGTCTCATCGGAGAGCATGCCGTCGTCCGTGAACTTGTAGCCGGCGTACTCGAGCAGCGCCTGTGCCGCCTCGACGTTGGCGTCGTCATCGGTGCCAGTGGTCTCCGGATAGTAACCCGTCGCGTCCTTCACCGGATAGGTGTAGGCGTCGGAGTTCTCCTTGAAGGTGCCGCCGTTGCCGTCCGCCATACCGACCGGAATGAAGGAGGTCGCCACCTTCTGCTCGGTCTGGCCGATGTTCTCGATGATGTACTGGCGGTCAATCAGCAGAGAGATCGCCTTGCGCATCGCGTTGGCCTGATCGACGGTCTTGCCCTCGAAGATCGGGCTGTTTACGTTGAAGCACGCATAATAGGTGCCGAGGTTGTCCACGACATGGAAGTCGTCGTTGTCCTTGATGGACGCGATCTCGTTGGTCGGAACCGTATCCGCGAAGTCAAGGTCGCCGGACTGGTACGCCGCGTAGATCGCGGTGTCGTCTGCGCTCAGCATGAAATCAAGCTCCGGAATCTTGACCTCATCCGCCTTGAACCAGTTGTCGTTCTTCTTGAGAACGATGGACTGGTTGTGATCCCAGGAGGTCATCGTGTAGGCACCGTTGGTGATGTAGCCGGCTTCCGTCGCCCACGCGCCCGGGTTGGAGCCGTCCTTGTCAGCCGCCTCGACCGCCGCCTGCGGGACCGGATAGAAGGCCGGGAACGCAGCCAGATCAAGGAAGTACGCGCACGGCGCAAGCAGCTTCGCGGTCAGCGTCGTGTCGTCCGTCGCCTTGACGTCGATCGCGCCGTCGCTGTCCGTCGCGAAGGTATCCGTGAAGAGATAGGAGTAGTCCGCGCCGGTCTTCGGATCAGCCGCCCGCTTCCAGGCGTACTCGAAGTCCTTCGCCGTCAGGGCGCTGCCATCCGACCACTTCAGGTCTTTCTTCAGATGGAAGGTGTAGGTGAGGCCGTCGTCGGAGACTTCATACGGGTTGTCGTCGTCCGCGCACTCCGGAACGAGGTTGCCGTCCTTGTCATAGGAATACAGGCCGCTGAACATGTTGACGACCATGCACGCGCCGTCAACCGTCGTATTCAGCGCCGGATCCAGCTTCGCCGGCTCGGACGCCAGATTGATCTTCAGGACGTCGCGCGGAGCCGTCGCGTTGCGGAAATACTTGAAGCCGAAGAGGTTGGAATAGATGCCGTCCACGTCGGTCTTCTGCAGATAAAGATCGTTGTAGTAATAGATCGGGATGACCGCGCCGGTGCCCATCAGGATATCCTCTGCCTGATGCATCAGCTTCACACGCTCATCCGTCGGGATGTTGGATTTGATCTTCTTGATCAGCTCGTCGTACTCCGACCAGTCCGGCGCCGCCGAATTGTAGCCCGCGCCCTTGTAGGTCACGCCGTGAGGTGTCGGATAGAGGTCCGTCACGTCGCCCGGCAGAGCCGATTCAGCCGACTCCGTGGCCGCAGCCGACTCAACCGCTGAATCCGCCATCACGACGGTGGAGCCCAGCATGCCGACCGCTGTGATGCCGGCAAGGCAGAATGACAGTACTCGATTCTTCATACTTTGTCCTCCTTATTTTCCCAGGAATCATGTCCTGTTCGTGTACGGTGCCAATTATAGCATCAATTCGCCGCCTCCGTCTATGGATGGTTCACAATTCCGTCACAAAAAGGCGGCGGACCGCCGTCAGCGGTTGAAGCAGGCAACCATATGACCGCCGCCCCGGTCCGTGAGCGCCGGCGTCTCCCGGGCGCACTGCTCCGTCGCGTACTTGCAGCGCGTGCGGAACGCGCAGCCGGAAGGCATCCGGAGCGGAGACGGTACGTCGCCCTCCAGAATAATCCGCTTCTGATTCCTCGCGGTCTCCGGATCCGGGATCGGCACCGCGGAGAGCAGGGACAGGGTGTACGGGTGGATCGGATTTTCGTTCAGTTCATCGGCGTCCGCCATCTCCACGATCCGGCCGAGGTACATGACCGCGATCCGGTCGGAGATATGATGGACCACCAGCAGGTCGTGGGCGATGAAAAGATACGCCACGCCCAGCTTCTCCTGCAGCTCCTCGAACATATTGACGACCTGGGCCTGAATCGAGACGTCCAGCGCCGAAACCGGCTCGTCGCAGACGATGAATTTCGGATTCACGGCCAGCGCCCGGGCGATGCCGATCCGCTGCCGCTGTCCGCCGGAGAACTCATGCACATAGCGCGTCGCGTGCTCGGCATTGAGGCCGACCAGCTCCATCAGGTTCAGAATCTTCTCCCGGCGCTCCGCCTTCGTCTGGTACAGATGATGAACGTCCAGCGGCTCCCCGATGATATCCTCCACCGTCATGCGGGGGTCCAGCGAGGAGTACGGGTCCTGAAACACCATCTGCATCTGACGGCGGTAGTCGTGCATGTTCTTCTCCGTGACCTCCGCGCCGTTGAAGCGGATGGTTCCGCCGGTCGGCTTGTAGAGATGCAGCAGCGTCCGGCCGACCGTCGTCTTGCCGCAGCCGGACTCGCCCACGAGGCCCAGCGTCTCGCCCGGACGGATCCGGAAGCTGACGCCGTCCACGGCCTTCAGCATCGTGGTCTTGCCGAAGCCGGTGTGAATCGGGAAGTATTCCTTCAGGTCCTCGACCTCGACGAGATACTCGCTCGTTCCTTCTTTTACGTCGCTCATCGCTCCGGCACCTCCATATAATTGTGATTCCTGACGTTCACCCAGCAGGACGCGAAATGGCCGTCCGGCATCCGGAGTTCCGGCGGAACGTCCGTGAGACAGATCTTCATCGCCTCATCGCAGCGCGCGCAGAACGCGCAGCCCTTCGGCATGTTGAGCAGGTTGATCGGGTTGCCTCCGATCGGCACCAGCTTCTCCTTCATGTTGTCCACGCGGGGAATGGAGCGGAGCAGACCCTTGGTGTACTCGTGGCAGGGCCGGTAGAAAATGTCGTCCGCCGTACCTCTCTCGCAGATCCGGCCGCCGTACATGACCACGATCTCATCCGCCATCTGGGCGATGACGCCCAGATCGTGGGTCACGATGATGATCGCCATCTTCAGTTTCTTCTGCAGATCCTGCATCAGTTCCAGAATCTGCGCCTGAATCGTCACGTCGAGCGCCGTGGTCGGCTCGTCCGCGATCAGGATATCCGGTTCCGAGACCAGCGCCATCGCGATCATCACGCGCTGCCGCATACCGCCGGATAATTCGTGAGGATACTGACGGATCCGTCTCTCCGCGTCGTTGATGCCTACCAGCTTCAGCATCTCCAGTGATTTCTGATACGCCGCCTCGCGGGATACCTGCTTATGCGTCAGGATCGCCTCGCGGATCTGGTTTCCCACTGTGTACACCGGATTCAGCGAGGTCATGGGATCCTGGAAGATCATGGAGCATTTCTTGCCGCGGAAATCCGCCATCTGCTTCTCGCTGTATTTCGTGATGTCCTCGCCCCGGTAGAGAACCTGGCCCTCAGTGATGTGTCCGTTCTGCTCCAGAATCCGCATGATCGAGTAGGCCGTGACGGATTTGCCGGAGCCGGACTCGCCCACGATTCCCAGCGTCGTGCCGGGGAACAGCTTGAAATTCACGCCGTTGACCGCCCTCACCTCACCCTTGTCCGTCGTGAAGGAGGTGTGGAGGTTCCGTACCTCCAGAATCGGCGTTTTCTCATCATTCGCAGTCCTTGCGTCTGCCATCTTGCTTACCTCCTCAGTTTCGGATCAAATGCGTCTCTCAGACCGTCGCCCAGCAGGTTGAACGCCAGCACGATCAGGATGATGGTGACAGCCGGGAACACCAGCTGCATCGGGTAGCTCTGCAGTCCCTGCCGGGCCGCGTTGGCCAGCGAGCCCAGCGACGGCATCGGGGCCTTGACGCCCATGCCAACGAAGGAAAGGAAGGATTCGGTGAAAATCGCCGACGGCACCTGCAGCGCCGTCGTAATGATGATGACGCTGACGCAGTTCGGGATGATGTGCTTCCGGATGATCCGGCCCGAGCTCGCGCCGACCGCCTTCGCCGCGAGGATGTACTCGTTGTTCTTGATGGTGAGGATCTCGCCGCGGACCAGCCGGGCCATGCTGACCCAGTACAGGAGGCCGAAGACGATGAAGATCGAGATCATGTTGGATCCAAGAGACTGGACCAGCTTGTTCTTGCTGTTCGTCAGCGTCTCGTTGAGCACCACCGAGAGGAGGATGATGATCAGCATGTCCGGCAGCGAGTAGATCACGTCAACAATCCGCATCATGATGAGGTCCACCCGCCCTCCGGCGTACCCTGATATGGATCCGTAGACCACGCCGATGATGAGCACGAGGATCGCCGCGAAGACACCGACGAACAGAGAAATTCTCGTCCCGTAGACAACGCGGATAAAATAGTCGCGGCTCAGCGAATCGGTTCCCATGATGTGAGGAAAGAGCTTCTTTCCCGTCTTTTCCATATACTTCTGTTCATTCTCCGAATACTCGAAGGGGCCGAGGTTCTTGGCGCCGCGGTCGCGCTTCCCGTCTACGCGGATGATCTCCGAGTAGCTGTAGGGGACGACAGCCGGGGCAACGACGATCGTCGCAATGATCAGAGCCAGCACGACGATGGAGGCCACCGCCAGCGGGTTCCGCATCAGCTTCCGCATTCCGTCTCTGAAGAAGGTCGTGGACCTGCTCATGACGTCGGCCTGCTGCTTCTCCTCATCCGTCGCCTTCTCGAATTTGCTGAGATCGATCTGAAGACTCAGCGGGTTCTTCTTTGGCATTTCCATACTGCTTTTCGTCCTCCTTAGTCCAGAGTGATTCTCGGGTCGACGACCTTGTAAAGGATATCGCTGAGAAGGTTCATCACGATCATGATCACCGCCAGAAAGATCGTCGTCGCCATGATCATCGGATAGTCACGGTTCGAGATCGACTGGACGAACTGCTGTCCGAGTCCGCCGATGGTGAAGATGTTCTCGACGACCAGCGATCCTGTCAGAATGCTGGCCAGCATCGGTCCGACATATGTGATCACAGGAATCAGCGCGTTCCGGAGGGCATGCTTGAAGATCACTCTGACAGTGGGTACGCCCTTGGCGCGGGCGGTGCGGATGTAGTCCTGCCCCAGCACGTCCAGCATGCTCGTCTTGGTCAGTCGCGTGATGTAGGCGGTCGGATAGGCCGCCAGCGAGATGACGGGAAGAATCAGGGAGCGGCTGCTGGCGTCCCAGACCGGCAGCACCTTCAGCTGGATGCAGAAGATCATCAGCAGGAAAGTCGCGAAGACGAAGGACGGCATGGCCGTGAAGAGGGTGGTGAAGAAGATGATCACCCGATCCGGCCAGCGGTTTCGGAACAGTGCGGCCAGCGCTCCCAGAATGATACCGATGATGACGGCGAACAGAGCGGCCAGCCCGCCGATGGTGGCGGAGACGCCGAAGCAGTTGCGGATCGTCGTCGAGATGTCGCGCCCGGTTTTCAGTGAGACGCCGAAATCTCCGTGCAGGATGCCCTTCATGTAGATGATGAACTGCTCAGGCACCGGCTTGTCGAGATTGTACCTTGCCTCCAGAGCCTTCTTGGTCGCCGGCGACAACGCTTTTTCCGAGTTGAACGGTCCGCCCGGTACAGCGTTCATGGCGAAGAATGTGATCATGCAGATCACCAGGATGGATACGATTGCGAGAATCACCCGCTTTACAATATACTTTGCCATACTGTTCCTTTCTAACGTTCAGATTTCTGATGGCTCCCCGCCCAAAATGCGCGCCGCGGGCCGCCGGATCCGTTCACTCTCCGGGCTCCTTCCCTGAACAGCTGCCAGAATAAGAAAATGCCGGACCACAGACCGCATCCGTCGGCCTGTCCGGCACTTCACCAAAGCAAAGAGTCACCGCTATTATAAAAGCTGCGCATTGCACTGTCAATGAAGCGTCTCTCAAAAAAACACCGAAATTCCGCTTCTTTTCACAAAAAAACGGCTTGGAGCCGTGGTGTTTTTCCCGATGTTGTGCGATACTGAAAAGAAGCAGAAACGCGCCTTTGCGGCCGCTTCAGCCCCGCCTCCCGCGTTTCCGGCGCGGAGACGGTCTCACATCTGCATTTCACACCGCATATGATAAGGAGATTCGTACTATGGACAATCCAGTTGTCACGATCACGATGGCGGACGGCGGCGTGATCCGGGCTGAGCTTTACCCGGACACTGCTCCGAATACGGTCCGCAACTTCATCTCTCTGGTAAAAAAAGGATTCTACGACGGACTGATCTTTCACAGAGTGATTCCGGGGTTCATGATCCAGGGCGGCGATCCCACCGGAACCGGCATGGGCGGTCCGGGCTATGAGATCCGCGGCGAATTCAGCACCAACGGCTTCGACAACGGGCTCCGCCACACCGCGGGTGTGCTCTCGATGGCCCGTGCGATGGACCCTGACTCCGCCGGCAGCCAGTTCTTCATCATGCACGCGGACGCGCCCCATCTCGACGGACAGTACGCCGCCTTCGGCAAGGTGACGGACGGAATGGACGTCGTCAACCGGATCGCGGAGACGGAAACGGACTGGAACGACCGTCCGAAGGCAGATCAGGTCATGAAGACGGTCACAGTGGAGACCTTCGGAACGGATTATCCGGAGCCGGAGAAGGCCTGATCGGAGGCGGAAATGAAAACCGTAGTCAGTCTTCAGAAACTGGCGGACGCGCTGAAGCTCCAGAATCTCACGCCCGAGATCGACATGAAGCAGATTCAGCTCACGACGCCGGACATCAACCGGCCGGCTCTTCAGCTGACCGGCTATTACGACCACTTCGTGAAAGAACGGGTTCAGATCATCGGGTACGTGGAATATTCCTATATCATGCAGCTGCCCGACGCCGAGCGGGAACGGATTTACGACCGTTTCATCTCGAGCGGGATTCCCTGCGTCATCTTCACGACGCTGACCGAGCCATCGGAGGACATGCTGTCGATCTCCCGGAAATACGGCGTGCCGACGCTGGTGACGGAACGCACGACCAGCTCCTTTATGGCGGAGATCATCCGCTGGCTGGGCGTGGAGCTGGCTCCCAGCATCTCCGTCCACGGCGTGCTGGTGGACGTCTACGGCGAGGGCGTCCTCATCATGGGCGAGAGCGGAATCGGGAAGAGCGAGGCCGCTCTTGAGCTGGTCCGCCGCGGACACCGTCTCGTGAGCGACGACGTCGTCGTCATCCGCAAGGTCTCCGACGTCACGCTGGTCGGCTCCGCGCCGAACCTCACGCGGCACTTCATCGAGCTGCGGGGCATCGGCATCATCGACGTGAAGACGCTCTACGGCGTCGAGCACGTGAAGGATACGCAGTCCATCGACCTCGTCATCAAGCTGGAGGACTGGAGCCGCGACCGCGAGTACGACCGTCTCGGCCTTCAGGAGGAATACACTGAGTTTCTCGGCAACAAGGTGGTCTGCCACTCGATTCCGATCCGGCCGGGCCGCAATCTTGCCGTCATTGTCGAAACCGCCGCGGTCAACCACCGCCAGAAGAAGATGGGCTACAATGCCGCGCAGGAGCTGTACCGCCGGGTACAGGAGAATATGTCCAACCCGAAAGGAACGGAGACGACCTGAGTCGTCTCCGTTTCTTTTCGCCATTTTTCATCCGTCCGTTCAGCCAACAGCCTGCGTACTGTCCCCGTCGTCCGGCTGTGAATCCGGTGTCCCCGAATCGCCGGATTCCGCCGGCGGAGGGGTTCCGGCCGGTTCGGAAGCCGGCGCGGAGCTGTCTGAATCGGCGGATGGCCTGGCCGAGTCCTCATCCGGATGCAGGACCGGCGCGTCCGGATTCTCCGTCGGCGTCACCACGGTGACCGCCGGTGTCGGCGCGGAGGTCACGGCTTTCTCGGGCGCCGATGTCGGATTTCCTTCCGGCGTCAGCGTCCGGGGCTCGTCCTGTCCTTCGCTTAAGAGTCCGTCCCCGTCCACATTGCAGATCTCCGTTGGCACATAGCGGTCCGCCACATAGTCGTCGCTGATGTACTGGCAGGTCTCGGACGGCAGCATGTTGGAAAGCCCGCACAGCTTCATCCGGCGGACCGTTTCCGGCTTCTCGAAATCCCGGACCGTCTCGTCCGCCGCGATCCGGTCCATGATCCGCTTCCAGAGGAGCTTGTGGGCGATCCGGCTCTGCTCCCCCTCCGGGATCACCGTGTTGTCATCATAGCCGTACCAGATGCCCATCGTATAGTAGGGCGTATAGCCGACAAACCAGAGGTCGCGGTAACTGGATGTCGTTCCGGTCTTACCGGCGACAGCCATCGCGCTGTCGAGTTGCAAGTCCGTACCGGTTCCGTCGGAGACGACGCCCTTCATCGCGTCCGTCAGGATCCACGCCGTCTCCCGGCTGATGACCTGCGTCTTTTCCGGCGACGAATTGTCGATGACCGTGTTCCCGTTCATGTCCGTGATCTTCGTGTAGAAGGCCGGCGGCATGTACACGCCTCCGTCTGCGATCGCCGCATAGGCCGCAGTCAGCTCCAGGTTCGTCACACCATTGGTGATGCCTCCCAGTGCCAGCGCCTGGCCCGCGTCCTTCTTCTCGTCGAGCGTCGTAAATCCGAATTTCTCCAGCATCTCGAGTCCTGCCTTCGGCGTGATCGCGGTCAGCACTTTGACGGCGACCACGTTGACGGAATGCACGATGGCCTGCCGGAGCGGAATCCAGCCCAGATAGCCCTCCTCCGCGTCATGTACCTCTGTGCCGTCCGCATACGCATACGGCTCATCACACTCGTACGAGCCGATCGTCCGCTTGCCGCTGTCGATCGCGGGCGCGTAGGTCGAGAGGATCTTGAAGGTCGAGCCGGGCTGACGTTTCACGCTGACCGCCCGGTTCAGCGTCAGCGACGCGGTCTTTTTCCCGCTGCCTCCTACGATCGCCTTCACGGCTCCGGTGGACTGATCCATCAGGACGAGAGACGACTCCGACCCTTCCGCGAATTCCGTCATGGCGGCGTACTCCTCGTCGCAGATCGCCTGAAGGGACTGGTCCTGCGTCGTATAGATCCGGAGGCCGCCCGAATACAGAAGCTGGTAGGCCTGCGTCTCGGAATAGCCGCCCCTCTCCTCAAGATCCTTCACCACCTGGCCGGTCAGCGCGTCGACGAACCACGAGTATACCGTGTTCTCCGTCGTCCGGGCGGCTTCCTGCGCGTCCGCAATTTCCTGATAAACGTCGTCAGCAAGGCATTCGTTCATCTCGGTCTGCTTGATGTAGCCCTGCTCCGCCATCTTCGTGAGCACGCGCTTCCGCCGCTCCGCGTTGGCCTCTGGGTGCCTGATCGGATTGTACTTCGCCGGATTCTGCGTGATGCCTGCGATCACGGTCGCCTCGGAGAGGCTGAGAGCCGACACATCCTTGTTGAAATACTTTCTCGACGCGGCCTCCACGCCGTAGGTTCCGGCTCCGAGGTTGATCGTATTGAGGTAATTCTCGAGAATCAGGTCCTTGTTCTTCAGCTTTTTCTCAAGCTTCACCGCGAGATACTGCTCCTGCACCTTGCGCTTGAGCTTCTCCAGCATCGTCGTCTCGCCGGTCCAGTCCGTGAAGACATTGTTCTTGATCAGCTGCTGCGTGATCGTGCTCGCACCCTCTGAGAAATGGAAGCCGTTTCGGACGCCCTGCACCGCCGCCCGCAGGATGCCGCGGATATCGATCCCTCCGTGCTGATAGAACCGCTCGTCCTCGATCGCGACCACCGCGTGCTGAAGAGAGACCGGCACCTGACTGAGCGAAACCGCGGTCCGGTTGGAATCCGAGGTCGTCAGCTTCTGCATCTGGCGTCCGTCCGCGTCATAGATGTAGGTTGCATATCCGCTGGGGGAGATGCTGATCGAATCCACGTCAGGCGCGCTGGAAATCCACCCGCTGATGACGCCGGCCGCCGCTGCCCCTCCGATCACAAGCAGAAAAAGGACCGCAAAAAGGAAGCCCCGCAGCACGCTGCGGATCACGCCTCTCTTCTTTCGCGGCCGTCTTTTTCTGAATTTTCCGTCTTCATGTTTCGAATTGGCTTTGCTTTTCATGCCGCCATTATACCATCGGAGCCGGTTCTTTCCAAGAATCCGCGATGGAATTCACATTCTGCCGCCGGGTGCATTTTCTGCTATAATGACGTGGAACATGCAGCCGCCGTCCCCTGCCATCTGAAAGAAAGGAACGCAGACTTGGACTTCCGAACCATCCGAACCAACGGCACGTCCGAAATCATCGAAAAAAAATCACGCTTCCTCGGGGAAGCGGTCCGCGTCGGCACGCCGGACGAGGCGGAGGCGTATCTCGCCTCTGTCCGGAAGCGCTATTACGACGCCCGTCACCGCTGCTTCGCCTATGTCGCCGGCGAGCCCGGCTCTCCGGCGGAGGTGACACGCACCAGCGACGACGGCGAGCCCTCGGGCACAGCTGGCCGGCCGATGCTGGAGGTTCTGACCGGCCGCGGACTGCACGGCTGTCTGCTGGTCGTCACCCGCTACTTCGGCGGCACGCTGCTCGGCACCGGCGGACTCGTCCGGGCCTACACGGCCGCAGCCCGTGACGCCGTCGGGGCCGCGGGAATCGTCACCGTCCGCCAGGGCGTCCGTCTGCGCATCCGCTGCCCCTACACACAGCTGGGCCGGCTGTCCTACCGTCTCGCGAAGGAGGGGATCCCGGTGACCGGCACCGAATACGGCGAGGGCGTGACCGTCGAAGTCCTTCCCGCCGCCGGCCGGAAGGACTTCGTCCTTGCCCTGGTCACCGAGCTGACCGACGGCGCCGGCCAGGTCGAGGTTCTCGGGCCGGCCGTCTTCGAGGAGCCCTGCGGCGAAGAGGGCTGACCGGTCTCTCAGGAATCCGTCCTGCCCGCTGAAGGCTCCTCCGGAGGTCGGCGCCTCATCGTCTCTCAGGCCTCTTCCGTACCGGCGTTGGCCCGTGTCCCGTTTCCGGACGGTTCCGGATGGAAGAACGCGTACACTTTCGCCGCCGCCGCGGCGTTCATTGAGGGCGCATGCTTCAGCTCGTCCAGCGACGCGTCACGGATTCCCTCCGCCGACCCGAAGGCGCGGAGCAGCGCCTTTCTGCGGACGGTTCCGATCCCTTCAATGTCATCCAGAACCGAGCGGACCTGGCCCTTGCTGCGAAGCAGGCGATGGTACTCGATCGCGAACCGGTGCGCCTCGTCCTGAATCCGTGTGATCAGCCGGAAGCCCTCCGAATCCCGCCGGATCGGCACCTCCCGCTCCCGGTACCAGAGTCCCCGCGTCCGGTGATAGTCGTCTTTCACCATCCCGGCCACCGGGATCGCCAGCTGCATAGCATGCAGCACCTTCTCCGCGATATGCACCTGGCCGCGTCCGCCGTCCATCAGGATCAGATCCGGCAGCCGCGAAAAACCGGCTGATCCGTCCTTCGCCCGCTGAAAGCGCCTCGTCAGCACTTCCTCCATCGACGCGTAGTCATTCGGCCCCTGCACCGTGCGGATTCGGAACTTCCGGTAATCCGTCCGCTTCGGCCTGCCCTGATCGTAGACGACCATCGATCCCACCGATTCAAATCCGCTGATGTTCGAGATGTCATACGCTTCCATCCGGTCCGCCGATTCAAGGCCGAGCAGATCCGCGATCTCCCGGACCGCCCCGACTGTCCGGAGCGCCTCGCGCTGCATCCGTTCCCGGTCGCGCTGGAGCGCGTTGACTGCGTTCTCCCGTGCCATCTCCACCAGTTTCTCCTTCATGCCCCGCTGCGGCACCCGGATCGAAACTTTGCTTCCTCGGCGCTTCGTGAGCCACTCTTCAAGCAGCGCACGCTCCGGCACGTCTTGCTCGAGCATCAGCTCCTTCGGGACGAACGGCGTGCCCGCATAGTACTGGGCGATGAAGTTCCGGAGGATCCGGGCCGGATCGTCGGTGTCCTCCGCGGTCAGGAAGAAATGCTCCCGTCCGATCAGCTTTCCGTCCCGGACGAAAAAGACCTGAGCCACCGCTTCCGTCCGCCCCATCGAGCTGTTGGCTTCCTTCACCGTGTCCGCGGCCAGCGCGATCACGTCGCGGTCGTTGCCGTCAGATCCGGTGATCTTCTGTCTTTCCCCGATCACGCGAATGCTCTGAATGAGGTCGCGGCACGCGGCGGCTTCCTCATACTGCATCGCCCCGGACGCTTCTTCCATTCGCCGTGTCAGACGGCTGATCTCATCCTTCGTGTTGCCATTGAGAAAGTCAACCGCCTGCTCCACCCGTTTCCTGTAGCTTTCTTCCGGGATATTGCCCTGGCAGGGCGCGTCGCACTGGCCGATGTAATAATTCAGGCAGGGCCGTTCCCGGGCGGGCTGACCGGGCACGATCTGCTTCGAGCAGGAGCGGATGCGGTACAGCCGCCGCACGAGATCGATCATGTCATGCACAGCGCCCGCCGTCGGATACGGGCCGTAGTACTTCGACGCATCCTTCTTCATCCGCCGCGCCATCACGACTCTCGGATACGCTTCGCCCAGCGTCACGCGGATAAACGGATAGCTCTTGTCGTCCTTGAGCATCGTGTTGTACTTCGGCCGGTTCTCCTTAATCAGATTCGACTCGAGCACCAGCGCCTCCAGCTCCGAGTCTGTGACGATATACTCGAAATGATCAATCTGGGACACCATGCGGATCACCTTCGGCGTCTTATTCTTCTGGCTCTGGAAGTACTGCCGCACCCGGTTCCGGAGGTTCACAGCCTTGCCGACATAGATGATCTCATCCTTCGCGTTGTGCATGATATAGACGCCGGGGGCGGCGGGCAGCTTCTTCAGCTCCTCGCTGATTACAAACGGTTCCTCCTCGCTCACTGCTTCTCCCTTCTGACGCTTTCACCGTCTGATACGGCTTCAGCCCGTCCGCCGCGGTTCCCCGCGGCGGACGGGCTGATTCGGTCTCACTGTCATGTCACGGTTCTTTCAGATCTTCCGGATGGAATCCCAGAAATCCTGGTCCTCCGGCTCTCCGTCTTCCCCGGATCCGTTCGCTTCCGCCCTGTTCCCGGGGGCCTCTTCCGTTTCCGGCTCTGGTCCGGACTCATCCCGTTCTTCGGATCGTTCGGCTTCTTCCTGCGTCCGGCGGCGTTCCTCGACCACCGCCTTCACACTCGCCGCCAGTTCCTCCTCGGTCGAGCGCACGGCGGCTTCCGGAGACTCAGCCGGCTCCTCCGTCTCTGCGGTCCGTTCCGGCTCCTCGTCCGGCTCTGCGTCCGCATCCTCCGGATCCGGATGATGACCGGTCTCCGGCACCGGCATTTTCTCCTCCGGCCCTGCCTGATCTTCCGTGCCCGGCTCCGGCACGTCATTCCGCTGCTCTCCCGGAGCGTTTCCTGCGGTCTGCGATTCAGCACGGTTCTCCGGCGCCGGCGCTTCGTTCACAGCCCCGGCACCGTCACTCTTCTGCCCGGCTTCCGCCGTTTTCTCAGCCTGCTCCGGAGAGCCCGGCTCTCCGCCGTCATCCGCCGGTCCGTCGGGATCCGGGATTCCCTCGCACTCCCGGTAGATCCGCATGAATTCCTTCCCGGTGATCGTCTCCCTCTCGATGAGGAAGGCGGCGATGCGGTCCATCGTCTTCCGGTGCGCCCTGAGAAGGGCCAGTGACTGGTCATACGAGCGCTTCAGCAGCGCCATCACCTCGTGGTCGATCTCCGTCGCCGTCTCGTCGCCGCAGTTCAGCACCGCGCGGCCGTCCAGATACTGGCTTTCCTGAGAGGCGAGCCCCATCAGCCCGAACTTCTCGGACATGCCGTACTGTGTGATCATCGCACGCGCGATGGCCGTCGCCTGCTCGATGTCGTTGGCGGCACCCGTCGTCACAGTATCGAAGACGATCTCCTCGGCCGCCCGTCCACCCAGCGCCACCACAAGCCGGGCCTCCAGCTCCTTCTTCGTGCTGAGGAATTTTTCCTCCTCCGGAACCTGCATGACGTAGCCGAGCGCGCCCATCGTGCGGGGAATGATCGTGATTTTCTGAACCGGCTCCGCGTTTTTCTGAAGAGCCGTGAGCAGCGCGTGCCCCACTTCATGGTACGAGACGATCCGGCGTTCCTCTTTTCCGAGGATCCGGTCCTTCTTCTCCTTGCCTACGAGTACAATCTCGACCGCGTCCTGCAGATCCTTCTGAGAGACAGCCCTGCGTCCGTTTTTGACCGCGAGAATCGCCGCCTCGTTGATCATGTTGGCAAGATCGGAACCGACGGCGCCGCCTGTGGCCAGCGCGATGGCGTCGAGATCCACCGTGTCGTCCATCGCCACATCCTTCGCGTGCACCTTGAGAATCGCGACGCGGCCTTTGAGATCCGGCCGGTCCACAATAATCCGCCGGTCGAAGCGGCCCGGACGAAGCAGCGCGGGATCCAGCACCTCCGGCCGGTTCGTCGCCGCCAGAATCAGAAGTCCCTTCGAGGAGTCAAATCCGTCCATTTCCGCGAGGAGCTGATTCAGCGTCTGCTCCCGCTCGTCATTTCCGCCGAACCGGCCGCTGTCTCTCGTCTTGCCGATGGCGTCAATCTCATCGATGAAGATGATGCAGGGGGCGTTCTTCTTCGCCTCCTCAAAAAGATCACGGACCCGGCTCGCTCCGACGCCGACAAACATCTCGACAAATTCGGAGCCGGACAGCGAGAAAAACGGAACGTTCGCCTCCCCGGCAACCGCTTTCGCCAGCAGGGTTTTGCCGGTGCCCGGAGGGCCGACCAGAAGCGCGCCCTTCGGCAGCTTCGCGCCGATCTCCACGTAGCGGCCCGGATTGTGCAGGAAGTCCACCACTTCCTGAAGGCTCTCCTTCGCTTCATCCTCGCCGGCCACGTCCTTGAACGTCACGCCGGTGTTCTTTTGAACATAGGATTTGGCCCTGCTTTTTCCGATGTTCATCATCCCGCCGCCGCGGTTCATGCGCCCCATCAGAATATTCATGAGCACGAGGAAGAAGATGAACGGGATCAGGAAGCTGAGCAGTGTTTCCAGCACTCCCATCGCAACGCTGTTCGCCTTCTTTTCAAAGGTGACGCCCGCCTTCTCCAGCCGGGTCGTCAGCGCGGTGACATCCTCCGTCCTCGTCGTGTAGTACTTCACAATCACAGGTGATCCGGAGGCAGATTTCGGCGTGATATCAATGGTGTCCGTGTTGATCACGACCTTCCTGACCTCGCCGCTGTCCAGCATCCTGATAAACTCGTCATACGAGATCTTTCTCGACGACGAATCGGCGAACAGCCCGGAAAACAGGCTCATACAGAGCATGCTGACGAGGATGCATACCAGAAGGATCAGAAGAGACTGTCTGTTGTTCCGGTTGCCGCCCCCGCGAGGCTGCTGGTTATTCTGATTGTCCATAACTCTCCTTTGCTTCTCCGGGCCCCGGAGTCATCATCCCGCCGGTTCCGTTTCCTGGATCATGTCAGCAGATCCGGATAACGTGTCAGCGCCGCCGCGTAGAAATTTCCGAGGGCCGACTGTTCGTCCGTCTCCCCCTTAAAGTACGGAAGGTAGGAAGCCTCCAGAATCTGCTTCAGCCCGTCGTCATAGTCTGTCCTGTGCTCGACGCTGACCTTTCCGGCCGCCCTCAGCCAGATACCGAACGGGTTCTCGCCTCCGAGAACCGCGTTTGTCAGCGTCCGGTCCGAGGCGGCCTGCTCCATCACGCTCCGGTTGTTGACCGCGATTCCGGTCCGGGTCAGCATATCCATCATGCTTTCCTCACCGGTTGTCAGCGTCTGCATCACCCGTTTCGTCAGTTCTTTGTTGTCGCTCCCTGCGGCTGCGCACAGCCATGAGGCGCCGTCGAGACAGCTGCCCGGACCGCCGGTTACCGCCCAGTCGCCGGCCTTTCCGCTGTCCGTTCCGGCAAGTGTTGTACGGATCTCCGCCGGCGTCAGACAGAATCCGAAGACCCTGCTGTTCTTCGCCATATCGGCGACCCACTCCTCCGAGCCCCGTTCCGTCCCGTGCACATATCCCGTCTCCGCATCAGATCGGGTTCTGCGGATCCATTCCACAACCGCGTCATCAAAACGGAGGGCATTTTCCTCATCCACCCACGGGGCGGACGCTTCCGCTGCACAGATGTCATAAAATTCCATCCATGAGGAATACATCTGATATCCCGACGTCTTCATTTTAGCCGCCGTCTGCTCAAAGGCATCCCAGTTCTGCACAGCGGCCCCGACTCTGGAGGGATCGTCCGTACCGAGCACCTCCTTCGCGATGGAACGTCGGTAAACCCAGGCGCACACCGGCAGCTCATACGTCACGGCTCTCTGCTCTCCGTCCGCCCCCTTTGCCAGCGTGCGAAGCGGCTCGAACTGGCTGACGAGATCGCTCTCCGACAAACCGATTTCCCCGGCCGTCATCGCGACCTCCTGATCGCCCTGACAGTACTTGGGCAGCAAATTCGTTCCGACCGTGAACAGGTCGATCCGGTCCTCCGCGTTCAGCTCGTCTACGCGGCTCAGTTCTTGGTCGAGATACGCCTGATATTCCTCATCAGGCGCATTCAGGACCGTCCAGTCGATCTCAATCTCCCCGATGGCTCCCTTGAGTCTCGTGACTCGCGAGGCTTTTTCTCTGACTTTTTCCCCTCCGTCCTTATATCCGGCGATCTGAGCGCCGAACCGTTCCGGAAGCGTCATGTCCTGACAGACAATCCGGTAATGCGAGCCCTGAGGATGGAGAACCTCCGTCAGATCCGGCACGCCGGGAGGCGCCTCCGCCTCCGAATCGACTGAGGCGGAATCGGCTGCATCCAGTCCCTCTTTCCGGGAAACAGCCGTCCAGTCCGCTGCAGAGGCGCGGGCCGGGGAAGGGAAGAGCGCCGCAGCGCAAACCGCAAGAAACAGGGCTGATCCGGTGCACAGCATATGTCTTCCAGTCAAGCAAACGCCTCCCTTCCCATCCGCATAAATCGAATCCATTATGACACGGAGAGCCGGAAAACTCAACCGCGGTCGGACACACCGGGTGTCCCGGGAACTGCAAAAGGGCCGGCACTGCGTGCCGACCCTCCGTTTCGTTATGCTTTTTCCGATTTATACCAGCTCGAGCAGAACCTTCATCGCGCCGTCTCCGGGACGCTGGGCGATCTTCACGATTCTCGTGTAGCCGCCGTTGCGCTTCTCGTACTTCGGAGCGATCTCGTCAAACATCTTCTGGGCGAGATCAATCTTCTTCGTGCCTTTCTTGCGGCCTTTGCCCGCGGTCGGAACCTCAACGACCGGATAGAACACCCGGTTCATCTTCCGTCTTGCGTGCAGTCTGGACGGAGCGTCCTTCTTGATTTCCTTCTGCTCCTCGAGGTAGACGGTGACCTTTCTGCCGTCCTTCTCTTCCTTCACCCGCTTGCCCTCCGCGTCCTTCTGCGGAACCTTCGCGGTGACCGTCACGGTTTCGAAATTGTCCTTCTCCCTGACAGCGAGTGCGATCAGCCCTTCCGCGATCCTCGAAACTTCCTTCGCCTTGGACTCGGTGGTGACGATTTTTCCGTGATAGATCAGGCTTGTGACCTGGCTGCGAAGAAGCGCCTTTCTCTGAGCGGTTGTTCTGCTGAGTTTTCTGTAACCTGACATGTTTCTTATCCTCCTCATGCGGCGCGCGGCGCCATGCTCTTCGGTCTTACTGACGCCGCGTGAAAAGCCGTGATTGTTCCGATATCGCACCGGCGGTCATCCGGCGCGCATCTGCTGATATCATTCGCCTGAGCGGGCCGCTCAGGCCTCCTCGCTCTCCCGGAGGGAAAGCCCGAGCTCCTTGAGCTTGGCGAGAACCTCCTCAAGGGACTTCCGTCCGAGATTTCGAACCTTCATCATATCCTCCGGCGTCCGGCTGCAAAGCTCTTCCACCGTGTTGATGCCGGCTCTCTTGAGGCAGTTGTAGGAACGGACGGAAAGCTCAAGCTCATCGATATTCATCTCGAGAGCCTTCTCCTTCTCGTCGTTCTCCTTCTCACTCATGATCTCCGCGGTTCTGGCCGTATCCGTCAGATCGATGAACAGCTTGAGATGCTCGCTGAGCACCTTCGCCGCCAGACTGACCGCCTCCTCGGGGCTGAGCGTACCGCGTGTCCAGACATCAAGGGTCAGCTTGTCGAAATCGGTCTGCTGGCCGACACGCGTATTCTCCACATTCATGTTCACGCGGTCGATCGGCGTGTAGATCGCATCCACGGCGATCTCTCCGATCGGCTGGTCGCTCTTCTTGCCCTTGTCAGCGCTGACGTAGCCCCGGCCCTTCGTGATCGTCATTTCCATATTCAGCTTGCTGTTCGGACCGCCGTCCAGCGTCGCGATCACCTGATCCGGGTTCATGATTTCGATGTCAGAATCGACCTGAATGTCGGACGCTCTGACCACGCCTTCGCCCTCATACTCAATGTAGGCTGTCTTCGGCTCATCCGTCTCGGACGTATTCCGGATCGCAAGCGATTTGAGATTCATGATAATCTCGGACACGTCTTCCTTAACGCCAGGGATCGGACTGAATTCATGAAGCACACCGTCGATCTTCACCCGGCTGACAGCCGCACCCGGGAGCGAGGAGAGCATGATTCTGCGAAGCGAATTGCCAAGCGTCGTGCCGTAGCCGCGCTCAAGCGGCTCCACGACGAACCGGCCGAAACGCTTGTCGGGTGACAGCTCCTCGATCGTAATCTTCGGTTTATTAAAAT
The DNA here is from genome assembly GCF_019355395.1 of Chordicoccus furentiruminis. Classification (GTDB taxonomy): domain Bacteria; phylum Bacillota; class Clostridia; order Lachnospirales; family Lachnospiraceae; genus Chordicoccus; species Chordicoccus furentiruminis. The sequence goes on from NZ_CP048829.1 coordinate 998,591, forward strand.
CGAACACTTGAATCCCTCCTTAAGGATAATAAGTGACTTTTGAAGGGTGCCAGAAATGACAGACAACAGGCGGCCGGAACCGTTTCCCGAAAATCGGGACACGGCGGTCCGGCTGCCCGGTTCGATTACTTGGAATACAGCTCGACGATGCGCATCTCATCAACCGGCACATCGATGACTTCTCTGGTCGGCGCGTCCTTGACCGTACCTTCCAGCTTCTCCGGATCCGCCTCGAGCCAGTCCGGAACCGCTCTGCCGGATGTAGCCGCCAGAATGCCGTTCTCAGCTCTGTAGCGCGGAGAGGATTTCTTGCTCTCCTTGATCTCGACCTTGTCGCCGGCCTTCACCTGATAGGACGGAATGTTGACAAGCTTTCCGTTGACCAGCACATGTCTGTGGTCGACGATCTGACGTGCCTCTCTTCTCGTTCTCGCGAAGCCGAGACGGAAGATCACGTTGTCGAGGCGCATCTCCAGAAGACGCATCAGGTTCTCGCCGGTCATGCCTTCCATCCGGTCCGCCTTCTCGTAATAGTTGCGGAACGGCTTCTCAAGCACGCCGTAGATGAACTTCGCCTTCTGCTTCTCACGAAGCTGGACGCCGTATTCAGAGACCTTTCTGCTGGATCTCTTCAGTTCTCTGTTGGATTTCTTATCGATACCGAGATATGTCGGCTCAAGTCCGAGTGATCTGCATCTCTTGAGGACAGGTGTTCTGTTAACTGCCATCTTATTTATGGACCTCCTAAATTCGTACCTGCGGTTATTTCCATCTGCGGGTCCGCCGGCTCACCGGCGTCCCGGTCCGTGTCCGAACGGTTTCAAGCGCTGTCATGGAAGACAGCCGGGAATCAGACGCGTCTCCTCTTCGGCGGGCGGCAGCCGTTGTGCGGCACCGGTGTGCAATCCTCAATGGAGAGAACCTGCAGTCCGGCCGCGGAAAGCGCACGGATCGCTGCTTCTCTTCCTGAACCCGGTCCCTTGACGAAAACATCAACCGTCTTCAGACCGTGAACCAGCGCTGCCTTCGTCGCTGTCTCAGCCGCCATCTGCGCTGCGTAGGGAGTAGATTTCCTTGAACCGCGGAAGCCCAGGCCGCCTGCGGAAGCCCAGGAGAGTGCATTTCCCTGCGCATCCGTCAGTGTCACGATCGTATTATTGAAGGATGACTGAATATGAGCCTGTCCATGTTCAACGTTTTTTCTGACACGGCGCTTGCTTGCCGCCGTCTTCTTCGTATTCTTGTTAGCTGCCATAAAAACTAACCTACTTTCCTTTCTGGAATCCCGATTCTATCGAATGAATAATTTACTTCTTCTTGTTCGCAACCGTACGCCTCGGTCCTTTGCGCGTACGGGCGTTGTTCTTTGTGTTCTGGCCGCGGACCGGCAGACCTTTTCTGTGACGGATGCCTCTGTAGCATCCGATTTCCTGCAGACGCTTGATATTCATCGCCACTTCACGGCGGAGATCACCTTCGACCGTGCAGGTTCTGTCCATCACGTCCTTGATCTTGCCGACTTCCTCATCGGTCAGATCACGGACTCGCGTATCCGGATTGACACCGGCTTCCGCAAGAATCTTGTTGGATGTGGTGCGGCCGATTCCATAAATATAGGTCAGTCCGATCTCCACACGCTTGTCTCTCGGTAAATCCACTCCAGCTAAACGAGCCATTGTGTTTCCTCCTTGCAATATACCTGATGATGTAGTGATACCCCTTGCGGGTGTCCTAATTGGGGTTCCGGGGATATCGGAACCCAGCCGTGACTGATGCTCATCATTTCGACAGCTTCCGGGAAATGCAGACGTCCGCCGTCCCGTCACGGCCTTTCCGGTGAAATGACGCACCGGTATTAAGCACTATATATCGGCCAAAAGCCGTCATCCGAAGGAGACGCCCATTTCGCTGATCTATAGTCAACAGCCTGAGCAGCCGCGCTCGCAGACTGTTATGCGCTTAAATAATGAAGATATACGACAGGCATCAGCCCTGTCTCTGTTTGTGCTTCGGATTCTCGCAGATAATGCGGATCGATCCCTTTCTCTTGATTACCTTGCACTTCTCGCACATCGGCTTTACTGAAGATCTGACCTTCATGACGAACCTCCTTTTCTGTTTTTTCGCGCACGAATACCCAAAAAGCGCGATATATATAATATCACGCTTTTTGGGCAGATGCAATCCGTTTTTTCATTTAAATCAGAACCCGGCGCCGTACATAACCGGGATATCCGGTCCCTTACTTGTCTCTCCAGATGATCCGGCCCTTGTCGAGATCATACGGCGAGAGCTCGATCGTGACCTTGTCCCCCGGAAGGATCCTGATGAAATTCATTCTCAGCTTCCCGCTGATATGAGCCAGCACGACATGCTTGTTCTCCAGCTCTACCCGGAACATGGCGTTTGGCAGCTTTTCCAGCACTCTGCCCTCGACTTCGATCGCATCGGACTTTGCCATTTGCTTGTACTCCTCCTCGTTTAATCGTTCATGCATGCATCGTTCGGATCAGTTCACGTTCATCGAAGCCGGTGCATGTAAGCAGCTCCGGGTCTCCGTCCGTGATCAGAACGGTATTTTCGTAGTGGGCAGAAGGCTCCCGGTCGGCGGTTCTGACAGTCCACCCGTCGCTCATCCACTCGATTTCCTTTGTGCCGAGATTGATCATCGGCTCAATCGCGAGGACCATGCCGGGCACCAGCAGGATTCCTCTTCCCTTCTGACGGTAGTTCGGGATCTGCGGCGGCTCGTGAAGATGCGTTCCGATCCCATGCCCGCAAAGCTCCTCAACGACACCGTACCCCCGCTCTGCGGCATACGCCCCGATCGCGGCCGAGATCTCGTAAAGATGATGGCCGGCACGGGCGAAGCGCATTCCCTCAAAGAAGCTCATCCGGGTATCCTCGACGAGCCGTTCCGTCTCGGTTGCGGCGCGTCCGACAATCCATGTCCGCGCCGCGTCGGAGTGGTAGCCCTTCCAGATGAGTCCTGCGTCAAGGGATACGATGTCTCCCTCCTTCAGTATCCTGTCATCAGACGGAATCCCGTGAACCACCTCGTCATTGACGGAGACGCAGATCGAGGCGGGATATCCGTCATAATCAAGAAAATTCGGAACACCCCCGAGTTCTCTGATCTTACGGTCCCCGGCGCGATTGATCTCCGCTGTTGATACCCCCGGCCTGATCATGGCATGCAGAGCCTGATGAACCAGTTCAAGCAAATGGCCCGATTCGCGCATCAGCGCGATTTCTTCATCGGTTCGGATCACAACGGGCATCTTATTCACCCAGCTTCTCCAGAATCGCGCTGAATACGTCGTCCATGGACTGCGTGCCGTCTACTGTGACGAGAACCTTCTTATCCTTATAATAGTCAATCAGCGGCTGCGTCTGGGCGTGATAAACATCGAGACGATTCTTAACGGTCTCCGGACGGTCATCATCCCGGAGCACCAGCTTTCCGCCGCAGCGGTCGCAGACATCCTCTTTCTTCGGCGGATTGTAGACGACATGATAGGTCGCCCCGCAGGAAACACAGGCTCTCCTTCCGCCCATGCGGGAAATGATATGCTCGTCAGGCACCTCAATGTCGACAGCGAAATCGATCGGTGTTCCGGCCTTTCTCACTGCCTCGTCAAGCGCCTCGGCCTGCGGGATCGTGCGCGGGAATCCATCCAGAATGAAGCCTTCCCCGCAGTCCGGCTGCGCGATACGGTCCGCTACGAGATCGCAGACAAGTTCGTCCGGCACGAGCTCTCCGGCATCCATATAGCTCTTAGCCTTTTTGCCCAGTTCCGTTCCGTTCTTGATGTTCGCCCGGAAGATGTCGCCGGTTGAAATATGCGGGATCCGGAAACGTTCGGCCACTCTGGCAGCCTGCGTTCCCTTGCCGGCGCCCGGGGCTCCTAGCATGATCAGTCTCATTCGAACCTCCTCTTCTGTCGGAATGACACTTATATAAGTCAAACCCGGGGAACGCCCGCCGCAGCGGGCGTTCCCCGGAATGATCCCGTTATTCGCTCAAAAATCCCTTGTAGTTGCGCACGACCATCATGGATTCAATCTGCTTGACGGTCTCCAGAAGGACACCGACAATAATGATGATCGAGGTGCCGCCGAATGACACGCTCGCTCCGAACAGGCCGTTGAAGACGAACGGAATCACAGCGACGATCGTCAGGCCGACCGCTCCGATGAAGATGATATAGTTCAGAATCTGCGTCAGATAGTCAACCGTCGGCTTACCCGGACGGATGCCGGGGATAAAGCCGCCCTGCTTCTTCATGTTGTCCGCCACCTCAAGCGGATTGAAGGTGATCGATGTGTAGAAGTAGGCAAAGAAAATGACGAGCACAATATAGATCGCGACACCGATGGTATACACCGGACGGGTCCGGTCGAACCAGTTGCTCTCGCTCAGGATGCCAAGCACAGTGCCCGCCCAGCCGCCGACATTGGATTTGCCCATGAACGTGGCAATGATGCCGGGGAAGGACATGATGGATGAGGCGAAGATGACAGGAATCACGCCCGCTGTGTTGATCTTCAGCGGAATATGCGTGCTCTGCCCGCCGATCATCCGGCTTCCGGCCGTCTTTCTGGAATACTGCACCGGAATATGCCTCTGAGCACCGTCAAGCACGACGACCATCACGACCATTGCAATCAGAATGACGGCGATGATCAGGATCGCAAGCGCGGCTCTCGCGACGGTCTTGCCAGAAACAAAGGTTTCATAAAGGCTCGTGAGATCCTGGGGGACACGGGAGAGAATGTTGATGACAAGGACCATGGAAATACCGTTGCCCACGCCCTTTTCCGTCATCTGCTCGCCGACCCACATCAGGTAGCAGGAGCCTGCTGTGAGGCATACCACAACTGTGAATGCCTTCGCGAAATTCATATTCGGGATAAGTCCCTGATTACCGAAGCCGACAGCCATTGCGACGGATTCGAACAGTGAAAGACCGACTGTCAGGTAGCGTGTGATCGCTACCAGCTTCTTTCTTCCGTCCTCGCCGTCGCGCTGCATCTCTTCAAGTGCGGGGATCGCGATCGTAAGAAGTTCAACGATAATGGATGCAGTGATGTAAGGCGTAATCGACAGAGCCAGAATCGACATGCTCGAGAAAGAGCCGCCGGTGAACGCGTCAAAGAAATTGAACGCGTCACCAGCATTCTGCTTGAACCATGACTCGAAGTAGCTGCTGTTCACGCCCGGAACCGGAATCTGGGAGCCTATTCTGATGATGACCAGGCACAGGAGAACAAATCCGAGCCTGTGCCGTATATCCTTCACTTTGAAAGCGTCAATCATCTTTTTGAACATCTCAGATCACCTCGACTGTACCGCCTGCCGCCTCGATTTTGCTCTTCGCGCTCCCGCTCACCGCGTTGACCTTCACGGTCAGTTTCTTCGTCAGCTCGCCACCGCCGAGAATCTTGACGCCGTCCACGATTTTCGAAACCGCACCGCTCTCGATAAGGAGCTTCGGGGTCACCTCTGTTCCGTCCTCAAAACGGTTCAGAACATCCACGTTGATTGCAGTGATGACCTTGGTGTTTCTGTTCGTGAAGCCTCTCTTCGGAAGGCGTCTGTACAGAGGCATCTGACCGCCTTCAAAGCCCGGTCTCGGCGCGCCGGAACGTGCCTTCTGGCCCTTGTGGCCTTTGCCTGCCGTCTTGCCGTTGCCGGATCCGTGACCGCGGCCTCTGCGGAAGTTGTCATTCATCCGGGAGCCTTCCGCCGGTGATAAATTAGATAAATCCATACTCGTACCTCCCCAGTTATTCGACTTCTTCAACCTTGACAAGATAGCCGATCTTCGCCAGCTGTCCGCGTGTTGCGGCGTTATCCGGAAGAATGACGCTGGAGTTGAGCTTATGGAAGCCCATGGACTCAACGATCTTCTTATTCTTCGGGACCGCGCCGATGGTGGATTTCACAAGTGTGATCTTTAATTTCTTATCTGCCATGTCTGCCTCCTCACGCCAGAATCTCTTCGACGGTCTTGCCGCGAAGACGAGCGACTTCCTCAGGCGTCTTGATCTGCTTCAGACCGGCGAGCGTAGCGAATACCACATTCTGCTTGTTGTTGGAGCCCAGGGACTTCGTACGAATGTTCGTGATGCCCGCGAGCTCGATGACCGCACGGGCCGGGCCGCCGGCGATGACGCCGGTACCTTCCGGAGCTCTCTTGAGGAGCACGGTCGCTCCGCCGTATTTCCCGATGTTGTCATGCGTGACGCTCTTGAAATCCGTCCGGGCAACCGTGATCATATGCTTCATGGCATCTTCCTTGCCCTTGCGGATCGCTTCCGGAATTTCAGCCGCCTTGCCAAGTCCGGCGCCTACATGGCCGTTTCCGTCGCCGACGACGACCAGAGCCGAGAACCGCATGTTGCGACCGCCCTTTACGACCTTCGTGACACGCTTGATCGCAACGACTCTGTCTTCCATGCCGTTGTCGTCTTTGTCTCTTCTTCTATCCTCGTTTGCTCTCATCTGATTATCCTCTCCTGTTAGAACTCAAGGCCGGCTTCTCTGGCCGCGTCCGCCAACGCCTTGACCTTGCCCTGATAGATGAACCCGCCGCGGTCAAAGACGACTTTCTTGATTCCGGCCTGTACAGCCTTCTCGCCGATGACCTTGCCGACCTTGGCAGCTGCTTCCACATTGTCTGTGTAAGTGAGTCCGTCCTTGACATCCGCCTGGAGAGTGGAGGCGGACACAAGCGTCCTGCCCTCGCTGTCATCGATAATCTGCGCATACATATGCTTGTTGCTGCGGAACACGGCCAGTCTCGGACGTTCAGCCGTGCCGCTGATGTAGTAACGCAGTCTGCTGTGCTTCTTCACGCGAAGTGCGCTTCTTGAACGTTTGTTAATCATATGTCATGCTCTCCTTTCTTTATTTTTTACCGGTCTTACCGACTTTGCGGCGGATCACCTCATAGTCGTACTTGATGCCTTTGCCCTTGTACGGCTCCGGAGCTCTCTTGGAACGGATCTCCGCGGCATACTGACCGACCTGCTCCTTGCTGATGCCGGAGACGATGATCTTGTTGCCGTCAACCTTGGACTCAAGACCTTCCGGATCGGTCATTTCGACCGGATGGCTGTATCCAAGAGAAAGGACGAGCTTTTTGCCCTGCTTCTGTGCCTTGTAGCCGACACCGTTGACTTCCAGTGTCTTCGTGTAGCCTTCGCTGACACCGACGACCATGTTGTGGATGAGCGCACGGGTGAGACCGTGGAGTGCCTTGGTCTCCTTCTTGTCATCCGGTCTGGTGACGACAACCTCATTTTCCTTCTGCTCGATCGTGAGCTGCGGAACAAAGGTTCTCTCCAGCGACCCCTTCGGTCCCTTCACGGTGACCGTGTTGCCTTCCTTAATTTCGACAGTGACGCCGGCCGGGATAACGACCGGAAGCTTGCCGATTCGTGACATATTTCTATCCTCCTGACTTAGATTGTCCGGGGAGCGTCTGCCGCCCCTCTGTTTTCAGTCAGCGTATGCTGATATCCGGTTTGAATTACCAGATGTACGCAAGCACCTCGCCGCCGACATTCTGCTTTCTTGCCGCCTTGTCCGTCATCACGCCCTTGCTGGTGGAAATGATGGCTGTACCAAGCCCGCCAAGCACCTTCGGAAGGTTCTCGCTGTCTGCGTAGATCCGGAGACCGGGCTTGGAGATCCTCTTCAGGCCGGAGATGATCTTCTCGTTCTTGTCCGCGCCGTACTTCAGCGTGATCCTGATCACCCGCTGAACGCCTTCGCCGACAATATCGTACTTTGCGACATAGCCTTCGTCAACAAGAATGTCAGCAATGGAAAGCTTCATCTTTGACATCGGGACATCGACTGTATCATGCTTTGCAGTATTGGCGTTACGGATTCTCGTAAGCATATCTGCGATAGGATCGTTCGTCGTCGTCATTCTTATGACTCTCCTTTCGTTTATTCTTTACCAGGATGCTTTCTTCACGCCCGGAATCTCGCCCTTGTAGGCAAGCTCACGGAAGCAGATACGGCAGATCCCGTACTTCTTCAGAACGGAATGCGGGCGTCCGCAGATTCTGCAGCGTGTATATTCTCTGGTAGAGAACTTCGGCTTTCTGGCCTGCTTTAACTTCATCGATTTTTTAGCCATATTCTATCTCCTTACTTGGCAAACGGCATATTGAATAACCGGAGCAGTTCCTTCGCTTCCTCGTCCGTCTTGGCTGTCGTGACGAAGATGATATCCATTCCGCGGACCTTGTCGACCTTGTCGTACTCGATTTCCGGGAAGATGAGCTGTTCCTTGATAGCTAATGCATAATTGCCGCGTCCGTCGAAGGAATCCGGGCTGACACCGTGGAAGTCGCGGACCCGCGGAAGAGCCAGGTTGATCAGGCGGTCGGCGAAGTTGTACATTCTCTCGCCGCGAAGCGTGACCTTGCAGCCGATCGGCATGCCGGCACGGATCTTGAAATTGGCGATGGACTTCTTCGCCTTGGTACGGATGGCCTTCTGGCCGGTGATGGTCTCCATGTCCGCGACAGCCGCGTCAAGCAGCTTCGCGTTCTCCTTGGCTTCGCCGACGCCCATATTGACGACGATCTTGACCAGCTTCGGGATCTCCATCGGATTCTTGTACTCGAATTTCTTCTGCATTGCGGCAGCGATCTCGCTGTCGTACTGTTCTTTCAGTCTGCTCAAGCTCCTGGCCTCCCTTCTCACTCGATCGTCTCGCCGGTAGACTTGGCGAAGCGGACCTTTTTGCCGTCCTCATAGCGGAACCCGACGCGTGTCGGCTTTCCTTTGTGCAGATACATGACGTTGGAAACGTCGATCGGGGCTTCCTTGTTGACAATGCCGCCCTGCTGATTCTGCGCGCTGGGCTTCTGATGCTTGGTCACCATGTTGACGCCCTCGACGACGACTCTGTTCTTCTTGACGTTGACGGAAAGTACCTTGCCTTCCTTGTCCTTGTCTTTGCCGGTGATGACCTTGACGGTATCACCTTTTTTGATCTTTAAAGATGCCATCTATGAGGTTCCTCCTTATAACACTTCCGGAGCAAGAGAAACAATCTTCATGAACTGCTTCTCGCGGAGCTCACGGGCCACCGGTCCAAAGATACGGGTTCCTCTCGGGGTGTTGTCGTCCTTGATGATGACGGCTGCATTCTCATCAAACTTGATGTAGGAACCGTCCTTTCTGCGTGCGCCGTGCTTCGTGCGGACCACGACCGCGCGGACGACATCGCCCTTCTTTACAACGCCTCCGGGTGTTGCATCTTTGACCGTGGCAACGATGGTATCACCGATATACGCATATCTTCTTGTCGAACCGCCGTTGACACGGATGCAGAGGATTTCCTTCGCACCGGTATTATCGGCGACCTTCAGTCTGGTTTCCTGCTGAATCATACTAAGAATCCTCCCGAAATCACTTGATTTTCTCGACTACCTGTACAAGTCTCCATCTCTTGTCCTTGGAGAGCGGTCTGGTCTCCATGACCTTCACGGTGTCGCCGATATTGCACTCGTTCTTCTCGTCATGAGCCTTGAGCTTGTAGGTCTTCTTCACAATCTTCTTGTAGAGCGGATGCTGCACATGATCCTCGATGGCGACAACGATGGTCTTGTCCATCTTGTTGCTGACGACCTTGCCCACGCGCGTCTTTCTAAGGTTTCTTTCTTCCATCGATTATGCCTCCTTTACGGACTGCTGTGCAATGACAGTCTGGATTCTGGCAATGTTCCTGCGGACTTCCCTGATTCTGGCTGTATTGTCAAGCTGATTCGTCGCGTTCTGGAATCTCAGGTTGAAGAGCTCCTTCTTCGCTGCGACGAGCTCCTCGTTCAGCTCATTTGCAGACTTTGTTCTCAGTTCCTCTACATACTTGCTGTTCTTCGTCATGCCTCTTCACCGCCTTCTTCGACCGGTGCAGCCGCGGATGCGGGTGCGCTTTCTTCATTCTGGCTGTTAAGCTGTTCCCTCGAGCAGATCTTGCAGGTGCACGGCAGCTTGTGCATCGCGAGACGCAGAGCCTCCTTCGCGTCAGCCTCGGCGACATCCGCGATCTCGAAAAGGACACGGCCCGGCTTGACGACCGCTACCCAGTAATCGACAGCGCCCTTACCGGAACCCATTCGGGTCTCAGCCGGCTTTGCCGTCACAGGCTTGTCCGGGAATACATCGATCCAGACCTTGCCGCCGCGCTTCAGATAACGGGTCAGCGCCACACGGGCAGCTTCAATCTGGTTGGACTTCAGCCAGCACGGCTCGGTGGCCACAAGACCGAACTCGCCGTAGGCGATTCTGGTTCCCCTGGTCGGCTTTCCTCTCATGGAACCGCGCATCTGCTTTCTGTGCTTTACTCTCTTCGGCATTAACATAATTACTGTTCACTCCCTTCGCCTGCGGACTTTGTCGGAAGGACTTCGCCGTTGTAGACCCACGCTTTCACACCGACCTTGCCGTACTGCGTATCCGCCTCTGCAAAGCCGTAGTCGATATCAGCGCGAAGCGTCTGCAGCGGAATGGTGCCCTCGCTGTAGGTTTCCTTGCGTGCGATATCCGCACCGCCGAGACGGCCGGCCACGGAAGTCTTCACACCCTTGGCCCCCGCGCGCAGCGTTCTCTGCATCGTGGACTTCATCGCGCGGCGGAAGGAAATACGGTTCTCGAGCTGAAGCGCGATGTTCTCGGCGACGAGCTGCGCGTCACGATCCGGACGCTTGATCTCCTTGATGTCGACGAGCACTCTGTGGCCTACCATCCTGGCAAGCTCCGCTCTCAGCTTCTCGATCTCAGCGCCGCCCTTGCCGATGACAAGACCCGGCTTCGCGGTGTAGATCGTAACTTTGACACGATCGGAGGCGCGCTCGATATCGATTTTGGAGACACCGAAGCTGTACAGTCTCTTCTTCAGGAACGTTCTGATCTTGTGATCCTCGACAAGATAATCAGCAAATTCCTTGTCGCCCGCGTACCATTTGGAGCTCCAATCCTTGATCACACCGACACGAAGGCCGTGCGGATTTACTTTCTGACCCATGTAAGTCCTCCTTTACTTCTCATCCAGAACAACCGTGATGTGGCTGGTGCGCTTCAGGATACGGTACGCGCGGCCCTTAGCCCTCGGCTGGATTCTCTTCATCGTCGTCGCCCGGCCGGCATAGCACTCCGCGACATAAAGGTTGCTGCGGTTCATGCCGTTGTTGTTCTCTGCGTTCGCCACAGCGGACTCAAGAAGCTTCTTGATCACGCCGGATGCGTAACGCGGGCTGTATTCAAGGATGCCGAGCGCGGTCTCCACATCTTTCCCGCGGATCGCGTCCAGAACAAAGCAGGCCTTCTGGACGGACATTCTGGCGTGGGAAAGACGGGCAGACGGTCTCGTCTCTCTCTTTGTTTCGTTTCTCTCCCGCTTAATCTGGGATCTGTGTCCTTTTGCCATGATAAATCTCCTTTCGAATCAGTCTTACCTGACAGATGTCCTGGACTCGGTCTTGGCATGGCCTCTGTACGTTCTGGTTGCAACGAACTCGCCCAGCTTATGGCCGACCATGTCCTCTGTCACATAGACCGGAACATGCTTTCTGCCGTCATGAACTGCAAATGTATGTCCCACGAAACTCGGGAAGATCGTCGAACGGCGGGACCAGGTCTTGATGACCGCCTTGTCGCCGCTGGCGTTAAGAGCATCCACCTTCTTGAGCAGATAGGCGTCTGCGAAAGGTCCTTTCTTCAGTGAACGTGCCATGTTTCTCCTCCTTATTTACCAGCCGTACCGGCGCCCTTGCCGTTTCTTCTTCTCACGATCAGCTTATCGGACTGCTTCTTATGCGGTCTCGTCTTGTAGCCCAGAGCCGGCTTGCCCCACGGCGTGCACGGACCCGGACGTCCGACAGGAGCCTTACCTTCGCCGCCGCCGTGCGGATGGTCGTTCGGGTTCATGACAGAACCGCGGACCGTCGGACGGATACCCATATGTCTCTTGCGGCCGGCCTTGCCGATGTTGATCAGGTTGTGGTCGCCGTTTCCTACGGAGCCGATGGTGGCACGGCACTCGATCGGAACCATTCTCATTTCGCCGGAGGGAAGACGAAGCGTGGCGTATCCGCCTTCCTTCGCCATCAGCTGTGCGGCGTTGCCCGCTGCGCGGACCATCTGGCCGCCGCGGCCCGGCTGAAGCTCGATATTGTGGACGAGAGAGCCGACCGGAACCTTCGCGAGCGGCAGGCAGTTGCCGACTCTGACTTCCGCATCCTCTCCGCTGACCACGGTCGCGCCGACCTTCAGTCCTTCCGGAGCGAGGATGTAAGCCTTCTCGCCGTCTTCATAGCAGATCAGCGCGATGTTTGCGGTACGGTTCGGATCGTACTCGATCGCCTTGACGACGGCGTGCATGCCGTCCTTACCGTTGCGTCTGAAGTCAATGATTCTGTATTTTCTTCTGTTTCCGCCGCCGCGGTGCCGGCAGGTGATCTTGCCCTGGTTGTTGCGGCCTGCGTTCTTCTTGAGTGACTCCGTCAGAGATTTCTCAGGCACGGACTTCGTGATCTCGCTGTGATCCGAGCCGGTCATGTTTCTTCTGGACGGTGTATATGGTCTGTAGGATTTGATGCCCATATCCGTTCTCCTTCTTTGGATTTGTTATCGCGCTTCTGATGCGCATATTGTGGTCCGCCGGAAATCAAAGACCGCTGAAGATCTCGATCTCCTTGCTTTCCTCTGTCAGAGTGACAATCGCCTTCTTGACCTTTGCGGTCTTTCCGAACGTTGCGCCTCTGCGCTTCGTCTTGCCGTCAAGATTCATCGTGTTGACACGGCTGACCTTCGTTCCGTCGAACATCTTCTCGACAGCTTCCTTGATCTGGCTCTTGTTGGCATCCGGATGAACGAGGAAGGTGTACTTCTTGTCGGACATCTGGTTCATGCTCTTTTCCGTCACGACCGGCTTCAGAATGACGTCGTAATATTTCAGATCTGCCATTATGCAAACACCTCCTCGATCGTCCTGACCGCGTCCTGAGTCAGAACCAGCTTCTCATACTTCAGGATGTCGTAAACGCTGAGCGTGCCCGCCTGGGACAGTCTCACGTTCGGGAGGTTCCTCGTGGAGAGGAAGACGTTCCGGTCCGCGCCGTTCAGCACGACATAAGCCTTCTCGGCCTTCAGAGCCTTCATGACTCTGACCATGTTCTTCGTCTTGATGTCGTCAAACGCAATCGAATCCACCACGATCAGGTTGCTCTCCTGCAGCTTGGACGTGAGGACGGACTTCAGCGCCGCCCGCTTCTCCTTGCGGTTCATCTTGAAGGAGTAGTCTCTCGGAACCGGAGCGAAGACGACGCCGCCGTGTCTCCACTGCGGAGCGCGGATGGAGCCCTGTCTCGCGTGGCCCGTGCCCTTCTGTCTCCACGGCTTGATGCCGCCGCCGGAAACCTCGGAGCGCGTCTTGGCCTTCTGCGTGCCCTGTCTCATATTTGCCAGATGAAGCACGACCGCCTGATGAACCAGGTTTTCCTTCACCGGTGCCGCGAAGATCTCATCAGAGAGCTCCATCGTACCGACTTCCTGGCCATCCATATTATATACAGATACGTTAGCCATTGTAATTCGTCCTCCTTATCACTTACTCGACTTTACGGTCTCCTTGATCGTCACAAGGCATTTCTTAGCGCCCGGTACGGCGCCCTTGACAAGGAGAAGATTGTTTTCCGCATCCACGCGAACGACCTCGAGGTTCTGGATCGTGATGCGCTTGCTGCCCATATGGCCCGGCATGCCTTTGCCCTTGTAGACACGGCTCGGATCGGAAGAAGTTCCGTTGGAACCCTGATGTCTGTGGAACTTGGAGCCGTGCTTCATCGGTCCTCTGTGCTGGCCGAGTCTCTTGACCGCGCCCTGGAAGCCTTTGCCCTTCGAAACAGCCGTCGCGTCGACATGATCGCCCGCCGCGAAGATATCCGCCTTGACTTCATCGCCCGGCTTCATCTCCTCCGCATTGTCCAGCTTCAGCTCACGGACATAGCGCTTCACGGAAACGCCTGCCTTGTCGAACACGCCCTTTGCCGGCTTGTTGACGAGGCTCTCTCTGATATCTTCGAAGCCGACCTGAACGGCTGAATAACCGTCATTATCCTTCGTCTTGACCTGTGTCACCACACACGGTCCCGCTTCGAGAACGGTGACCGGAGTCAGTGTTCCGTCCCCGTTGAAGATCTGTGTCATGCCGATCTTCTTCGCGAGAATAGCTTTCTTCATCTTGAATCCTCCTTACAGCGGATTACGCTTTCGCGCAATCATTCTAATGGTTTACTTGTTCTTCATCTTGATGTCGATGTAGACACCTGCCGGCATCTCCAGATGAGCCAGTGCATCCACCGTCTTCTGGGTCGGAGCAATGATATCAATCAGTCTCTTGTGCGTTCTCTGCTCGAACTGCTCGCGGCTGTCTTTGAAATTGTGGACAGCGCGGAGGATCGTAACCACTTCCTTCTTTGTCGGAAGCGGGACCGGTCCGCTCACCGTCGCGCCCTGTTTTCTGACCGTTTCGATGATCTTCTGCGCGGACGCGTCCACCAGAGTGTGATCATACGCCTTGAGTGTGATTCTCATTACCTGACTTGCCATAAAAAAAGTCGCCTCCTTTTCGCACTTTTGCGAGTACGACAAGCGGTGACTGCACACATTGCCGGGCGTGTCCTCATCCGACCGGATGAATTCCCCGGGTCTTCTTCCTTTTGGAAGATTATCGAGCACAGTGACTTGTCGCCAAGTATCCTTACATGACATTCGCTCCACGGAAAACCTGCAACGTATGTGCAGCAACCTCACGCTTCATCGCTATCATGTCACAGCGTATTCCAGTATACAGGAAACCCCCTGCGATTGCAAGGGGTTTCCGTTCAATCTTTTGCTGTTTTTCCGACGTATCTCTGGCTGCAGGCGTCTTCCGCCTCCTCACAGAAGCTCCGTGTAATCGACGATCGTCACACCTGTGTTCCGGTCCTTTTTGAGATCGGCGTCCGTTCCGCCGTCCTCCTTCACCTCTTCCTCAATCTCCTCGAGCGTGGGACGCTTCACTTTACGGAAGCGGCTGCCGTCGTCCGGCGTTTCCGTTCCGATCTGTTCCGCCGCCTGCGCGGCCGGAGCGGCTTCCTCCTCAAGAGGCGGAATTTCCTCCCGGCGCTGCTCGTTGATCGTGATGCCCTTCATCACCTCTTCGACAGCCGACACCACGTCCGACACATGGGACCCGGCGGGCGGCTCGTTGAACGACGGGCTGTCCTCCGGAACCGGCGTGCTCTCCGCGCTGCTTTCTTCCTCCGCCGGGACAGATGCCTCTCCGGACGCTTCGTCCGCTGCGGACGAATCCGCCGGCGCTCCGGCCGTCTGCGTCAGCGCGGCTTCAAGGTCCTCCCCGAAGAATCCGGCCTCCTCCGCTGTCATACCGGCTGATCCCGTTTTATCTTCCACTTCGTTTTCCGGAGCGGCGGCCGCAGTGTCTTCCGAAGTGTCTTCAGGCGTTTCCTCTCTCCGCGCAGCCTTTGTCTTCTCCCTGCGGCGTTTTTCCTTCTTCACCGCCTTTCGTTCGGCGCGGCTCTGATTCTGCTCCCCGCTGCCATCCTCCTGATTAATGGCAGCGATATTATCCTTCACCGCAGCCCGGATCGCGGCGGTGTCGATTCCACTCTGATCATCGGCGTCAAGGCCACCCGCCACGACTTCCTCCTCGTCCTCTCCTTCCTCATCATCTCTGTCCGGTTTCCAGAGCTCCGAGAGGATGAACAGGATGATCATCAGCACCACGACCAGCGCGATGATGATCACACCTTCCATCGAGCGCATCGCGATCAGGACGTAGCCGATATACGGAATCATCACGGCGACCTTGGACACCGTGTTCCGGAGGCTGATGGTTTCCGGCTGGCCGGCCGGATCCGCGATGCTCACCGCTTCAAAGCTGCCCTTGTCGGGATCGCAGGTCTTCAGAAAATAGGCATAGGTCGATGTGCCGTTTACCTTCAGGATCTCATCGCCCACCTCAAGCTGATGCACGTCTACGCCGGTGGAATACGTGATGGAGCCAAGCGGCAGGTTCGTGTCCATGGAGGAGGAGTCCACAATGGTCGTGGTAATGCCCGCAAGCGGCGGGACCAGAATCGCTACCGCAACCAGAATCGCGGCGATCAGAAACAGATTGACGATCAGCTTCAGAAATTTCGACATGACAGTCTCCTTGTGTAGATTCGTTCACACAGTCTACCCTATCTTATCATTTTCTTCGGAAAAAGTATATTCTTTTTCCCGCAGTCCGCGCTCTCCCCGCTGCCGGCCGGCCCTCCCTGCCGGGCACCGTCTTGTCACGTGTTCGCGATTCGTTTATAATAAAACGGAATTTAAGCCGTGTACAAGCCCCGGATGCAGGGGCGGCGGCCGGACCGGACGGCATTCGGACTGCCGCCCGGACGCGCCCGCAGGCGGCTGCATGTCCAGACAGGAAGGACGTCCGTGAATCGATGAACGACGACATCAAGAAAATTGAAGATCTCTCCATCAACGCCTGGCCTTCCTATCAGATCGAATTCTATGACGGATGGGTGCTCCGTTACTCCGCGTTCTACACGCACCGGACAAACTGCGTCGAGCAGCTGGGTCTTTCCCAGCTCCCGCTCGCCGGGAAGATTCCGGTCTGCGAGCAGATCTACCGCCACTGGCATTCGCCCTGTATCTTCAAGATTTCACCGGTGGGCGACCCGGGGACGGATCCTCTTCTGGAGGGGCTGGGCTACCAGATCGAGCACACAACCGACGTGATGCTCCGTTCTCTGACCGATGACAGTCTCCCGGAGCTCAGATCCGGCGCCATGCCGCTTACGATTCTCCCCCGCGTCACCTTCGAGTGGATCGACGGGCTGTTCGCGCTCAAAGGAACGTCTGATCCTGTTTTCAGGCGCATCGTGCCTCAGATGTACGACGCCATTCCGATGGACGAGATCGCGGTGCTCGCACGGAGCGGCGGACGCGTGGTCGCAACCGGACTCGGGATCCTCGACCGCGACGCCGTCGGTGTCTATGCGATTCATGTGGATGAGACTTACCGCCGGCATGGCCTGGCCTGGAACATCGTGAGCACCATTCTGAGAGAGGGAAGAAAGCAGGGGGCCAGCAGCGCTTATCTTCAGGTCGTCAGCGGCAACGCCGGCGCAAAGGCCCTGTACCGTCGGATCGGCTTCCGGTACAGCTACCGGTACTGGTTCCGTGTGAAGGAGGTTTGAATGGCTTTTCTTGAACTGCTTATGCGGCTGAGAAACCCGTTTCTCGATTATCTGTCGCTGGGAATCAGTTATCTCGGCACGCCTTTTCTTGTCGTCGGCGTCATCACGTTCCTCAGGTTCAACGATGATCAGAACCGGGCTGACGGGATGATGCTCGCCTTCCTGTTTTCCGGTCTGCTCTGTCAGGGACTGAAAATTGTCTTCCACGTACCGCGCCCCTGGATTCTCATCTCGGATACCGCTCTGTTCAGGCCTGTTTCGATGGCGCTGTCGACGGCAACCGGATACTCCTTCCCCAGCATCCATACGCAGAGCACCGCAGCTCTCTGCCTTTCCGTGATCTATTATAATAGGAAGAAAGCTGTCCGTGCCTCCGCTGTCGTCTTTATGGCGCTTGTCGCCTTCTCCCGGATGTATCTGGGCTGTCACACGCCTTCGGACGTCGCGGCCGGCTTCCTCCTGACTCTGGCGGTTACGATGGTCACACTCCCGCTCTGGCGCCGCTTCAGTCGGAAAAATCCGCTGAACCGCGAGCTGTTCGCCTTCTTTCTGACCGGTTTTTCCACGATACTGATCTTTCTGGGGGCCGTGCTGGCGGGCAACGGCACAGTTGATCCCGTCATGTCCGCCGACGCCTTCAAGACCGCCGGGCTCGGGCTCGGTTTCGCCGGCGTGATGCTTTTCGGCCAGCGGCTGACACCGTTCCGGACCGACGGTACGACGCCGGGAAAAATCATCCGCCTCGTAGTCGCGGCAGCAGGAGCCCTTGCTCTCGAGTTCGGACTCTCATCCCTGCTTCCCGACTCTCTCCTCTTCGACACGCTCCGCTACGCTCTGATCGGCCTGTGGCTCTTCGGCGCGGCGCCTGCCGTGCTCATCCGCACAGGACTGCTTGACAGACAATGAGCACGTTCGCTGTCAAAAGAAGGCGCCCCCGGAACAATCGTTCCGGGGGCGCCTTCTTTTGCGCATTCTTCATCCAAGACTTCTCGTAAGGTAGGCCGCGATCTTGTCCACCGCTTCCTTCTCATCCTCGCCGTTCGCGGAGATTGTCACCTCGGATCCCGAGTCAAGCCCGAGCGTCATCATGCCCATGATGCTCTTCGCATTGACCCGCCTGGTGTCTGATTCCACATACACATCGCTCTGGAACTGGCTGGCCATCTGCACGAGCAGCGCCACCGGCCTCGTCTCCAGACCGCTGTCAAGTCGAATCGTAATCTCCCTCTTTGTCATAATCCTTTCCTCCTTGAAACTTGCCTTCATCTATGAAGCCAGGGCCGGACGTCTGATTCTCCGACCGCCTCATACGCAGATTCTCAGCGAACGCGCTTAGCCGGCGCAGCCGGTGGTTGACGCCGGATTTGCCGATTCGCGGACTCAGATGCTCACCCAGTTCTGCCAGTGACGCCTCGGGATATGCAAGCCTGATCTCCGCCATCTCCCGCAGCTGGGGCGTCAGTTCCCCGAATCCTCCGCTGTCACGGATGTACCGGATGTCTTCCATCTGGCGAACTGCGGACACAACGGTTTTATTCAGATTGGCGGTTTCACAGTTCACACGCCGGTTGACGCTGCCGCGCATCTCCTTCAAAACCCGTATGTTCTCGATGTTAAGAAACGAAATCGATGCGCCCATCGCGCCGAGAAGCGCGAGGATCTGGTCGCTCTCCTTCAGATAGACCACAAAGTCGCCCTTTCGGCGGACGATTCTGGCATCCAGCGCCAGAGACCGCATCGTCCCGCGGATCATCTCCGCCGTTTCCGGATCTCTTGATACGAATTCCAGATGATAGTACTTCTCCGGCGCGCTGATCGAGCCTGCGGACAGGAAAGCGCCCCGCAGAAACGCCTTTCTGCAGCACTCCATGCGGAGCACAGAGCTGTGGGAAGTCGCGGCGAGAAGCATCTGTCCGCTCTCCGCGTCCGGTACGGTTCCCGTCCAGATGGTCCGGTTTCCCGACTTTGAAAGCGTTTCGGAAAAAGCTATGTTCATCTTAAACGCTCGTCTGGATAAAGTAAAGAGCTTTCTCGCCGCCCACTCGTTCTCCGTCTGGAACCTGAGCAGCCCGTCGTCCGCTCTTTCCTGAGCGCTGAGCATCCGCACGAAGGCCGCCAGCTCAGCAATCTGGCAATGCCTCGCGGCCGGAACCGTCCCGGCCAGCTCTTTCTTCACCCCGGCCGAAAATGACATGCCCGCCTTCCTTCCTCTCGCCGTCCTTGTCAACATCCCTGTGATCGATCCGCACGCCGTATTCTGGATGGGAGCCGGCGAGACGGGCCGCGATCGCGTTGGCCATCACAACCGAGCGGTGACGGCCTCCGGTGCATCCAACCGATATGACGAGCTGGTTTTTCCCTTCCCGGATATAGTTCGGAATCAAAAAATTGAGGAGATCGACATATTTCTCGATAAAGACCCGGCTTTCCGGATGACTCATGACATAACGCTCGATCGGCGGATCATTGCCGGTCAGCGGCCGGAGCGCCGCCTCGTAGTAGGGGTTCGGAAGGAACCGGACGTCGACCACCAGATCCGAATCAGCCGGAATTCCGTACTTGAAGCCGAATGACTGCACCGTGATATACAGATTCCGGTAATTCCGGTCCTCGACAAAGATCCGGATCAGTTCCGTACGGAGCTCACGGGTCAGCAGCTTGCTCGTATCGATGATATAGTCCGCCTTCTCCCGGATGAAGGAAAGCTGCTGCCGCTCAAGCGCGATGGCCTTTTCCAGCGAGCCGCCGGCCCTTGCCTGAAGCGGGTGTGTCCTTCGCGTCTCCTTATAGCGCTTCAGCAGGGTCTCATCCGACGCATCAAGAAAAAGGACTTCGTAACGGATGTTCCCTTTCTTCATCTCCGCCGCGGCGCGTTCGAAGTCCGCCTGACGAAGACCGCTCCGGACATCGATGCCAACCGCGAACTTCGTATATTCGACATCCCGCCCGTCCGAAGCGATCCGGATAAACGGCAGAATCAGCGACAGCGGGAGATTATCCACACAGTAGTAATCCGCATCCTCCAGATGATGGAGCGCCACACTTTTCCCCGCGCCGGACATTCCGGTCACAATGACCAACCGCACCGCCTGCCTCCTGCTCTCACCATGGCGTTTCCGCCCCAAGAAACCGCACTTCCGGAACCAGCGTGACACCGGACGTGTCCCTCACCCGGTCCCGTACATCACAGATCAGCCGGCAGACATCAGCGGCCGTCGCGCCGCCGGTATTGACGACAAAGCCGCAGTGTTTCTCGGAAACCTGGGCGCCTCCGACCCGGTAGCCCCTGAGTCCGGCGTCCATAATCAGCTTGCCCGCGAAATAGCCCTCCGGCCGCTTGAATGTGCTGCCGGCACTGGGCATCGTCAGCGGCTGCTTCTCTCTCCGTTTCCGGCTGAGCTCCTCCATCCGCTGCCGGATTTCCGTCTCCGAACCCTCCGTCAGCCCGATCCGCGCACCGAGAATCACCGAACCGTCGTCCATGAAGCGGCTGTGCCGGTAACCGAGCTCCGCCTCCGCTGCCGGAACCGTCCGCATCCTGCCTTCCGGTGTCAGACAGTCGACGGAGCGCAGAACCTGCTTCATCTCGCCGCCGTACGCCCCCGCGTTCATCAGGCAGGCGCCGCCCAGGGTTCCGGGGATGCCTCCCGCAAACTCAAAGCCGGTCAGCCGTCTTGCCAGCGCCTCGCTCGCGATCGCCGAAAGCGACGCGCCGGCCTCGCAGACCAGCTCGTCCCCCTCCGGGCGCACCGCGCCGTACTCGCGTCCGAGACGGATCACTGTCCCTCGAAAACCGTCATCGGAAACCAGCAGATTGCTCCCGTTTCCCATCAGAAAGCAGGGTATTTCCTGCGCCCGGCAGAGCTTCAGTGTGTCCCGGATCTCCTCCGCCGAATGCACCGTCACAAAGTAATCCGCCGGACCGCCGATCCGAAACGTCGTATGAAGCCGCATCGGCTCATCCGTGAGGACCGCGCCGCGGCCGGCAATCTGTTCAAGCGCCTCAGCAAACGTCAGTCCGCTCATTGTTCCGCTTCTCCGTTCCCGTCTTCCGTATCGCCGGTATCATCTGTCACGTCCCCGCCGCCGTCTTCGTCACCGCCGGTATCGCCTTCCGCGTCTTCGTCTTCACCTGTATTATTCTGATCCTCATCGGTGCCGCCGTCATTGTCTCCGGTGTCACCGGTGCCATCGCCGCTGTTCTCATCCGTATTCGTGTCTGTGTTCCCGTCGTCTCCGGTCTTCTTCGTCTCCGCGGCGGCCGCCGTCCCGTCGGCCGCGTCCGAACTGGCGCTGCTCAGCTTCTTCTTCGCGGCATCGCTCAGATACTGCATCGCGTTCTCCGACTGCGTCGAATTCGGGAATGTCTGCACGATCTGCGTGAAGATCTCATCTGCTTTGTCCTGATTGCCGCTGAGCCGGTATGCATGAGCGAGGTAATTGAGCACATCATAATCCGACGCGTCGATCGCACGGGCAGCCTCCAGCTTTGTGATCGCCGACGCGTAGTCCGCCTTCGAGAAGGCTTCGAGTCCGACCTTCTTGTAGGCGGCCATCAGATAATCCTTCAGCTGGGAGCTCAGACCGTCATAAACCGACTTCGCCTCCGCTGACAGCTGGCTGGCGTCAATATCGGCGAGCGCCTCCGCGGCCGTATCGTATGTCCCGTTATTGTAGGCGTTCTGAGCGGAGATCAGGTTGTCGTAGCTCGACGATTTGGCGTTCGCCGCCTCGATCTTCTCCTTCGCCGTATCCACCGTTTCCTGCGACGCCTTGATCTGGTCGTTCATCGTCTGGATCTGGGAGGCGTATACCGCCATATCGGACGAGTAGCGGGTGATTTTCTCGTTGGCCGCCCGGTTGATGTTCTTCGTATAGGCAGGTATGAAGAGAAACCAGATCGCCGCGGCGCCGATCAGCGCGCCCAGCAATACATTAAGGAAGGAAAAGCTCCTCGTTCCCCCGTTCGCCCGGAAAAAGGCCGGCGATCCCGACGTCCGCTCCGAGCCGGCCGGATCCGGTTCGGAAGGTTCCGGTTCCCGGTTTCCGCGGAACGGGAAACGGGATTCAAGCGAAGTCGCCGTCCCCGTCTGCTCATCAACCTCATGAAGAAACCGAAGCGTCGTGGTGTTCGTCCGGTCGATCCGAATCGCCTTCTTCAGCAGCCGCCTCGCCTTCTCGTATTCCTTCTTATGAATATAGAGCAGCGCCAGCAGATGATAGCCCTTGATCAGCTTCGGATTCTGGGCCAGAATCTTCTTGAGCTGGATCAGCGCCACATCCTCGTTTCCCTCAAGGCAGTTCTCGAGCGCGATGTTGTACTTTTTGATCGTCTGGTTGATGATATCCAGCCGGTTCGCGTCCTGCTGCAGGATCCGGATATACTCCGCCGCAATATTATCCTCCGGCTGGATGTTCTTCGAAATCACCCACTCGGAGAGCGCGGCAACTACCTCGCCGGTTTCGAAGTAGACGAGACCCAGCAGATTTCTCGCCGGCACGTTCAGCTTGTTGAATTTCAGACTCCGCTTCAGCTGGTCGATCGCGCCGCTCAGATCACGCACCTGAGCCTTCTCAAGTCCCTGATTGTAATAGAGCCCCGACAGGACGATTGCCTGCTTCTGAACGGAGACATCGCAGCCGCATTTCGGACAGTACGCGGAATCCGTCAGCTCCGCGCCGCAGTTCATACATTTCATCGATTATCTGCCCTTCTCACTCGTGGAGGTCTCCTTCAGCATTTCCTTCAGAATATCGATCACATCCGTCAGATCCCGGGAGTAGATGGCGCCTTCCGCCTCATCCACGTCCAGAGACGGCTTGAATTTTTTCAGTTCCTCTTCATAGTTGATCATGGATTATCTCCTCCGTCTCACCGGCAAGATACAGACTGCCGCAGATAAACAGCCGGTCCCGGCCCTGTCTCCTTCGCGCCTCCCGGAAGGCGTCCCGGAAATCCGCCACCGCCACCGCGTCCGGACGCCCGGCGCGATGGAACAGTTCCACAAGGCTCCCGGCATCGGATTTTCGCGATCCCTCGATCTCCGTCACGAAGATGCAGGACCAGTCGAGCCCCTGCGCCAGCTCCCGGATCATCTCGGAATAGTCCTTGTCATTGACCGCTGAGAACAGAAGCACGCCTCTCTTTCCCTGTAAAATGCATCCGGCGGCTTCGAGAAACCGGCGTATCCCGTCCGGATTGTGGGCGCCGTCAAGATAGACGCCGGGAAGAATCTCCTCCATCCGGGCCGGCCAGCGCATCGACAGGAGTCCTGTTCGGACCGTATCGGCTGTCAGATCCCCGAAGCGGGACGGATCCGTCTCACGCAGAACCTTCAGGGCCATCAGCGCCAGCGCCGCGTTGGATACCTGATAGGGTGCGTTGGCCCTGACCGAAAAAGCCGTATGTCCATCATAGCGGAAGGATGTGGAAAAATCAATCTCACCCTTCCGAAGCGATTCGATTTTGTAATCGGCGGGCAGAACCGGGTAGAGCGGCGAACCGGCTTCCTCCGCGGACTGCCGGAAAACCGGAAGCGCCTCCTCGTCGGAGCCGTCGCAGACGCAGGGCACGCCCCGTCTCATGATGCCGGCCTTCTGGGCCGCGATCTCCGGGATGGTCTGCCCGAGGTATTTCATATGATCGAGGCTGATCGACGTGATGACGGAAAGCACCGGACGGTCGATCGCGTTCGTCGCGTCATGAAGACCGCCCATGCCGCACTCCAGAATCGCCGCATCCGCCTTCCGCTCCGAAAACCAGGTGCAGGCCATCAGAAACAGCAGCTCGAAATACGACGGTGCGGGCGCGCCCGCCCTCACCTCCCGGTCAATCACGTTCCTGACCCGTTCGTACAGTCCGGCGAACTCCTCATCTCCGATCTCTTCTCCTCCGATCCGGAACCGCTCGTTAATCCGGCGCAGATGCGGGGAAGTAAACAGGCCGCAGGTGCGTCCGCCCGCCCGCAGCACCGATTCCAGATAGGCGCAGACTGACCCCTTTCCGTTCGTTCCCGCCACATGGATGAGGGGAATCCGCCGATCCGGATCCCCCAGCGCATGCAGCAGTCTGCGTGTCTCTTCGGTTGTATTCTTGATCGATTCCGTGCCGACCGCTTCGATCGCGTCGACCGCTTCCCGATACGTCATGACGCCTTCTCTCTGATTTGCCTGTCCGCTTCCGAAAAGGCCGGCTCCTGTTCATTGCCCGCCGCATCGTTGAGCACGGACTCCGCCTGTGCCATCACACTTTCCGGAACGGAACCCGTCTTCTCATCCGTGCCCATATCCGCCAGACGCCCGACGCCGTAGACCAGGGTGTTGGACGTGCTCAGGATGCCGTGCGTGCTGGAGTTGCTCTGTACGGCGACGTTGACCCAGTCTCCCTTCTGAAGCGTCACATTCCGCACCAGCAGCGTCCCGCTGTCGAGGAAGGTCGTGTCGGCGAGCTCGCTGTTCACCTGGAACTTACAGCTCTGGGTGAAGTTCTCCCCGTATACGTAGTAGACACCGTTCGCGGAAACCTTCTGGACCCGGTCCACCCGGACCGGCTTCACGCCCAGCGCCAGCACCGATTTCGAGAACGGATTCGTCTTGCCGTAGACGTACCGCTTCCCGTAGAGCATATCATACTGGAGCACCTGCATGTCGTAGAGGTAGTTCTCGTTCTTCTGCATCGTCTGCTGGAAGTTGAACATCGTGCCGATATGATAGCCGAGACGCGTGCAGAGCTCCGCCACAGCCTGATAGGCAGTGATCGTCTTCACGCTCCGCTTCTGTCCGTTCAGATTGCTCCAGATCAGATAGTTCGTCTGGAAGATCGTTCCGCCCCTGAGGTCGCGGTCGCTAAGCCCCATCGTCGGCAGATGATCGCCGTAGAACAGGCAGATCGTCGGCTCGCCCCGTTCCTTCAGCGCATCGATCAGATCCGCGACGAAGCGGTCCTCCTCGTAGATCTGGTTTGTGTAGTACTCCCACGCGCAGTTCTTCTCATCGCTCCCCGCTCCGCTCACGCGGATCTTCGGATCGGCGATCGTCGGCTCCGTCGGATACGCGCCGTGCGGCTGTACGGAAACCGTGAAGACGAAATCCTGATGGTCCGTCGAATCCAGCGCGTCCTCGATGGGCCGGATCAGATTCTCGTCCCGCATCCAGCCGTTCTCGTTGACATCATTCTGCGTATCCATGTACTCGCCGGAGGTGAAAGAGTTGAATCCGAGATTCGCGTACACCTTCCGCCGTCCGTAGAAATTGGCCTCGTTGTTGTGCACGGCATGACTCGAATATCCGAGCTTCGCGAGGTCAAAGGCCGCGCTTTCGCAGGTTTCCTTGCGGAGAATGCCCTTGTAGGGATACTCGCCGGCCCCGAAGAAGCGGAGGCTCATGCCCGTCAGCGTCTCGAACTCCGTGTTGACGGTACCGGCGCCCACAGTAGGCACCGTGTAGTAGCCGTTCGAATACGTTTTCGACAGCTTGTGCCAGTTGGGCAGCGGATCCTCGCTGAATTTCAGCCCTCTCACCCGCGTCGGGTCAAAGAAGGACTCCAGCTGGACGATCACGATGTTCGGCTTGTCATCCGAGGCTTCTGTCTCCGTGATCTTTCCTTCCTCACCCACAATTCCTTCCACCAGCTTCTCCGAGTAGCCGTTCGGCTGGGTGATGCCCGTGTCGAAGATCGTCACGGAGAGGCTGTAAGGAAAACCGTAGTCCAGATAGGCGGACGCGATGTTGCTGAAATAGGAGGACAGCTGTCTCGCGGCCAGTCCCCACTGAGTGAAGCCGTACAGCGCGGCGCAGGACCCGATGAAAACGGGAATCCAGATCCGCAGGCGGAGCGGTCCGCCG
This sequence comes from Chordicoccus furentiruminis, assembly GCF_019355395.1. GTDB lineage: Bacteria > Bacillota > Clostridia > Lachnospirales > Lachnospiraceae > Chordicoccus > Chordicoccus furentiruminis. The sequence goes on from NZ_CP048829.1 coordinate 1,024,721, forward strand.
TAGGACGGCGAGGTGAACAGGTACCGTACCAGCGCGATCAGCCCGAGTACGATCAGAACCAGAAGGATGATCGTAACGGATTTGCTGAAGTACTTTCCGGATACGCTCAGCGCCTCGCTGATCATACCGAAGTCCGGCCCGGTGAGCGGGGTCACCCGGTTCGCCAGTATGATGCCGTTGGCCGCGCCGAGGGCAAACCAGAACACCGTCACCAGCAGCCGGTAAAAGGACCTCTTCCGGATCAGAAAGGCCGGGAGCGTCGTCACGAAAATCAGAAACGCGTTGTAGAAGAAAACCTTCGTCCGCTCATCCGCAAACTGCCAGGCGGCCGGAATCGAATGCCGCGCCATCGCCTCGATCAGGAAGTAGCCGAGTACGCTGCAGATTCCGTGGAGCAGCAGCGCGTACCGGTTGAGTGCCGCGGTCCTTTTCGCTCTCCGTTCTTCCTGCGCCGGGCTGACGGATTTCGTCTTCTTTTTCATCAGTACTTTCTTCATTCTTTACCTGTCCGCCGGCCGGCCCCAAAGGCCGGCCGGCGCCTTCCGACTCGCTCCGGACACCCCTCCGATCCGCTTTCAGTGCCCCTGATACTGCTGAAGCTGCGCCTCGATCTGGCGCTTTCTGTTCTGATAGTCGACCAGCTTCGCACGCTCGGCCTCCACCTTGGCCGCGGGTGCCTTGTTCACGAAATTCGGGTTGCCGAGCATACCGTTCGACCGCGCGATCTCCCGATCCATCTTCTCGTTCTCCGCCGTCAGACGGGCGATCTCCTTCTCCCGGTCCACCAGCTCTTCAAGCGGAATATAGGCTGTCGCGCTGCTGGTCACCACCGATACCGCGTCCTCCGCGACGCCGGTCTTGTCCTCCTGCACCGTGATCGTCCGGGCGAAAACCATTCTCTCGATATCGCCCAGCGACGCCGTCAGCTTCCGGAGCTCCTCTGTGGCGGCCGCGTCCCGTCCCACGAGAATCAGATCGGTCTTCGTCTTCGCCGGCACGTTCATCTCCGTCCGGACGTTGCGGATCCCGCGCACAAGCTCCTGATAGCCGCTGATCAGCTTCTCGTCCTCCGGGAAGGAGCGCGCCGGGTCGAAAACCGGCCAGGACGCGGTCATCACCGTCTCCGCGTCCGGGTAAAGCGTGCAGTAGATTTCCTCCGTGATGAACGGCATGAAGGGATGCAGCAGCTTCATCGAGTCACCCAGCACCTTCTTCAGCGTCCAGAGCGCCGCGTTCTTCGCCCGGCGTCCTTCCTCCGTCGTGTCGCCGAAACGGAGCTTCACCATCTCGATGTACCAGTCGCAGAACTCATCCCAGAGGAAGTCATGGACCTTCTGCACCGCGATGCCCAGCTCATAGCGCTCCATGTTGTCGGTGACATCCCGGATCACGGTGTTCAGCCGGGAGAGAATCCAGCGGTCCGCCGGGGTGAAGTCGTCCTGATCCGGAGCGCTCAGCTCTCCCTCCGGCAGATTCATCATGATGAAGCGGCTCGCGTTCCAGATCTTGTTGGCAAAGTTGCGGCTGGCCTCCACCTGTTCCCAGTAGAACCGCATATCGTTTCCGGGTGCATTCCCCGTCATCAGCGTGAGCCGCAGCGCGTCCGCCCCGTACCGGTCGATGACCTCCAGCGGATCGATGCCGTTGCCCAGCGACTTCGACATCTTCCGGCCCTGGGAATCCCGGACCAGTCCGTGAATCAGGACATGATGGAACGGGCACTTCCCGGTCTGCTCATAGCCGGAGAAGACCATCCGGACGACCCAGAAGAAGATGATGTCGTAGCCCGTCACGAGCACGTCCGTCGGGTAGAAATAGTCATATTCCGGCGTTTTCTTCGGCCATCCCAGTGTCGAGAAGGGCCAGAGTGCCGAAGAGAACCAGGTATCCAGCGTATCCGGATCCTGATCAAACTCATGGCCGCCGCAGTCCGGACAGGTATCCGGCATCTCCCTCGCCACGACCATCTTCCCGCAGTGCCGGCAGTAATAGGCCGGGATCCGATGGCCCCACCAGAGCTGTCTCGAGATGCACCAGTCATGGATATTTTCCAGCCAGTGCAGATAGATCTTGGTGTACCGTTCCGGCACGAAGGTGAGATCGCCGTTCTTCACGGCCTCGATCGCCGGCTTCGCCATCTCGTCCATACGGACGAACCACTGCTGCTTGATCATCGGTTCCACCGTGGTGCCGCAGCGGTCATGGGTACCGACGGCGTGCGTATGGGGCACCACCTTCACCAGAAGGCCCTGACGGTCCAGCTCCTCCACCATCCGCTTCCGGGCCTCGTAGCGGTCCAGTCCGGCGTAGACGCCGCAGCGGCTGTTCATGGTGCCGTCGTCGTTCAGAATGTTGATCTCCTCGAGATGATGGCGTTTCCCCACCTCGAAATCGTTGGGGTCGTGAGCCGGCGTGATCTTCACGCAGCCGGTGCCGAAATCCCGGTCCACATATTCGTCGGTGATCACCGGAATCACCCGGTCGGTGAGCGGCAGACGCAGCTGCTTCCCGATCAGATGCTGATAGCGGGGATCCTCCGGATTCACCGCCACGGCCGTGTCGCCGAGCATCGTCTCCGGGCGGGTCGTGGCGATCTCCACGAACTGCCCTTCTTCGCCGACGATGGGATAATTGATATGCCAGAAGAAGCCGTCCTGGTCCTCGTGCTCCACCTCGGCGTCCGAGATCGTGGTCTGGCACTTCGGGCACCAGTTGACGATCCTCGAGCCCTTGTAGATGTACCCTTTCTCATACAGCTTCAGGAAAACCTCGAGCACCGCGTCCGAGCAGCCCTCGTCCATCGTGAAGCGCTCCCGCTCCCAGTCCGCCGATGAGCCCAGCTTGTGCAGCTGGCGGATGATCCGGCCGCCGTACTCCTTTCTCCAGTCCCAGCAGTACTTCAGGAACTCGTCCCGCCCGATCTTCTCCTTGTCGATGCCCTTCTCGCGGAGCGCGTTCGTCACCTTCACCTCGGTGGCGATGGCGGCGTGGTCCGTACCCGGCTGCCACAGCGCCTCATAGCCCTGCATCCGTTTCCAGCGAATCAGGATGTCCTGCATCGTGTTATCGAGCGCGTGCCCCATATGGAGCTGGCCCGTGATGTTGGGCGGCGGCATCACGATCGTGAACGGTTTCCTGTCCGGATTCACCTTCGCGTGAAAATAGCCCCCGTCCAGCCATTTCTGGTAGAGACGGTCCTCCAGTCCCTTCGGGTCGTACGTCTTTGCGAGTTCCTTCTTCATGTTGTCAGCTTTCTCCTTACTGTAAGAAATGCAGTTCTCGATTTATTCCTCCCACGGAGCCTTTGCGGCTTCGCCGGCCGGGTCACGGAGCGAACCGGGCTCTTCCCCGGCCTCCGTCTTCTCTTTCCGGTCGGACGGCGCCTCCTCCGCGGATTCTGACCACGCGGGCGAACCGGACGGCTCCCGGACTTCCGGACCTTCAGCTCCGGCCGCCGCCTTCCCGCTCCCGTCCTGCGGCGCGGGGCGCATCTCGAGAAGCTTCTTCCTGAGCTGCGTCTCCAGAGCGGCAAGGTCCTTCTCGGCCTGAAGACGTTTCTCCCTTCCCTCCGTCTGAATCCGGGTCACCTCATCCAGCGTCTGGATCAGCGACTCGTTCGTCGCCTTCAGCGTCTCCATATCGACGATTCCCCGCTCGGAAGCCTTCGCTGCAGCGACGGTGGTGCTCTTCAGCTTCTCCGCGTTCTTCAGAAGAAGCTGATTGGTCATATCCGTGACCTCGCTCTCCGCCTGGGCGGCGCGGCCGGAATTTTCAAGGCCGAGCGCCAGCACCATCTGGTTCTTCCAGAGCGGAATCGTGTTGACAACGGTGGACTGGATCTTTTCCACCATAACCGAGTCATTGTTCTGGATCATCCGGATCTGCGGGGCGGTCTGCATCGCGACCGTTCTCGTGAGCTCCAGATCGTGAATCTTCTTCTCGAACCGGACGATCTGGTTCTCGAAATCCCGGGCCGCCTCGGCGTCCTCGGTGAGCCCCGATTCCTTTGCCTTCTGGGCGAGAGCGGGAAGCGTCGTGTTCCGGGCCTCCTCGATCTTCACGCGGCCCGCCGCGATATACATCGAGAGGTTCCGGTAATACTCGAGGTTCTGGTCGTACATCCGGTCCAGCATCGCCACGTCCTTCAGAAGGCGGACCTGATGCGTCTTCAGCATGTCGGCCACCTTGTCCACATTGGCCGATGCCGTCTCGTAGCCGGTCATCAGCTCCTCCATCTTCTTCGCCGGCTTCCTGAAAAGGCCGAAGAAGCCGCTCTTTTCCGGCTTCGTCTCCGGGCTGAAGGATTTCAGATCCGTGATCACACCCGTCAGCAGCGCTCCGGTTTCCCCCAGATCCTGCGTCTTCACGCTGTTCAGGATCGAGTCGGAGAAGTCAGCCATCTTCTTCTGCACGCCGCTGCCGTAGCTGATCACCGTCTGCGTGTCGCTGATCCGGATCGTCTCCGCGAAGCTGCGGATCTGCGCCTTCTCAGTCTCGGAAAAATGCCCGGTCCGCTCGATCGGATCCGGAGACAGGCTGTCGGTTCCGGTCATCAGCGCATCCGTTCCCGCTGCCGCCGTTTCTGTCCTCTTCTCTGCTTCCATACGCATCCTTTCCGCCTTGATCGGCTTTTGTTCTTTTCCTCAGGTCCACCCTCATGCCCGGGCGCCAAGGTCGTCCTTCGTGAGCCCCTCCTGCTTCATCATCATCTTCATCACCTGAATATCCGCGCTCACATCCATCGCCTGATCGCGGAAGAAGCCGTCAAGCAGCTTCCCGAAGGCGTCGTTGATGGAGTCGAGCGAATCGGCGATCTCCTTCTTTGACCGGCGGACCGTCTCGCCGTCCGCCCCCTGCCGGTCCATCTCCGCATAGGCGCTGACCAGCTTCGCCGTGGTGGGAAGATAATAATTCATAAACATGCCGAGCCGGGACGCCAGAGACGGACGGCTTTTCACCTCGCTGAAAATCCGGCGCACGGTTTCCTCCATCCGGTCCAGCTTGTCCGAGATCGCCGGATCGCCGATCTCGTCGTTGGCCCGGCGGATCGTTTCGATGTAAGCCTCGCCCTTCGTCAGAATGTCGCGGACCTCCGGCGCGATCTGCTCCTCCTTCTTTCTGGCCGCCTCTTCCGCTTCCTTTCTTTCCCTGTCCCGCGCCGCGGCCGCCTGATACTGGAGATAAAGCTCGTCCGAAGCGATAAAGCAGCTCTTCGCCGCATCAAAATGCCCCTGACGGATCTTTCCCTCGCGGCAGAAGCCCTCGAGGTCCTCCACAGCCTGCGCTTCCGTCCGGCCTGCGGCCCGGGCGAGATCCTTTACGCCCGCGTACAGCCGGGGCAGCAGCATCTCCCGGTAGATCCGGAACCGTTCCGCCTTCTTTCCGGCGCGGAATCCCCGGACGGCCAGCAGAGCGCCCAGCGCCGCCGCCGCGCCGAAGCAGGCGGCAAGCGGCATCATCAGCGAGGTGACATGCGCAGCGAGCAGCCCGAACCCCAGCGTCATCAGACCGAAGATCACGGCCAGCGCCGCCCCCACTATACCAAGGATCTTTTTCCCCTCGGCGCCGTCCGGCGCGGCGAAGAACCGCTCCGGATGCGCGGTCTGGGGCGGCACGGCCGGCTTTGTCTCCTGACCGCCGCTCCGGGACCCGTCCGGGTCCAGCGCGGACAGGGCCGCGTGACGGATGATCCCTCCGATCGTCGCGCTCAGTCCGGAAAAGTCCTTCGTGCTCATGGCTTCATCCACCGCGTCGGCTGCCTGCTGCGCGGCCCGCTTCATCTCATCCTGTATCACGTCGTCTCTCCGTGTGTGGCAGACCGTTTTCCGGTCTCATGCTGCACCAAAAGAAGCACATATATATCGATACTATATCACATTCGCGCCGGCAATTCACTAGCCACTCTGTCGAATTGCGGAGGGCCGCTCCGGCTGTCTTCCGAATTGCCGCCATTTTTCAAAAATTCCGTCCGACACGCGAAAAATATGGTACACTCTCCATAAGCAGGCCTTCTGTATCTGCACGTCTGACGTCCGCAGAAGCAGGAAGACTTTTTATTATTTAACTCGTATAGCAGGGAGGAGTAGATCAGTTATGGCAGAAGTAGAAACCATGGCCATGCACGATGCTGAGATTGATCAGCAGACAAGGAAGCTCCACGAGGGGGAGCTCGTCACCGGCGTCGTCGCCGGCGTGTCGGATTCGGAGGTGACCGTTGACCTCGGCACCTACGCGTCCGGCATCATCCGCGCACTGGATTATTCCGCGGATCCGGGATTTTCACTGAAGAACGATGTCCATGTGGGCGACGAGGTGAGCGCGGTCGTGCTCCGGGCGGAGGACGGCAACGGCAATATCCTCCTGTCCCGCCGTGAGGCGGTCGAGCAGCAGGCATGGGATCGGTTCCAGAAAATGATGGAGGACGGAACCGTCACCGACGTCAAGGTCGCCGATGCGGTCAAGGGCGGCGTCGTGGCGTATCTGGACGGCATCCGCGCGTTCATCCCGGCTTCCCATCTCGCGCTCAGCTATGTGGAGGATCTGAACACCTTCAAGGGAAAGACCGTTCCGGTCCGGATCATCACGGTGGACCCGGAGAAGAAGCGTCTGGTTCTCTCCTCCCGTGAGGTGCTCCGCGAGCGCAGAGAGGCGGAGAAGGCGGAGCGGATCTCCAACATCCATCCGGGCCTTGTGACCGAGGGAACCGTACAGTCCCTGCAGCCCTACGGCGCGTTCGTCTCGCTGGGCGACGGGGTGGACGGTCTTGTCCATATCTCCCAGATCTCTTCCGCAAAGCGCCTGAATCATCCGAAGGAAGCGCTTGAGGTCGGCCAGAAGGTCAAGGTGAAGGTCACCGGCGTGAAGGACGGCAAGATCTCCCTTTCCATGAAGGCACTGGACGAAGCGGCCGCCGAGCCGGTTGAGGAGGAGCGCGTCGAACTTCCGAAGGAAGAAGCGCTGACCACCAGTCTGGGCTCCCTGCTGAAGAACATTCATCTGTGAGAACAGTCCCGGCCGTCCGGGAACGGCGCTCCGCCGTTCCCGGAACCGGAGGAAAGAAGGGCGCCCGCCGGATCACATCCGGCGGGCGCCCTTCTTTTGTATTCTGATTGTATTCTGTTCCGTTTCCGCCCCGTTCAGTCGTCGTAGCCCGGCAGCGGAGGCTGTCCCGGACGGCCATGGCAGTTCTTGTACTTCTTTCCGCTTCCGCACGGGCATGGATCATTCGGATAAATCTTCCTGTGCTTGCGGGTCACCGGCTTTTTCACGCCGGCGTCGTCGTCCTTGTTCGTTCCGGTGACCTTGGCGGCGGGCTCGCGCTCCACCTTCTCCTGAAGCCGGACATGGAAGAGGACGCGGACCGTCTCCTCCTGAATCTGGTGCGTCATCTCCTCGAACATCTGGAAGCCGTACATCCGGTACTCGACCTTCGGATCATGCTGGGCAAAGGCCATCAGCCCGATGCCCTGACGAAGCTGCTCCATATCGTCGATATGGTTCATCCACCGCGCGTCGATGACGCGAAGCAGCACGACGCGCTCCAGCTCGCGGATCCGTTCCTCGCCCGGGAATGCATTCTCAAACTCCGCTTCCTTCTCCTCGTAGAGGGAGGCGGCCTCCTCCTTGATCAGCTGCTTCAGCTTGTCGCGGTTCATTCCGCTGACCGATTCCTCCGTCAGCGGCTTCACCGGGATCACCGGAAGCAGCAGCTGATTGAGGGATGTGAGGTCAAACTCGGAAGGATCCTGATCCTCGCCGATGGTCGTATCGACGAACCGCGAGATCACGGCGTCCGTCATCCCGAAGATCTGGTCGCGCATATTCTCGCCGTCCAGCACCTTGCGCCGCTGCTCGTAGATAATCTCACGCTGGTCGTTGTTGACCTGGTCGTATTCGAGCAGGTTCTTGCGGATTCCGAAGTTATTGCCCTCGATCTTCTCCTGCGCCTTCTCGATGGCGGAGGAGAGCATCTTGTGCTCGATCTGCTCGCCTTCCGGCACGCCCAGCGCCTCAAACGTCTTGATCAGACGCTCCGATCCGAAGAGCCTCATCAGGTCGTCCTCGAGGGAGATGTAGAAGCGGGACTCACCCGGATCGCCCTGCCGTCCGGACCGGCCGCGGAGCTGATTGTCGATTCGCCGTGATTCATGCCGCTCGGTGCCGATGATCTTCAGGCCGCCCGCGGCTCTCGCCTCGTCATCCAGCTTGATATCGGTGCCGCGGCCCGCCATATTCGTCGCGATCGTGACCGCGCCGTGCTGACCGGCCTGCGCGACGATCTCCGCCTCCAGCTCGTGATACTTCGCGTTCAGCACGTTATGGGGAATTCCCTCCCGCTTCAGCAGCTTCGACACATGCTCGGAGACATCGATCGTGATCGTGCCGACCAGCACCGGCTGTCCCTTCGCATGCGCCTCCTTCACTGCCTCCACAACCGCGTGGTACTTCTCCTTCTTGGTCTTGAACACCGCATCGTTGTAGTCGATCCGCTGCACCGGCTTGTTGGTCGGGATCGTGACCACATCCATGCCGTAAATATCGCGGAACTCCTGCTCCTCCGTCGCGGCCGTACCGGTCATACCGCACTTCTTCGCGAATTTGTTGAAGAAATTCTGGAAGGTGATGGTCGCCAGCGTCTTTGATTCCTGCTTGACCTTGACGTGTTCCTTGGCCTCAATGGCCTGGTGAAGCCCGTCGGAATAGCGGCGGCCGGGCATGATACGGCCCGTGAAATCGTCGACGATCAGGATCTGATCGTCCTTCACGACATAATCCTGATCCCTGTGCATCAGATAGTTCGCCCGGAGCGCGAGATCGACGCCGTGCTGGATCTCGAGGTTCTCCGCGTCGGACAGGTTGTCGATATGAAAATACTGCTCCACCTTATGGACGCCCTGCTCGGTCAGCGTGACCAGCTTGTCCTTCTCGTTGACGATGAAATCGCCCGTCTCGGTGATCTCCTCGCCCATGATGGCGGCCATCTTGGTCATCTCGCCGGACGCCTCGCCCCGCTCCAGCTGTTTGGCGAGCACATCGCAGACCTCATAGATCTTCGTGGACTTCCCGCTCTGACCGGAGATGATCAGCGGCGTCCGCGCCTCGTCGATGAGCACCGAGTCCACCTCGTCGATGATGCAGTAGTGCAGCTCCCGCTGTACCAGCTGCTCCTTATAGAGCACCATATTGTCGCGGAGGTAATCAAAGCCCAGCTCGTTGTTTGTGATGTAGGTGATGTCGCAGTTGTACTGCTCGCGCCGCTCCTCCGGTTTCATGTCCTGCAGCACGCAGCCCACTGTGAGTCCCAGAAAGCGGTGCACCGCGCCCATCCAGTTGGCATCGCGGTTCGCCAGATAATCGTTGACCGTGACGACATCGACACCCTTGCCCTCCAGCGCATTCAGGTACGCGGGCAGCGTACAGACCAGCGTCTTGCCTTCACCGGTCCGCATCTCGGCGATCCGTCCCTGATGAAGGATAATGCCGCCCATCAGCTGCACCCGGAAATGCTCCATGCCCAGCACGCGGCGGGCAGCCTCACGGTTCACGGCAAAGGCTTCGACAAGCAGATCATCCAGCGTCTCGCCCTTCGCGAGCCGGTCCTTGAACTCCTGTGTCTTGCCGCGGAGCTGCTCGTCCGTCAGCTCGACCATCTGCGGACGCAGCGCCTCGATCTTGTCGACGAGGGGCAGAATCCGCTTCAGCTCATGCTCGCTGTGCGTGCCGAAAATCTTCGAAAATACACTCATGTATGCTGTTCTCCATCTGTTCTTCTGTGTGAATCCATCCGGCCGGATCCGGCCGGGATAAAGGATGCCGGCTGCGCGGAGTGCGGGCCGCCCGCAAGAGCGGCCGTTCCCGCTCCGTACGCCATTTTGCTATTATACCCCATGGCAGAACACAAGACAAGGCCGGACCCCTTACGGATCCGGCCCCGCCGTCTCCCGCGCCGCCCGCGCGGTCTTCTGTTACGCTTCCGGCTCAATCAGGCCGTAGGCGCCGTCCTTTCTCTTGTAAACCACATTCGTCGCCCCCGTTTCCGCATTCACGAAGACAAAGAACGAGTGCCCGAGCAGCTCCATCTGCACGCAGGCGTCCTCCGGATAAAGCGGCTTGATATCAAACTTCTTGGTACGAAGAATCCGGATCTCCTCGTCCTCCCCGTCATCCTGATCAAGGAACGCCTTCTGCAGACTTCCTCCCGCCTGATGACGGTCGACCAGCTTCGTCTTGTAGCGTCTGAGCTGACGTTCGATGACCTCCTCCACCAGATCGATGGACATATACATATCGCTGCTGACCTGCTCGGAACGGATGATCGTTCCCTTCATCGGGATCGTGACCTCGATCTTCTGCCTGTCCTTCTCCACCGAGAGTGTGACGTTCACCTGGGTATCCGGCGTAAAATAGCGTTCCAGCTTCCCGAGCTTCTCTTCAACCTGTCTGCGGAGCCGTTCGGTGATCTCAATGTTCTTGCCGCTGATTACAAACTTCATACCAGTCACCTCTTCTTCGTTTTATTGTCCAAAAATATCGCGATGGTGCCTGCTGTTTTTGGTAAATTCATTATAGTCGAAACGGCACGGACTGTAAAGATGACAAGCAGAAAAAGAGCCCCGGAACGCTCCGGAGCTCCTTCTTCCTTCTCTTAATTACGATGAACCGGCAGGCCGCCCCCGCCACCGGGCTCAGCGCCCCTCCGCGAACGCGACCACGTCGCGGTACGGCAGCTTTCCGCCGTAGATATCGAGGCCGGATCCGACAGTGAAATCGATCCGTCCGTCACCGATCGCGTAAAGCTCCTCCAGGTCCTCCATCGTCCGCACGCCGCCGGCGTAGGTCACAGTCTTGTCGCAGCTGTCCACCAGCAGACTCAGCAGCTCCTCGTCGATACCGCCGCCGACGCCCTCGTGGCTGATCGCGTGCACGAGAAACTCGCTGCAGTGCTCGCTCAGCGTCTCGAACAGCGACGCGTCCAGAGGCGTGTCGGTGAAGGTCTGCCAGCGGTCCGTCATGATGTAGTAGCCGTCCGCGCCGGGCTTGCGCGCGCAGGAAAGATCCAGCACGAGCCGGTCGCGCCCCACCGCCTTCTCCAGCGCACGGAGGTGATCAAAGGAAATCTCTCCGTTGTGGAAGACATAGGACGTCACGATCACATGGCTGGCGCCCGCCTCAAGCCAGCCGGCCGCGTTCTCCGCGGTGACGCCGCCTCCGGCCTGCAGCGCGCCCGGATAAGCCGCCAGCGCACGGAGTGCCTGCTGCCTGGTTGCCTCATAGTAGGGCGAGTCCGGCGCATTGAGAAGGATCACATGTCCGCCGCGGAGCCCGTCCCGGCGGAACAGCGACGCATACCAGTCCGCGTCATGCTCGGATACGTAGTTCTCTTCCGCCTGATCTCCGAAGTCCCGGAGCGTGCTCCCGATGATCTGCTTGACCTTTCCGTTATGAATGTCGATGCATGGCCGAAATCTCATCGCTCCTGAACATCCTCCCGTTTTCCGTCTGTCATCCCGTCATTCCTCCGTACGGGGCGCGCCGATGACGTCGCTCATGTCGTAGAGCCCGGGCGCGCGGCCGGCCAGAAAACGGGCCGCCGCCACGGCGCCCTTCGCGAAGACCGCGCGGGAATAAGCCGTATGACGGAACTCGATGACCTCGTCCTGCCCCGCAAACAGCACGTCGTGCACGCCGACGACGGTGCCGCCGCGCAGCGAGCTGATGCCGATCTCCTTCGGATCGCGCTTCGCGCGCCGCTCGTGACGGTCAAACGTGTATGAATACTGCCCCTGCATCGCCGCGTTAATGCTGTCGGCCAGCATCAGCGCGGTGCCGCTCGGCGCGTCCAGCTTCCGGTTGTGATGCATCTCGACGATCTCCGGATCGAAGCCGTTCGGGCAGAGCGTCTCCGCCGCCTGCTTCAGAAGTCTCATCAGCAGATTGATGCCGAGCGACATATTGCCGGACCGCAGGATCGCCACCTGCTCCGACGCTTCCTTCACGTTCTGTACCTGCACGTCCGTAAGCCCGGTCGTGCAGAGTACGATGGGGATCATCCGCTCCGCGCCGTAGGCGATCAGCTCGTCGACCGCCCCGGCCGTGGAGAAGTCGATGATGACGTCCGCCTCCTCCGTACACTCTGAGAGCGACCGGTAAACGGGGAACGTTTCTCCCTCTCCGCCTCTCGCGTCAACACCCGCCACGATTGTCATATCCGGCTCCTGCGCGCAGAGCGCCGCCACCGCGTGCCCCATATGGCCGCAGGCGCCATGAAGAATCACACTGATCATTGAATGCACCCGTATCCCTTCATCGCTTTCCTGAGCAGTTCCTGATGCGCCGGCTCCATCTCGGTGAGAGGCAGTCTCGGCTTTCCGACCTCCCAGCCCATCATCCGGAGCGCGGCCTTCACCGGAATCGGGTTAACCTCGGAGAACAGCGCGCGGATCAGCGGGAGCGCCTCGATCTGAAGGCCGGCCGCCTTCGGATAATCCCCTTCAAGGCAGGCCGCGACGATCTCGTGGGTTTTTCGCGGCGCCACGTTGCTCAGCACCGAGATCACGCCGATGCCGCCCAGCGCGCAGATCGGCACGATCTGATCGTCGTTCCCGGAATAGATATCCAGCGCGCCTTCCGCCAGCTCCGCCACTCTGGCGATCTGGCTGATATTGCCCGAAGCCTCCTTCACGGCAACGATCTGCTTCACGTTCTTTCCGAGAAAGGCAGCTGTCTCCGGAAGCACGTTGCAGCCCGTGCGGGACGGCACGTTATACAGGATGCAGGGAAGAGACGTGCTCTCCGCAATCGTCGTGTAGTGGGCGATCAGGCCGTTCTGCGTAGCCTTGTTGTAATAAGGCGTCACGAGAAGCAGACCGTCCGCGCCCGCCTCCTCGGCCCGTTTCGACATCATCACGGCATGGGCCGTGTTGTTCGACCCGGTGCCGGCGATGACCGGCACACGGTGAGCCGTCCGCTCCGCCGCGAAGCGGATGGCCTCGATATGCTCGTCGTCGTCGAGGGTCGGCGCCTCGCCGGAGGTTCCTACCGCGACGATCGCGTCCGTGCCGTTCTCGATCTGCCAGTCGATCAGGCGGCCGTACACATCGTAGTCGATACTGCCGTCTTCCTTCATCGGCGTCACGATCGCGACGCCCGCGCCTTTGAAAATTGCCATTTCAACCTCCTCGCGGTGCAACCCCGCTTTTTGTCCATTCACTATAGCATCGGCTTTCATCGCGTGTCAACCGCACCGGTCTGCGCCCGGATCCGGCCGGGAGCCTGACCGGTACTCAGACCGTGAACGCGGCGAAGCGGGCGCCGGCTGCCCGGGCGAGATCCGCCGTCTTCAGATGCAGCGTGGAACCGATCCTTCCTCCGGAGACGTAGATTTTTTCAAAGCCCTCCGCCTCCTCCGCGATGACCGTCGGGAACGCCTTCTTCATGCCGATCGGGCTGCATCCGCCCCGCACATATCCCGTGAGCGGCGTCAGATCCTTCACATGGATCATCTCCACCGATTTCTCGCCGACGGCCCGGGCGGCCGCCTTCAGATCCACCTCCCTGTCGATGGGCAGAACGAAGACATAGTGTTCCCCGCTCTTCCCCTGCATCACCAGTGTCTTGAAGGACTCCTCGTGGGAGACGCCCTCGAGATCCGCCACCTGAGAGCCGTCCTCGAAGTCCGGCACCTCGTACTGAAGAACCTCGTAGGGAATCTTCATCCGATCCAGCATTCGCATCGCGTTGGTCTTGATTTCCTTTTCCTTTCTGGCCATACTGTCTCCCTTCACTCAGCCGCCGCGCATCCGGCGGACAAGTCTGTCTCCGCTTTCCGGACGGATCCGCGTATCTTTCATGCCGTAAAAGAGCCTGCCCTTTCGCAGGCAGGCTCCATCGCACGGAAGCGCATCCGGCGGGTTTCTCAGTTTCGGAATCCCGCGCGCTTCCTCATTCTCGAATCAAGTATTTTCTTGCGGATGCGGAGGTTCTTCGGCGTCACCTCAAGCAGCTCGTCGGTGTCGATGAAGTCCAGCGCCTGCTCCAGCGAGAGGATCCGCGGCGGCGTCAGCGTCAGCGCCTCATCCGCGCTCGAGCTCCGCGTATTCGTGAGATGCTTCGTCTTGCAGACGTTGATCTCGATGTCCTCCGGCTTCGCGCTCTCCCCGACGACCATCCCGGCGTAGACCTCCGTCCCCGGCGTGATGAACAGCGAGCCGCGCTCCTGCGCCGCGAAGAGGCCGTAGGTCACCGCCACACCCGGCTCGAAGGCGATCAGAGAACCGTTCTTCCGGTAGCTGAACTCACCCTTGAAGGGGCCGTACTCATCGAAGGTGGTGTTGAGCACGCCCGTTCCCTTCGTCGCCGTGAGGAACGGTCCGTGGAAGCCGATCAGGCCGCGGGAAGGAATCGAAAACTCCAGCCGCTGCGTGCCGTCGGCCAGCGAGCTCATCCCCTGCAGCTCGCCCTTGCGCTCGGCGAGCATGCTGATCACCGTGCCGGCGAACTCCTGCGGGACGTCCACATAGGCGATCTCATAGGGCTCCAGTTTATGTCCCTTCTCGTCCTCCTTGTAGATCACCTCCGCCTTGGAGACGGCAAATTCATATCCCTCTCGGCGCATCCGCTCAATCAGAACCGACAGATGCAGCTCGCCGCGGCCCGAGACATGGAAGGTGTCGGTGCTCTCGGTGTCAGCCACCCGGAGCGAGACGTCCGTGTTGAGCTCGCGCATCAGACGGTCCCGGATCTGACGCGAGGTGCAGTACTTGCCCTCCCGGCCGGCAAGCGGGCTGTCGTTGACGATGAAGTTCATCGCGATGGTCGGCTCGGAGATCTTCTGGAACGGGATCGGTTCGTCGTCTCCCGGCGTGCAGATCGTGTCGCCGATCTGAAGATCGCCGATACCCGAGATCGCGACGATCGCGCCTACGTCCGCCCGCTGCACGTCGACCTTCTTCAGTCCGTCGAACTCGTAGAGCTTCGTGATTCTTGTCTTCTCGTGGATATCCGGGTTGTGGAAGTTGACCCGCATAATCTCCTGTCCGACGGCGATGGATCCGTTGTCCACCTTGCCGATGCCGATCCGGCCGACATATTCGTTGTAGTCGATGGTGGAGATCAGCACCTGCGTGCCCTTCTCCGGGTCGCCCTCCGGCGCCGGGATATAGTCAAGGATCGTGTCGAACAGCGGCTTCAGGTCCTTGTGCTCGTCGTTCAGGTCGCGGACGCAGTAGCCGTCACGCGCCGACGCGTAGAGGAACGGGCACTCGAGCTGCTCATCCGAGGCGTCCAGATCCATCATCAGCTCCAGCGTCTCGTCCACGACCTCCTCCGGTCTCGCCTCCGGGCGGTCGATCTTGTTGATGCAGACGATGACGGGAAGATCGAGATCCAGCGCCTTCTTCAGCACGAATTTCGTCTGGGGCATCGTCCCCTCGAACGCGTCCACCAGCAGGATGACGCCGTTGACCATCTTCAGCACACGCTCGACCTCGCCGCCGAAGTCCGCATGCCCCGGCGTATCGATGATATTAATCTTCACGCCCTTGTAGGTGATGGCGGTGTTTTTCGAAAGGATCGTGATGCCGCGCTCCCGCTCGATGTCGCCCGAGTCCATGACGCGCTCCTGCACCTCCTGGTTCTCCCGGAACGCGCCGCTCTGACGGAGCATTCCGTCCACCAGCGTCGTCTTGCCGTGATCGACATGCGCGATGATGGCAATGTTTCTGATATCTTCTCTCTTGATGATACTCATACGTCTCTTACCCGTCTTCTCTGTCTCTTAGCAACAACCGTAAAATATAGCACGATTTCCCGCGCCTTGCAAGAAAGGCCCGATCCGGCGCATTTTCGAACGCTTTCCCCCCGTTTTCCGCTCCTGCTCGGAAAATGCAGCCCGCCGGCCGCAGCGGACTGCATTTCCAATTAAGAAGCGTCGGGTCAGCCGTCATCACCGGATTCGTATTTGGCCAGCGCCTGCTCCCTTGTCATGTTCAGACTGTACCCGCCCGGGTACATCGCGTAGTACTGGCTGCCCGGCTCAAGGTCGTAGCCGTAAGCCTTCGCGAGCTCGGAAACAGTCACGCACTTGTAGCCCTGATCAGTCAGACTCGAGATCAGCTTGTCGGCGATATTGCCGGAGGGCGCGTACAGATCATGCATCAGCACGATGGATCCGTCCTTCACCTGATCCATGATGGTCTGGTAGGTCGTATCGTCGTCCTTCGTCTTCCAGTCCAGCGTATCCACATCCCAGAGAATCATCGGCTTCTGGATCGTCTCCACGACAGTCGCGTTCATCAGTCCGCCGGTCGGCCGCATCACGGGCGGCGTGACGCCACTGATGCCGCTGATCACCTCATCGTTGTGGTTCATCTCGTCGGTGATGCCGTCCGCGTCGAGGTCCGTCAGCCATTGGTGGTCATATGTGTGGCTGCCGATCTCCATCCCGAGATCCGCCTCCCGCTTCAGCTGGTCCTTCCAGTACTCCGCCTGCTGTCCCACGACAAAAAACGTGCACTTCGCGCCGTGCTTTTCCATCGCGTCAAGCACGTCGTCCGTGTGCTTCGAGGGACCGTCGTCGTAGGTCAGTGCGACCAGCTTCTGGACACGGGACGGATCCACCACGCCGCTGGCGTCAAAGTACAGATCTTTGACATTGCCTGTGTTGACCCAGCCGGTCGCCATATAGCCGTCGCTCTTGAAATAGTACCGCTGTCCGTCGATGGTCTTCCAGCCGTTCCGGAACGTCGTCCCGTCATCGTTCAGATACCACCAGCCGCTGTCCCCGACATTCCACCCCGGACTGCCCGCCAGTTTCTCATCCGCGGCAGCCACCTCCGCTGTGTCCGTGTCCACGTTCTCCTGTGTCTTCGTGACCTTCGGCGGGACCTGTATCTTCTTTCTGGTGAGAAGAGGTACGGCGATGCAGATCAGCAGCGCGGCCGCCGCGGTGGGAACAGCGATCCTCAGCGTTTGCTCTGTCCGCTTCCGGCGTTCTCTCCTCCGAATCAGTTCATTCTTTGTCATGTGCTCACTTCTCCGTATACGCTATAACTATAACGTTCCGCCCCCTAACAGGCAAGTAAAAAAGAAGGATGCCGCCCGTCTCTGAGCGACATCCTGTTTTTCACAATATACTTCCGCGTCAGCGGTATTTCCGGTCAGAACCGGCGGATCGCGACGATCGAACCGTGAGCCGCGCTGCGGCTGTGGGTGATGCCGGCCTTGGAGCTCTGCGCCTCGATGATGCCTCCGTTGCCGTCGTAAATCGCCACATGGCCGGAGTAAACGATCACGTCGCCGGCCTGCGCTTCCGAGAGAGAGCTCACCGGGCTGCCCGCGTACGCCCACTCGCCGGAGGTCATGTAGCCGCCGCTGTACGCGCCCGCCTGCTGGAGCACCAGCCACACGAAGTGCGAGCAGTCGACGCCGCTCGAAAGGGAGCTGCCGCCGTAGACGTACTTGCCGCCCACATAGGAATCCGCGATCGAGGTGATGGAACCGCCGGCTCCGGAGCCGCCGGACGACGATCCGGATCCTTCCTCCTCGTAGGAATCTTCCTCGTCATCCGAGGACTCCTCCTCATAGGACTCCTCCTCGTCAGCGGATTCTTCCTCGTCGTAGGACTCCTCGTCATCAGAGGACCCTTCCTCGTCGTAGGATTCCTCCTCGTTCGAGGTCTCTTCCTCGTCATAGGTTTCGGTGTTGTCTTCCTCGTCCTCCGTCACTTCCTCGACCGGCTCCGCGCCGCTCTCGGTCTCCTCGTAGGACATATCCTGCTCCTCTTCGCCGAAGGAACGGTCCTCCGTCTCCTCCTCAGAGTTCTCCTGCTCTTTTTCCTTCTCGGCCTCGGCCGCCGCTCTCTCCCGCTCGGCGATCCGCTCCGCCTCGGCTCTCGCCGCGGCTTCCGCCGCCGCGGCCGCCGCCGCCTGCTTCTCCGCCTGAATCTGGCTCAGGCGCTCGTTGGCCTCGTTGATGACCTCATTGAGAGCCGCCGCCTGCTGCTGCGCCTCGGCGATCTGCGCCGCGTAGTCGTCGGAGCTGGCCTGTTTCGCGGCGATCTCGCTGTCAAGGCTGCTCTTCTGCTGATCGAGGGAAGCCTTCTGGGTCTTGAGCGCGTTGTTCTGGTTCTCAAGATCGGACTTCTGGGATTCCAGCTGACCCTTCAGTGTCTGCACCTGGGAAACGGTCTCCTTCAGGCTGTTCAGCTGATCCCGGTCCGTACTGGCGATCTGCTCGGTGTACTCGGTCTTGTTGAAGAACTGCGTGACATCGTTGGATTCCAGCACCGTGATCGCGAGTCCGACGTCTCCGCCGTTCTCATAGATGTACTGAATCCGTTTCTTCATCGCCTCATACTGCTCATCCCGCTTCGCTTCCGCCTGGGACAGCTGCCGGCTCGTCTCGTCGATCTTCGTCTGCGTATCCGTGATCTTACCCTGCGTCGTGTCGATATCCGACTGCGTGTCGTCGATCTGAAGCATCAGGTCTACGAGGTCCGCGTTCATATCACTGATCTGCGCCTGAATATCTTCCCGCTTCACAGCCAGCGCGTCCAGCGCCGCCTGCGTGTTGCTGAGAGCCGCCTGATCGGCGTCGATCTCTGCCCGGACATCTGCTTCCTCATCGGCCAGAACCGGCGCGACGGTCGTCATCGAAAGCACGGACGCAAGTAACACGGAAAGTAATCTTTTCTTCATAACAGCGGTTCTCCTATTAAGCGGCAATGCCCGGTTTCGTCTTCAGCAAGCCTCCGACCGAAGCCTTCTCTGCTACTAACAGGCCCAAGTATAACAAAATAAAAAGGAGAAATCAACTCTTTATTAAAAGTTGTTACAGATTTATTAAATTCAACAGCCGGGTATTTTTGATAGTAAACCGTGGTATGATGTATGTAATAGAAGTTTGACAAATTCCATATTGAAACAGATAGCACGCCCCGACTGGACAGCACATTCTTGCAGTGTATAGCGCGAATCGTTTCAAAGCAGCCGATATTCAGCAGAATCGTCACCAGTCCCCTTAAGAATATGAAAATACAATAAGGAAGGTATACATATGGGCTTTGAACGATACATTGACCCGGAGATACTTGACAAGTTTGAGTATCATAATTATGGCCATGCTCTTGAGATTCTTCATGAATCATTTCCGAACGAGTGGAGCGAGCTGCAGGATTGTCTGAAACAGCTGCGATTGACGATTGCCGATATAAGCACATCAGGCGGAAATGAATCTCCCATTCCGAAGAAGTTTGATGATGTACTTTATCCCTACGGATGGCGTGAAATACGCATCTCGGGCGACCTGATTGATTGCGGACTGGTTGATGTCGGAGTCATCGTGACTCGTGCTGAAGAATTCGGACAGCAAATTCACGCACACTGTTTTGATGTAGTCTGAACGGTTCGTATCCGTTCAGACCGTCTCCTCTTCATGCGAGTCACCGAACTGCGGGACGTCTTTCATCTGCTCTCTGGCGATGATGCCGAGCACATGATCGAAATCATGCCACTCCTGCTCCGTCATGCTGGCCCGGACCTTCGCCAGCGTCCGGTCCACATAGGACATGCTGATGTTGTAATAGTCGAGGTACTTCTGCGTCACCTGAAGGAAATATTCCCGCTTGTCTCTCGTGGACTGAATTTTCTTCAGATAGCCTTTCCGGACAAGGCTGTTGACCTTATAGGCGGCGTTCGGGGAGGAAATCTGGATGAAGCTGGCAAACTCGTTGACCGTCGGGTTCTTCATGGCGTAGATCACCTCCATGCAGAACGTCTCGACGGTCGTCAGCGTCGCCTCCCGGTTGTCGAAATTGCGGAAAATTTCACGGTAGAAATGCAGCTTGAAATTGGAATACACGTTCTTGAATGCTTCCTCTGTGGTCATTGGCCGATACACCCCTTCCGCCTGCCTCTCCAGCCGCAGGCTGATTTCATGATGCTTCCACTGTAGCATCACCTCCGGTCAAAGTATAGCGGAAAATACAGTCCGCCGGACAGAGGGTCCGGGGCGGCGGAAACAGCCGGCGTACGGACGGAAAGGTCAGGGCGGATCACTGGATCACGAACGAAAGCTCCGCCTCCGCCGCCGTACTGCCGTCCACCCGGGCTACGGCCTTCCCGAATCCGACGGGACCCTTTCTTGCCGTGATCTCACAGCGCAACTCCAGCACGTCTCCCGGCGTCACGGGCCGCCGGAACCTTGCCTGCTTCACGCCTCCGAAGAGCACAATCCGCCCGCGGTTCTCCTCCTCCGCAAGGAGGGCCACCGCACCGGTCTGGGCCAGCGCCTCCAGAATCAGCACCCCCGGCATCACAGCCCGCTGCGGGAAATGGCCGAGGAACTGCATTTCATTGGAAGAAACGCACTTTCTTCCGACAGCGTAGCGCCCCGGCTCGCCCTCCGTGATCCGGTCCACCAGAAGAAACGGATACCGGTGCGGAAGAATCTGTTTGATTTCATCTGCGTTCAGCTGCATGTCTGCCTCCTTTGATAAGCCCGTCCGTTTGCGCCGCGCGTCTTACGGGCCTCCGGCGCCGTTCCGCCCCGCGAATCTTCCGGACCTCTCACCGTCTTATTCATGGTATGCGCCGAAAGCCAGTGTGACGTTGTGGCCGCCGAAGCCCAGTGAATTGGACAGCGCGTATCGGATCGGCATCGCCGCGCCCTGTCCGGGCACCACATCGAGGTCGCACTCCGGGTCGGGCTTCTGATAGTGGACCGTCGGCGGTACAAAGCCCTGGTTCACCGCCAGCGCCGTGATCACCGCCTCCACGGCCGCGCTGGCTCCCAGCAGGTGACCGGTCATCGACTTCGTGGAGCTGACCTTCAGCCGGTCCGCCTCCTCTCCGAAAAGGCTTCGGATCGCCGCCGTCTCGCCGGCGTCGTTGAGCTTCGTGGAGGTGCCGTGGGCGTTGATGTAGTCCACATCCGCCGTGGTGATGCCCGCGTCCTCAAGCGCCATGCGCATGCACTCCCGGGCGCCGCTGCCGTCCGGACGCGGCGCCGTGATGTGGTAGGCGTCGCAGTTCGTCCCGTATCCGGCCAGCTCGGCGTAGATCCGGGCGCCGCGCCGCCGCGCGTGGCCGTACTCCTCGAGGATCAGCGCTCCCGCGCCCTCCCCCATCACGAAGCCGCTGCGGTCTGCGTCGAAGGGGATCGACGCCCGGTCCGGGTCCGCCGTGTCCGTCAGCGCCTTCATGGAGGTGAAGCCTCCGATGCAGAGCGGCGTGATCGCAGCCTCCGCGCCGCCCGCCACCATCACGTCGCCGTATCCGTCACGGATATGACGGAACGCGTCGCCGATGGCGTTGCCGGCGCTGGCGCAGGCTGTGACCACACAGGCGCACATCCCCCGCAGCCCGTAGCGGATCGCGATCTGCCCCGCCGCCATATTGGAGATCGTCATCGGGATGAAGAACGGATTGACCCGGTCGTATCCCTTCTCCATGCCTCTCACCTTGTTCTCCTCGACGCTGGAGATGCCGCCGATGCCGCTGGACATCAGGACGCCCCACCGCGTATGCGGTTCATCCAGCTTCTCAAGGCCCGAATCCTCCATCGCCTGCACGGCCGCCGCCATCGCGAACTGCGCGTAGCGGTCCATCCGCCGGCTCTCCCGCCTCTCGACGTACCGCTCGAGGTCGAGATTCTTCACCTCGCCCGCCAGCTTCACCTTCTGCTCCGCCGGATCATAGCGGGTAATCGGTCCGATGCCGCACCGGCCCGCGGTCACGCTGTCCCAGACCTCATCCCGGTCGTTTCCGATCGGCGAGACGATACCGAGTCCGGTGATCACCACTCTTCTTTTCATTTCTCCGACTCCTCTCCCGTCAGATGCCCATACCGCCGTCCACGCCCAGCACCTGACCCGTTATATAGGACGCCCCCGGCTCCGCGAGGAAGGCCACCGCCCGGGCCACCTCCTCCGGACGGCCCTCCCGGCCCGCCGGAATCTGTCTCATCATCGCCTCACGCACGGCTTCCGAAAGCACTTCGGTCATCGCGGTCTCGATCATGCCCGGCGCCACGGCGTTGACCGTGACGTTCTTCCCCGCCAGCTCCTTCGCCAGCGTCTTCGTCAGCCCGATGATGCCGGCCTTGCTGGCCGCGTAGCTGGCCTGCCCCGGATTCCCGTGCACGCCGACCACGCTGGACATGCTGATGATCCGCCCGTACCGCTGCCGTACCATCAGACGGGCCGCCTTCTTCATGCAGTAGAACGTGCCGTACAGATTCGTCTTCAGAACCCGGTCAAAATCCTCCGGCTTCATCATCAGAAGGAGCTGGTCCTTCGTGATGCCCGCGTTGTTCACCAGAATATCCAGACGGCCGGTAAGGGCGGCCGCCTCGGCGAACATCCGATCCGCTTCCGCCGGGTTCGAGAGATCGGCGCCGAGGCAGAGCGTCCGCACGCCCTCCTCGCGGCAGAGACGCTCCGTCTCCCGCGCCGCCGCCTCGCCGCGGCCGTAGTGGATGATGACATCCGCGCCTTCCTTCGCCAGTTCCAGACAAATCGCCCGCCCGATGCCGCCGCTTCCGCCGGTCACCAGCGCGGTCTGACCTGCGCATCGCTTCTCACACATACTGCATATCCTCCAGAGTGTCCACCGATACCGCTTCCGCGCCGGGCAGCGTTCTCCGGACAAAGCCGGCCAGCACCCGCCCCGGACCGATCTCAATGAACCGTTCCACGCCCTGACGCTTCATCTCAAGCAGCGTCTGCTCCATCCGCACGCCGGACATCACCTGCCTCTCAAGAAGCGTCGCGATCTCCGCCGGTCCGGTCTTCTCCGCCGGTCCGCCCAGCACGTTGAAATACACAGGAAACCGCATCGTTCCGAAGGTCACGCGCGGGAAATACCGGTGCAGCGCGAGGGACGCCGGCTTCATCAGCGACGTATGGAAGGCCGAGCTGACCCGGAGCTCCATGCAGCGCCGCGCTCCGGCCTCCTTCGCGAGCTTCTCCGCCGCGCCGACCGCCCCGGCCAGTCCCGAGATCACGGTCTGGCCGGCGGCGTTGTAGTTGGACACCTCCACCATCTCGCCCGTGGCCTCCGCCGCCCTCCGGCATACCTCCTCGACCGCGGCGGAGGGAAGGCCGAGCACCGCGCACATCTTCGTCTCCACGTCTCCGGCCGCATCGGCCATCACCGATCCCCGATAGCGGGTAATGCGCATCAGATCCTGCGGCGTGAAGACGCCCGCCGCGCAGAGCGCGCTGTACTCACCCAGCGACAGCCCGGCCGCGCAGTCCGGCCGCACGCCCCTCTCCTCAAGCAGCGCCATCATCCCCAGCGCGAAGGCGGCCATCACCGGCTGCGTGTACTCCGTGCGGTTCAGTTCTTCCTCCGGTCCCTCGAACATCAGCGTCCGCAGATCAAAATCCACCTCTGCGTCCGCCCGGTCCACCGCCCGGCGGAAGGATGGCTCCGCGTCATAGAAGTCACGCCCCATCCCGACGCGCTGGCTGCCCTGTCCGGCAAACAGAAATGCTGTCTTCATTTGTCCTCCTTATGCCTTCAGCCCGCGGATCACGGCTTCGGCCTCTTCCGCCATTGACCTGAAGATGTCCTCCACCGGACGGATCTCATGCAGCTGTCCGCAGACCTGGCCGGCCATCAGAGAGCCTTCCTCCACGTCCCCGTCGAACACCGCCCTGCGGAGCGATCCGAGCGTGTAATGCTCCAGCTCCTCCAGAGAAGCGCCGGCCCGCTCGCTTTTGATGTACTGGCGCGACATCCGGTTCCGGATGATCCGGACCGGCGCGTTGACCGAGCGTCCGGTCACCACTGTGCTGTTGTCCTTCGCCTTGAGAAGCGCCGCCTTGTAGTTGGGATGAACCGGGCACTCGGCGCTCACAAGAAGCGCGGTGCCGATCTGCGCTCCGCAGGCGCCCAGCGCATAGGCGGCCGCCAGCTGACGGCCGTCGGCGATGCCGCCGGCCGCGATCACCGGCACATCCGGGCCGAGACGATCGATCATCTGAGGCACCAGCGTCATCGTCGTCATCTCCCCGACGTGGCCGCCGCTCTCCGTTCCCTCGGCGATGATGCCGTCCGCGCCGTCCCGTATGAGGCGCACGGCCAGCGCACAGCTCGCGGATACCGGGAAAACGCGGATCCCCGCCGCCTTCCACATACCGATGTACCGGCCGGGATTGCCGGCGCCGGTGGTCACCACGGGGATTTTTTCCCGTGCCACGATCTCCGCCATCTGCTCCGTCTCCGGATTCATCAGCATCAGGTTGACGCCGAAGGGTTTGTCCGTCATGGACCTGCAGATCCGGATGTTCTCCTCGAGCCGGGCGGCGTCCATGCCGCCTGTGCCGATCAGCCCCAGTCCGCCCGCGTTGGAGCAGGCCGCGGCGAAGGATCCCACCGCGATATTGGCCATCCCTCCCTGAATCAGCGGGTATCGGATACCAAGCAGTTCATTCAGTCGTTTCATCGATTTCCTCCCTCTGTCGGACGGCCGGAATGCGCCGCCGGAAGCACTCGGCCGCGGCCTGCATTCCCCCGTCTTTTTTGTTGAAATGGCGGCGTCTCCCGGTTCTCCCCGGTCGCCGTCCGCCTGCCCGTTTTTCCAGTGAAATGGCGGTGACTCACGATTCCCTCCGGCCGCAGTCCGCCTGACAGTTTCTTCCTTCTGCCGGACGCCGCCTCGCTCTTTGCCCGTGTCTGCCTTCCCGTCCGGCTGACCCTCAGAATTCCAGATACGCGCTGCCCCAGGTGAGGCCGGCGCCGAAGCCTACGCAGAAGATACGCGAGCCCGCCCGGATTTTTCCGCCACGGATCAGCTCGTACAGCAGCAGCGGGATGCTGGCGGCTGATGTGTTCCCGCAGACATCCAGGTTCATCGGGAAGAGCTCCTCCCCGAGATGCATCTGTCTCCTCACATGGTCGATGATCCGCCGGTTCGCCTGATGGCAGACGATCCCGTCCGTATCCTCCGCGCGGACTCCGCTCACGCGCTCCATCCGGCGGATCTCGCCGGCGAGAACGCCTGTGGCGAAGCGGAAGACCTGACGGCCGTTCATATGAAGATACGCCTCTTCGAGGAGTGCTTCCTTCCCGTCCTCATCCGGGTGGGCCCAGACGGGGCCGCCCTCCCCGGCTGCAGTCAGCTGGTTCCGGCCGAGGCAGCGCGCCGACAGCGCTTCCCGGTTTCCCTCCGCCGCCGTATGAGAGAAGAAGTGGATCCCCGCCTCCCGCCGCACCACAGCCGCCGCCGCGCCGTCTCCGAAGAGGATCGACGTCTCCCGGTCCGAAAAGTCCAGCATGTCCGAATACTGCTCGGCTCCGATCAGCAGCGCAAGCGGCCTCTCCCCGTCCGCCCGGCTCTCCGGATGCATGTCCCTGTAGGAAAGGAATGCATCCGCCGTCTGCAGCGCGTAGATGAAACCGGTGCAGGCCGCGTTGAGATCGAAGGCCGGAATCCCGGAGGGAATCCCCAGCTCCTGCATCACGAGACACGCGGTGGAAGGAAGAAGATAGTCCGGGCTGCTGGTGGCCGCGATCACAAGACCGATCTCATCCGGATCCGCTCCGCTTCGCTCCAGCGCCTCTTTCGCGGCGCTGACAGCCAGACGGCTCTGGGACTCGCCCGGTCCGCAGATTCTCCGTTCCCGGATCCCCGTGCGGGTTCGGATCCACTCATCGGAGGTGTCCATATACGCCGTCAGCTCGCCGTTGGCCACCCTCCGTTCCGGCAGCGCGTGGCCCATGCCGATGATCCGTATGCCGCTCATCCCTTCTCTCCCTCCGCCCGGTCCTTCGGGCATGCGTTTCCTTCGAAATGCCGGTACTTTTCGTACCGCTCCGCCACCAGCCGATCCGCGGGCACGCGTCTCAGCTCCGCGAGCTCATCGCGGACCGCCGTCTTCAGAAGGCGGCGGATCGCCTCCGGATCCCGCCCGAGACCGCCCGCCGGCTCCGGAAAGACCCGGTCCGCAAGACCGGCCCTCCGGAGATCCGCCGCGGTGAGCTTCATCACCTCACAGGCTTCTCCGCTTCTTGAAGCGTCCTTCCACAGGATGCTGGCGAAGCCTTCCGGCGAGAGCACGGAGTACACCGCGTTCTCCAGCATCCAGATGCGGTCGCCCATCCCGATCGCCAGCGCGCCGCCGCTGCTTCCTTCGCCGGTGACGATGGTGAGGATCGGCGTCCTGAGCATGCTCATCGCCGCCAGATTTTCGGCGATCGCCGTGCTCTGCCCGTTCTCCTCGGCCTCCCGGTCCGGGCAGGCACCGGGCGTATCGATGAACGTGATCACAGGCCGACCGAACTTTTCGGCCTGCCGCATGAGGCGGAGTGCCTTGCGGTAGCCTGACGGCTCCGGCATCCCGAAGCGGCAGGCGAGGTTTTCCTTGAGGTCCCGGCCCTTGCGGTGACCGATGACGGTGACCGGAAGGCCGTCCAAAAAACCGATGCCGCCCAGTATCGCGGCGTCCTCTCCGCCCAGCCGGTCGCCGCAGAGCGCGGTGAAATCCTCGAACAGCGCGCCGATGAACTCCTCGATGTGGGGCCGCTCCCTGTCCCGGGCGATCCGGACCCGCTCCGCCGCTTCCGGTGCGGATGAGCCGGGTACGCCCGCATCTTTCCGCGCCTCACCGGCCTCTGACCCGCCGCTTTCGTCTTCCGGAAGCATTTCACCGGATGCGTCCTCCGCCGGGTTTCCGGGGCGGCCGCCGGCAGACAGGACGGATTCCGGCACCGTGTTTCCGGAGTGGCTGCCGGCGGACAGGACGAGTTCCGGCGCTTCCGGCGCCGCGTTCCCGATGCGGCCGCCGCCCGGTATGACCGTCGCCTGTGCCACATCCTCCGTCCGTCCGAAGCCGTGGAGCCGCAGCAGCCGGGTGATCTCATACTTCATGTCATCCTGCCGGACAATCCGGTCCACGAAGCCGTGCTCAAGCTGAAATTCCGCTCTCTGGAAGCCAGCGGGCAGCTTCTCCCCGATGGTCTGCTCGATCACCCGCGGACCGGCGAAGCCGATCAGCGCTCCCGGCTCGGCGAGCACCACGTCCCCGAGGCTGGCGTAGCTGGCGCTGACGCCGCCGGTCGTCGGGTGCGTAAGCACGGAGATATAGAATCCTCCGTGCTCGGAAAACCGTCTGGCCGCGGCGCCCGTCTTCGCCATCTGAAGAAGCGAGAACATGCCTTCCTGCATCCGGGCGCCGCCGCTGGCGGAAAAAATCACCAGCGGGAGCTGCTGCCGGTCCGCCTCCTCAAAGGAGAGCGCCAGCTTCTCGCCCGCGACAGTCCCCATGCTGCCCATCAGGAACGCTTTTCCCAGCTCCGCGCCGAAGACCGGAATCCCGTTCACAAGCCCTCTCCCCGCCGTCACCGCGTCCTTTGACCCGGTGCGGAGCCGGTTCTCCTGCAGCTTCTGCCGGTAGCCCGGAAACGCCAGCGGGTCCGCCGTCTCCAGCTCCGCGAAATATTCCTCGAAGCTCCCTTCATCGAATAAAGAGGCGAGCCGTTCGTCCGTCCGGTGCGGACCGCCTTTTTTCATTCGGAGCGACCGGTAGGAAAGGAGCTCCTTCCGTTTGTCGGAAAACTGATTCTTCAAGATCTTCCCCTCCGGCTCTCTTCTCCCCAGCGGACGATGGCGTCCGTGTTCTTCTCAAGGAAACCGGTATCCACGTTTCCCACCAGAAAATCCGTGTTGTGCAGGATCAGATACTGAAACTCAATGTTCGTATCGATCCCCTTCACGGTCATCTCCTCGAGCGCCACGCGCATCTTCCGGATCGCCTCAAGCCGCCCCGGCGCATGCACGATGATCTTGGCGATCATCGAATCGTAGTAGGGACTGACCCGGCTTCCCGGATACAGCGCGCTCTCCACCCGGACGCCGCAGCCCGCCGGAAAATGGAGAAAGGAAACGGTTCCGGGACAGGGACGGAAATCCTGAGCCGGATTCTCCGCGTTGATGCGGCACTCGATGGCGTGACCGCTGAAATGCACGTCGCTCTGCTTAAACCCGAGTTCCAGACCGGCCGCGATCCGGATCTGCTCCCGGATCAGATCCACTCCGGTGACCATCTCCGTCACCGGATGCTCGACCTGAATACGGGTATTCATCTCGATGAAGTAGTACCGTCCCTCCCGGTCCAGCACGAACTCCACCGTGCCG
This sequence comes from Chordicoccus furentiruminis, assembly GCF_019355395.1. Taxonomy (GTDB): domain Bacteria; phylum Bacillota; class Clostridia; order Lachnospirales; family Lachnospiraceae; genus Chordicoccus; species Chordicoccus furentiruminis. The sequence goes on from NZ_CP048829.1 coordinate 1,052,858, forward strand.
GCGCTCACATAGCGGCACGCCTTCGCCGCGCGCAGCGCCGCCCGGAGGATGCCCTCGCGCTGCTTCGCGCTGAGCACCCTCGCCGGACTCTCCTCCAGCAGCTTCTGGTTTCGCCTCTGCATGGAGCAGTCCCGTTCTCCCAGATGAATGATATGGCCATGCGCATCCGCCAGGATCTGCACCTCGATGTGGTGGGGATGGGGAATCAGTTTCTCCAGATAGAGATCCCCGTTCCCGAACGCGGCAGCGGCCTCCGCCTGCGCGCTTTCAAATGCATTCCGTATCTCCGACGCGTCACAGGCAATCCGCATGCCCCGGCCCCCGCCGCCGGCGGATGCCTTCACGATGACGGGATATCCCACCCGGGTGGCCGTCTCCGCGGCCTCGCGCCAATCCTTCAGGATGCCGTCGGATCCTGGCACGACCGGCACGCCGTGCTTCTTCATCAGCTCTCTGGCGCGCTGCTTGTCGCCCATGCTGCGGATCATTCCGGAGGACGGGCCGATGAAGACGATGCCGTTCTTCTCGCACTGCCCGGCGAAATCCGCGTTTTCCGACAGAAAGCCGTAGCCCGGATGGATTGCTTCGCAGTGATAAGCCTTCGCCGCGGCGAGGAGTACGTTCTGATCAAGATAGCTCTTCGCCGCCGGCGCCGGGCCGATGCAGACCGACTCCGTGGCGAACTGCACCGGAAGCGTATCGGCATCCTCCTCGGAATAGGCTGCCACGGTTTCAATTCCCATCTCCTGACAGCACCGGAGGATCCGCATCGCAATCTCTCCCCGGTTCGCAATCAAAATTCTTCTGAACATCGCCGCTCCCCCGTCCGCCTCACGCGTTTTCGTCAATCACCATCAGGACCCGTCCGTACTCGGCGAATTCGCCATCTGCGATCCGGAACTCCCGGACTACACCGTCACAGGGAGAAGGGATCTCGCTCATCATCTTCATCGCCTCGATGAGACCGACGGTGTCTCCCTTCTTAACCGGCCGTCCCTCCTCCGCGTAGGGCTTCGCCCCCGGCTTGGAGGCCCTGTAGAAGATGCCCGCCAGCGGAACGGTCACCGCTTTTCCCTGATCCTCCTTCCCCGCCGATTCGAGAGCGGCCGGACGGCCCGGTTCCTGCCGGCCGGTACCGGCCGCTGCCTGCGTCCGTGTCACCGGGGCCGGAGACGTCACCGCTCCCGATTCCGCCGTATCCGGACAGCCGGCTGACATTCTCTCCATTCTTTCGCCGGCCGCCCTGTCTGTCCGTCTGAGCCGGACGTTCTCGGTTCCATCGGAATATTTCAGTTCACTCAGATCCGATGCGCCGAAAGCCTTCATCAGCTTCATCAGATCGTCCAGTTCCATCTTCATGGTCCCGCCTCCAAAAAATTCTCAGCCGGAACCGGTTCCGGCTGAGATCCGCTTTTCGTTTCAGGCCGCCTGATGCGCGTCGATGTACTCGACTACGCTGCCGACCGTGTGGAGATTCAGAAGATCCTCATCCGGAATCGTCACGCCGAAATTCTCCTCGAGAGCCATCATCAGCTCCACGACATCCAGAGAATCCGCCTGCAGATCCTTGAAGAAATCAGACTCCGGCCGGATGTCCTCCCCCTCGAAATTCAGCGTGTCGATGATGATCGCCTTCACCTTCTCAAACGTTCCCATTTGCGCTCCTTTTGTCTTTGCAAACCTTTTTTCTTCAGTTATTTAGTTAAATTTATTTACTTAACTGTTGCGTGTGCACTATACTACTCAGGCCGTCTGTGTGTCAATATATTTATCTAAATATTTTTAATTTACCGTCGGGAACACCGCCGCTTCTTGCCCCTCTGCCGTCCGCATGCTATAATTTGCCCATCCGCGATCTGGGCGGAGCACAGAAGGACCGTATGAATGGATACAAAGAAGGATCTCACGAAGGAGCTTCTGGCGGACTGTTTTCGTGAGCTTATGCTCACGACGCCCTTCGATAAAATCACGATCAAGATGATCACAGACCGGGCCGGGCTGATCCGCCCGACCTTCTATAAGCATTTTCAGGATAAATACGAAGTACTCGAGTGGATTTTCCGGACCACTGTCACCGACAGCGTCGATCTGATGCTGGCCAACAATATGGAAGCCGACGCCATCCTGATGTTCTGCCGCTGTATCGGAAAGGACAAAAAATTTTACCGTCGGGCCTATCAGATGGAACCGGGGCCCAACTCGTTTGACCATATCGTCCATGAGTACGTCTACCGCACGTTTCTCACCCTCGCGGACCGCTTCTCCGTGACGATGAGCAGAAAGTACGAATATCTCACCCGCGAGATGATTTCCGAATACTACACCAGCGGCCTCATCTGCTCGATCCGGGGCTGGGTGATGACAGACAGCGACATGACGGCCGAGCAGCTGGCCGACGCGTTCAAGTACCTGCTCTCCCACTCCGTCTTCGATCTGGTGAGCGAGTCAAGGCTGCGCGCCTCGACGAACTGAGCGGATCCGCGGCGCGGCAGGCGGTCCCGTTGCGGCATGATCTCCGGCGCGAGTCAGTACCCGAAACGGCCGGCTGCCGGACGCCCCGTTCTTCCGCACCTGCGAATCCGCTGCCCGTATCGAAAAAGGTCCCGTGGAGGACGAAGTGTAAAACTCCGTCCCCCACGGGACCTTCATTCGTTTCAGGAGCTCAGGCGGCTGCGCCGCCCCGTTTTCTTCCGCTCCGCTCAGCTGACATGCTCAAAGGCCGCCAGCTCCGGATGCTCTCTCTTCTCCTTTGTGTAATTCTCATAGGTCGGCTTCTTATGCGTCTCGGATGCCCACTCCTCGGCTGCCACAGGCGCCCACGCCTTCGCGTATGCGGCGGTCTTGGCGCAGAGCTCGTCGGCCTCCTCCGGCGCCTCGACGTTGGTCTGGTGCGCGCCGGTCTCCTCCACCATCTTCTTCAGAAGCTCCGGGTTCTCCAGCATCGGGCAGGGGCGCAGATGGTTGCGGTTGAACGGCTGGCCCTCGTGATAGGCCATAAACAGCGGGCTCTGCAGCATCTCGAGGATCGTGTTGTCCCGGATGTTGGTATTCGAGTAATGAATGAACACACAGGGCTCCGCGTCGCCGTTGGCGTTGATGTGGAAATAGTTCCGCCCTCCGGCGATGCAGCCGCCGACATACTCGCCGTCGTTCTGGAAATCCATCGGGTAGAACTCGATGTCGCAGTCGTTCGAACGGACCTGACGGATCCGGTGGATCATGTTCCGGCGCTGCTCCACCGTCGGCATCAGATCCAGCACCGCGTTCTTTCCGACCGGCATGTAGTGGAAGTAGAAGCCGAAGTGCGCGCCCTTGTCCGCCAGCATCCGCAGGAAGCCGTCATTGGTCACCGCTTCGATATTCTGGCGCGTGTAGCAGATCGAGGTGCCGAAGAGAATGCCGTTCTTCTTCAGCAGATCCATCGCCTCCATTACCTTCTGGTAATGGCCGTTTCCGCGGCGCGCGTCGTTGGTCTCCGGCGTTCCCTCGATGGAGAGCATGAAGATCATATTGCCCAGCTTCTTCACCTCGTCGCAGAGGGCCTGATCGATCAGCGTCGAATTGGTGTAGGCCGCGAACTGGCAGTCCTGATGCTTCTTCATCAGCTTCAGCACATCCTTCTTGCGGACCATCGGCTCGCCGCCGGTCATCATGTAGAGATGCACGCCCAGCGCCTTGCCCTCGGTGACGATCTTGTCCATCTCCTCATAGGTGAGGTTGCTCTTGTGTCCGTAGGTGCCGGACCAGCAGCCGACGCAGTGCATGTTGCATGCCTGCGTCGGGTCAAAGAGGATCAGCCACGGGATATTGCAGTTGTATTTCTCACGGTTCTCGCGGATCTCCTTCGTCCCGTTGAGGAACGCCTCGTACCCGAGGTTCAGAAGCGTCATCTTCGCGACATGCGGATCCGTCTCCACCAGAATCCTGTCAATCATTTTGAACCAGCGGTTGTCCGGATCCTTGATCGCCGCCCGGACCTGGTCCAGCTTTTCCTTCGTGGCCGCCCTGCCGAACTTGGATCCGGCGAGATCCACGATCTTGAGATAGACGGAGGTCCTGTCATCCGTATTCCGGATATGCCGGATCAGACCTTCCAGTAAGACGTTCATCGCCTGACGCTCTGCTGCATGTGATAATGATGCCACGATATTCTCTCCCTTTCTCTTGAACAAACCAGACAGCCTGCGCTGTTGTTACCATTTATAAAGTGAACCCCAAAGTGAACCCCGGTGAATCGGGAAATGCACCCGCCGCCCCAAAAAACGGAACGCCCCCGCGGTCTTCAGAAGACCGCCGACAGATAGTTGATCAGCAGATCCACCCCGCCGATCAGCACAAGGCATCCGCCTACCGCGACCAGCTGGTTCAACGGCCCGTAGCCGAGCCAGAATCCGCAGAAGACGCCGACCAGCGCACTGGCGGCCGTGATCACGCCGACGATCAGCGCGGAGAGCAGCAGCTTAAGCCCCATGAAGCCGAAGCCGACACCCGCGATCAGCGCGTCGATGGACGTGAGGAACGCCCAGAACAATACGACCCGCACATGGAATTCGTCCTGTTTCTTCTCCTCCAGATGCCTTCGGCTCTTCTTCACCGACTTGGTGATCATCGTGATGCCGAGCACGAAGAACGTGCAGGCCGCGAGAAACGACCAGAGAAACTGCACGGAGGTGTACCCTCTCCGGATCGCCGGGATCATCGTGATGGCGCTGCCAAGAAGCATCATGCCCATCTGAAAACCCGTGAACAGCCCGACCATCGCCGCGCAGCGTGTCTTCCTGATCTCCGAGACAGTCGCCCCCCGGTACAGACAATATGCAAATACGTCGAGCGACAGCCCGATGGAAATCACAATCAGTTGCCAGAGGCCCATCCGTCCTACCACCTTTCCCGTTTCAGACTTATTATATGGAAGAACGCCTGTTTTCGGTATGCCAATAGAAACGATGTGTACCGGTGCCGGATACAGATCATCGGGTTTGTAGCCTGTTTCCTGCGGTTTTCAGCCGTCCCGCCCCGAACGCCGCCGGTTTTTGCCGCCCTCCCGGTCTGCTTTATACCTGTTTCAGCCTGCCTTCAGCAGGCATCGGCCTGTCCCCGAAATTTTTTCAATTCTGTCAAACTTTTCATTGCTTTTCATCGGGCAGGGTGCTAGAATACTTCTCGGACGGTTAGTTCAATGGGAGAGCACTCGCTTCACGTGTGAGGGGTTGCAGGTTCGAGTCCTGTACCGTCCATTTTTCATGCCCGGAGTTTCAAAAGAGAAAAGCCGGTTCAGAAAGGCCGGGGCATCAGAGCCCGCCGGAAAAGCGGGACGGGAGAAAAGCCATCTCCCGTCCCGCTTTTCCGGCGCCCGATGCCCCGGCCTTATTTCATTCCATCCCGTCATACCCCCCTGACCGCGTCAGCCGCCGACTTCGCTGTCCCGCTCCCTGTACCGTTGCTCGACCCACCTGTCCCACCGGCGGAAGCGGAAGAAACGGCCTCTCCGGTCAACCGCGTACCAGCAGATCAGATTGAGCGCCAGCGCAGTCAGCACATCGAACAGAGAATGCTGCTTGATGTAGACCGTCGACAGAATGATCAGCAGTCCCCAGACTGTCATCCCGAGAAATTTCGGAAGCGCAATGGGGCGCTTCCGCCTCGTCCGGCTGAGTGCGACCAGCACCGCGGTCGTGTTGAATACATGAATGCTGGGGAATACATTCGTCGGCGTATCCGACCGCCAGACAGCCGCCACCATCCTCGTCAGCACGTTATCCCTCGGCATCTCATACAGACGGAGCGGCTGGCGGTTCGGGATAAACGTGGAGATCAGAAGAAACACCGTCATCCCGGTCATAAGAGAGGTCGCCAGCTCGTCGAAGCACGTCCGGTCCGTCAGATAGACATACACAATTCCAATCGTGATGAAAAGGAACCACGAAAGATAGGGGATCACGAACCACTCGTTGAAGGGAATGAACCGGTCAACCGCCAGAATGACCTGAACATAGTGCGCCCTTGGTACGATCTCGATAATATGGAACCAAACCAGATACGCAAGCAGATAGAAGATCAGCGGCCACACATGGTCCAGATCATTCTCTCTCGTCCATCCGAAAAACGCCTTCACCAGTTTCATCCGCCGCTGTCTTCCCCGATCGTCCGTCCGCTCCGAAAGCGCGGTTCGATCCGCTGCCCGCCGCTCAGTACCGCACCTTGAATTCATACTCATGCTCTTCCGCCGGAATGATCTGCTCCTCAACATCCGTAATCTCGATGAAGCGCTGCTCTCCGAGACGGGTCATCATCTCGTCGAGCACGGACCGCGGCCCCTGGATCTCCATCTCGACCCGATCGTCGCAGACGTTTCTCACCCATCCGGTCACGCCCAGTGACTGGGCGATCCATGTGGCCCGGTACCGGAAACCAACTGCGGTCACCTGGCCGCTGACCAGCAGATGCTTTCGTATGACATCCCGCATCGCTTTTTCCCTTCTTCTCCTGCTCCGGGCCGCCTTGCCGTTCTTTCCGGAATCTGCATCCGTGAGACACCGATCCCGCGCTTCCCCGTTCCAGTCCGGAATACCCTTCCTTCCGCCGACCGTCTCTCCCGGATCCGCCGCACGCGGTGTACGTCTCCCTCCCTCGCCGGTGTTCCGGCACTCCGGACCGCTGTTGTCCGACGGTGATCCTGTCTGCGCCGTTTCCGGGAGAAAGCCCTCGCAGATGAAAATGTCATAATCCTGCGAAAGCTTCCTGATCACCTCCGGTGAACGCACCGTCCATGCCGCGGTCGTCGCATGGAACAAATCCCGAAGAATCCGGAAACGCATCAGCCCGGTCTGCTTCCAGTTCCACGCGATGAAATCCGGCTTCGTGAAGAAATTACCCGCGCAGCAGCTGGCGAGGAACCCGCAGATGATCCACGGAAACGAAAGCCCCGTATATTTTTCAGACAGCTGCCCGCGGAGCGTCTCCGGGCGGTTCTTTCGGAACCAGCGCAGTACCATCGGATTGAATGACTCGATGCACATCGGACCCTGATACACGTCCAGCGCTTCCGCCACATGGGAGCAGAGCGGCTCGACCCGGCTCAGATTCTCGCACTTGACCTCGACGATCAGCGGCACCCGGCCGGCGACCGTCCCGAGCGCCTCCTCGAACAGCGGAATCCGTTCCTCCGAATGAAACAGCCGGATGTCCCGAAGCTCCCTCCAGGTCATCCCGCTGATGTCGCGGTCCTGCCCGGCCGTGCGCTTCAGCGTGTCGTCGTGGGACACCACCAGCGTCTCGTCATCCGCCTCCCGTACATCCAGCTCCACGCCATATCCCGCCGCGACCGCCGCCGCGAAGGCGGGAATCGTGTTCTCCGGTGCCGGCCCGCCGTTGTCGTGCAGGCCGCGGTGGGCGATCAGCCGCCGTCCGAACACCTCCATCCGCTCCTTCCGGCCTTCTCCGGGCCAGACGGCGAGAATCCAGCAAACCGCAAGAGCAAAAACGACATATACAAGGATCTGCATGCCTTCATCCTCACGGCCGCAATGGCTATCTGATGTTCCGGGCGCCTCCGCAGCCTGCCCGCCGCGGCCTAATGGCACGAGGCAGACCGCCGGAGCGTCTCACCGCCGCGTTCGGCCCGTACGGTTCCGGACGCGGCATGCATGTGCTTCCATGATATAGCAGAAAAGCCGGCATCGTCAAGAAAAGCCCCGAGGCATCATCCTCGGGGCTTCGAAGTGGAACGTACAGGGCTCGAACCTGTGACCTTTCACACGTCAAGCGAATGCTCTCCCAGCTGAGCTAACGTTCCGTATCCATGACAGCCGCGCTGTCAACAGAAAGCATTGTACCACAGCATTTCCCGCAAGGCAATCACTTTTTTCATGATCATTGCCTTTTTCTGCGTCCTCGTAGTATGATGAGGAGGAATCCGACCCGTGCGGACGGCCGCCGGCTCTGCCGGCCGTCCGTCAAGAAGAAAGAAGGAGTGATATGAGTCTGAATCTGCCCGATCACTATGATCCCCATATGACTGTCCGGGAAACACAGGACGCCATCAAGTTCATCCGGGACCTGTTCCAGAAGGAATTCGGCAAGGAAATGCACCTGGAGCGCATCTCCGCCCCTCTGTTCGTCTCCCAGTCATCCGGCTTCAACGACAACCTGAACGGCGTGGAGCGGCCGGTTGCATTTGACATGAAATCCATCCCCGGCGAAACCTTCGAGGTGGTGCAGTCCCTCGCGAAGTGGAAGCGCTACGCGCTGGGTCAGTACGGCTTTCAGCCGGGCGAGGGTCTCTACACCAACATGAACGCGATCCGGAGAGACGAGGATCTGGACAATCTCCATTCCTGCTACGTGGATCAGTGGGACTGGGAGATGGTGATCACGAAGGAGGACCGGACGGAGGCTTTCCTCCGGTCCGTCGTGAAGAGCATCTTCCGGATCATAAAGCATGCCGAGCATGAGGTCTGGTACCGCTACCCGAACGCGGTCTACCATCTGCCGGATGAAATCGCGTTCGTCTCCTCGGAGGAGCTGGAGAAGCGCTGGCCGGATCGGACCCGGAAGGAGCGGGAGGACCGCATCGCCCGGGAAACCGGTGCGGTGTTCGTCAGCCATATCGGCTGGCCTCTGGCCGACGGCAAGCCGCATGACGGCCGCGCGCCGGACTACGACGACTGGAACCTGAACGGCGATATCCTGTTCTGGTTCGAGCCGCTGCACTGCGCGCTGGAGATCTCGAGCATGGGAATCCGCGTCGATCCTGACTCGCTCGCGAAGCAGCTGAAGGCCGCCAACTGCGAGTACCGCAAGGAGCTGCCCTACCACAAGGCGCTGGCCGCCGGCCGGCTTCCGCTCACCATCGGCGGCGGTATCGGCCAGTCAAGGCTCTGCATGCTGCTGCTCGGCCGCGTGCACATCGGCGAAGTGCAGGCCTCGATCTGGCCGGAGGCGATGCGGGAGGAATGCCGCGCTCACGGCGTGACGCTGCTGTAAAAGCAACGGTGCCGCGCCCTGTCCCGAAAACCGGACCCCGGCTTCACCGCGAAGCCGGGGTCCTCTTATGCCAGACTGTCCTTCCGTTTCTCTTATTTCACGCCCAATCCGGCGGATCGCCTTCCGATCTTCCCCGTCCGGCTTTCCGGCCGGTTCTTCCGGTCAGTGGCCGAGGAGCTTCCCGATCTGCTTCTCATTCAGGACCCGGCCCGAAGAGACGACCTTTCCGTCGATCATGAGCGCCGGTGTGCTCATGATGCCGTATCCCGCGATGACAGAGAAGTCTGTGATGTACTCGATCTCCGCGTCAACGCCCCTCTCCGCCGCCGCTTTTTTCGTATTCGCCAGCAGCGCCTCGCATTTACTGCATCCGCCTCCGAGAACCTTGATATTCATGTTCTGCCTCCTGTATATGATGATGTCTGCTGAAAACGTTTCTGCGTCCGGTTCGCGATTCTGACAAGCGTCAGCATCACCGGCACTTCCGTCAGCACGCCGACCGTCGTCGCGAGCGCCGCCGGACTCGTCGTGCCGAAGAGCGCGATCGCAACCGCCAGTTCAAAGAAATTCGACGCTCCGATCAGACCCGCGGGCGCTGCGATGTCAAAAGGCAGTCCGACGAGCTTTGCCGCTCCAAAGGCAATGAAGAAAATCAGAAACGTCTGGATGATCAAAGGCACCGCGATCAGAACGATATGGAGCGGATTGGAGAGAATCACCTCCGACTGTGACGCAAAGATGATAACCAGCGTCAGAAGCAGTCCGGCCGTCGTCGCATGGTCGAACCGGTGGACAAACACCTCCTCCAGATACCGCTGTCCTTTTGCTCTTGTGACGACGGCTCTCGTAAGAGCGCCGGCCGCGAGCGGGATCACGACAAAAAGGAAGATGCTGACGAACAGCGTGCTGTAAGGCACGGTCACATCGGATACGCCAAGCAGGAATTTCACGATCGGAACGAATGCGACCAGAATGATCAGATCGTTCGTCGCGACCTGAACTACCGTGTAGGCAGGGTTCCCATGTGTCAGCGTGCTCCAGACGAAGACCATGGCCGTACAGGGCGCCGCGCCGAGAAGCACGGCGCCGGCGAGATACCGGGTGGCCAGCTCCGGCGAAATGAAGGGTCTGAATATCACAGTCAGAAACAGCCAGGCCAGGCCGTACATGGTAAAGGGCTTGATCAGCCAGTTCGCGATCCAGGTCACGAACAGCCCCTTCGGGTTCTTCCCCACTTCCCGGATGCTCTGGAAATCGACCCTGATCATCATCGGATAAATCATGATCCAGATCAGAACCGCGATCGGGATCGAAATCCCCGCCACCTGCATCCGGCCGAGCGTGTGAGGCACGGCCGGAAGAAAATGCCCGGTCAGCACGCCGACGGCCATACACAGAAGCACCCACACGGTCAGATATCTCTGAAAAAAGCTGATGTCCTCGTTTTTCTTCTCATATTTACATTTATCAATATGATGAGGCATAAATCAGTCCGCCAGACTCATCCGGTTCTCTTTCTCACAGGAAATGATGAGATCCACGACCTGATCGTAGCTCTCCGCGCCCGACCGGATCCCCTTGCTTTTCAGATAAGCATGATTCAGCCGCTCCGCCGTCCGCCCGGCAGCACCGTCATAGGCGCGCCAGAACGCCGTGTTCGCCTCGAGGTCGAGCCGGACGGAAGGTGCGAGAGTCTCCGAGAGCCGCTTCCAGGCGGCCCGGTCCCGCCGGTACAGCTCGTTTCCGCAGTAAATCCATCCGCTCAGCGCCGCGCTGTAGCGGAAATCCGGGTCCTCCGACCGGGAGCAGGCGAGATAGGCGATCAGATTCGCCTCGTTTTCACGGAGAATACCCTTCGAGTGCGCGAGCTCATGGCAGATCGAGAACGGGCGGTTGTACTGCGGCATGTCCCGGTTGTAATGGGCCTCACCGGTCACGGCCGTCCAGATGCCGGAGAAGCGGGCGAGCGAAAGGAGGCGGGAGCAGAGCACGCCCTTCGGGCGGACAATATAGCCCCGCAGCTCGGGATAAGCGGCGCCCAGCGCGGAAACCGCCCGGCGGGCGCGTTCCTCCGCATCCGGCGAGACGAGCATCTGCCCTGCGTCGGGATCCGGCTCCCCCGGCAAAGCCGGTTTCGCCGCGGCACGGTTTTTCTCCGTCTGAACGGGGTCCGCAGCGGAACGGCTTGTTCCCGTCTGATCCGGGTCAGCAGCGGAGGCCGCCTCTGTCTTCTCCCCCTCCCGACTGACAAGCCCCGCGTACCGGTTGCAGCGCCGGACAAGCGTCCCGCAGACAGCCGTCAGCTCCTCCGTCGTATAGCTTCCTTCCCCGAATCCGTACTTCTCCGCGAACGGCGTCGTGCAGAAATACACGTCCTCGCCGCACTCGTAGAGAAAGAAGCCGATTCCGCCGGCCAGGATGACAAAGAGGAGTCCGCTTTGAAGACAGCGGCGCACCCCTTCTCTTCGCCGGACCAGCCCGGAAAGCAGACGGATCAGCCAGACCGCGGCCAGCGCCGAGGTAATGTACAGCAGCAGCTCACAGACAGACCAGGGGACAGACGAAGAAAGCCTTCCGAGTGTGTTCACCCAGAAGGCATTCATTCTCTCCAGATACTGATCCGCAAAGCCCGGAATCAGCCGGGCTGAAAGCGCCGTCGCCAGACCGGCCGCCCAGCATCCCGCGCCGGCGGCGAAGGCAGCCCGTCTCCCGTTTCTGCGTTTACTCTTCATCCTCGTCTCCGGATTCGCCGTCCTCCGGTTCGATGAGCAGCAGTTCCTTCAGACGGGTGAAAAAGCCTGCCGGCTTCCTCCGGGATGCGCGGCCCGGCCGGCTCTTCCGGCTGCTCTTCGCGTCCGGTTTTTCCACCCGTTCCGTCGCGGAAGAAGTCTCACGATGCGCCGCGCCGGTCCGGCTTCTCCGCGCCGGCCTACGGCCGCCCTCCGGCCGGCCGGCCTTTCGGCGCAGCTCGGCCAGCTGCCGCTCGTACGCCTCCTCGTCGAGCTCGTTCTCGGCCTCTTCCTCGTCCTCCATCGCCTCGAGCTCCGCGAGCCCGAAGTGTTTCTCCTCTTTCTTTTCCGACTCTTCGGTTTCAGAAGGAGCCGCGGCTTCCTCCCGCCCGTCCTTCTCAAGGTCCGCCGCGAACGGCATATCCGGTTCGTCCGGCTTTCCGTTCTCTTCGTCCCTCTCGCCCGACGCCGGATGAGCGGATGCTCCGTCCGGCTCAAGCACGCTCATATCGATCTGGGGAAGATGCTGGGTATCGATCAGCGGACTCCGGAGGAAATCGGAGTCATTGTCCTCAGGCCGGAACGGCGGACGGATCGGCGCCGTTCCGCCGTCAGCCGGCTCACGTTCTGCGTCCTCCGGCTCCGCGTCCGCCTCACCGCCGGCGCTTTCGCCGTCCTCCGGCTCTTCTTTCGCCTCGCCGTCGATGATTTCGCCGTCTTCCGGCTCCTCCGCCGCCTCGCCGCCGGCGATTTCGCCGTCCTCCGGCTCCTCTTCCGCCTCGCCGCCGGCGATTTCGCCGTCCTCCGGCTCCGCGTCCGCCTCGCCGTCGATGATTTCGCCGTTCTCCGGCTCCTCTTCCTCTTCAACGCCGGCATCTTCCGTTTCCGGCCCGTAGACGTCCGCCTCGAAGGCGAATGCCTCGTCCGCCCCCGCCTCATCCGGTTCGTTTCCGGCGTCCTCTTCGATCTCAGAGGCAAAGATCGCCTCGACGGAAGGCTCCTCCGCTTCCGTCGGCTCGACGGTTCCCGTGACCTCCTCCGCCTCCGGATCCGGACCGGCCGCTTCCTCCGGCCCCGTCACTTCGGGCAGCGGTTCATCGGGCTGTTCCGTCCCGTCCGTCACCGGCGCGGACAGATCCTCACCGGCCCGGTTCCCGTCTCTGTCATCCTCGTCCGACGGCTGCGCCGATACCTCCGCCGGCGCACCGGTATCTCTGTCATCCTCGTCCGACGGCTGCACGGATGTTTCCGCCGACAGATCCGCAGCCGGTTCCGCCGCGTCTTCCGTCACGTCCGCCGTCTCCCCGGTTTCTTCCGGCGCCGTCTCCACCTCCGTGAAGATCTCCTTCACGACCTTGGCCGCATCGGCGTCCGCCTCGCTCACCGCCGGCTCCTCCGTCACGTCCGGAATCCGGAGCTTCTCCGCCTCCCGGTTCGCCTTCGCCGCAGCCGCCTCGGCCTTCAGACCGGCGGAAGCCTTCGCCGCGCGTCTTGCCTCCTCCTTCGTCGCGTACGCCGCACCGGCCTCCCACGTCTTGCGGCGGAATTCCGTGTCGATCAGCTGCTTCGCGTCATATCCCTCATCCGTGAACGCGGTGTTGAGGAACTCGTAGCGAAGCGGCACAATTTTAAGAAGGAACAGCGTCACCGGCATCTGATCCAGCTTCTGCTCCGTCAGTCCCCGTGCGGCCATCGCGATCCGGTACTCATCGCTTCCTACCGGCACCGGCGCCGCCTTCGCCAGAATCTGCAGCGACACGACCGGGCGGCCCGTCCGTCCGATCGGATCAAAGATCGCCGCGGAGACGTCTCCGTTCTCCAGAATGCCACGGAACTTGTTTCCGCCCTCCGTGATGACGTAGAACACCCGGTCGAGATACATATACTCCAGCGGCGTACAGCGCACATAGCCCTGGCCTGCGGTGGCCAGCGCCAGCATCTGATGACTTCGGATGAACGACTCGATCCGGTCCATCAGCTTGTGCTCCTCCATCTCGTTGACCGGCTCGTGAAGGATCCGTCCGATCTCGTAGCCGGCCCGGAGCGTCTCGTTCTCGGACTGGATGAAAATACCGGAAATGCCGCTGATGCCAGCCGCCTTCTCGGAATCCGTGACATACTTCGTGTAGCCGAGATCGGAGAAACCGATGCCGACCATAATGATCCGCCTGCCGTCAATCGCGTGAGCGTGAGCTGTCAGATAGGATCTTGTCCGTCCGGCCGTCACCGTTCCGTAAAAATTGAAGACGAAGCAGAAGCCTTCGTAAGGCGTCAGATCCTCCGGCGCCTCCGTGATCTCTGCGACGCGTGCGTTGCCGATCAGGTAGCAGAGCCTGTCCGCGATGCGCTCCGCGGAGCTCATCCGGCCGTCGTAGAGAAGCAACGTCTTGATCATGTCTTATCGTCCTTTCCGTTACTTATGGAACCCGCGGGCTGTCCGCGCCGTTCCGACATGTCATAACAGCATGCACACGGCCCGGATTCTCCGTGGTATGCCCATTGTCCGTTCATCCGGCCGCAAGCGTGTCATGCCGCGCTGCGCTTCCGGTCCGGCCGCAGCCTTTCCGGCCTGCGGCTGCATGTCCCGCATCTGTTCTCATTCATCTTCATCCTCCTCCGAAATTCCCTCATGCGCAATCGGCTTCCAGCGCTTCTGGGGAAAGATCAGGGAATAGAGTGAGCAGAGCGTATAAAGCTGAAGAAAAACCGGGAAAGTGAAAATCCCCGGCATTACCTTCCGGATGCGGATCCCCACATATCTCGCCGTCAGCGCGGCGGCAAAAATCGAGGCGATATAGGAGAGAGCCAGCATGATAATCTGAAACAGCCAGGCATAATGGAAAGTCGAAAGGAACAGAACGTAGACGACGACCGTACAAATCATGATGACGATCGAGCAGGGTCCGGTCAGAAGCAGCGCCAGATTGTCGACGAGACGGACCGACGGCCTGCGGAAAAAGGCTTTGCACCATTTGCCGAAGTAGCTGGCGAAGATCTGGTAGCTTCCCGTGCACCAGCGGGCAAGCTGCCTCATCATCACCATAAAGGAGGACGGCTGTTCATCATAGCATACTGCGTCCACGCAGAACGCCGCTCTCGAGCCCCGGAGGCACTGCTGGAACGCGTACTCCACGTCCTCCGTGATCGTATGAGTGGACCAGCCGTGCGCCTCCAGCAGAGACTTCTTCACGGCGAAGCCGGTGCCCGTCAGGAAGCAGGAAAGGCGCAGTTTCTCCCTCGGATAGGAATAGATGAAGGAATACAGCGGCCAGTAGAGCGCGTACCACTGGGTGATGAACGTGCGGAATGGCTCTCCCGCAAGTCGGTTGCCCTGCACGACGTCATTCCCCTTGTTCAAATGCTCGTTGATCCGGCTCATGAAGTCGGACTTTGCGATGTTGTCCGCATCAAAGACAAGGAAGGCATCGAAGGTATCCCCCTTCTCCCTGAGAATCTTCGCGATCCCCCATGCGAGAACTGCGCCCTTGCCCGACTGCGGCCCGTCGAACCGTTCGTACACCGTGACAAAGGGATACTGGCGGGCAACCTCCGCCGTCCGGTCCGTGCAGTGATCGGCGAGAAGATAGACATGCCACTTGTCCATCGGATAATCCTGATCCCGGAGCGAATTGAGCAGATGACAGAGGACCTTTTCCTCATTGCGCGCACAGATCACCACGGCGAAACGCTGCTTCGGTTCGCCGGGTCCGTGAGGCTCTTTCTTTTTCATCAGTCCGAAGAACGCCACAAAGCCGGACCAGGCGAGCAGCAGAGTCGCAATGATCTGCAGCGTGATAAAAAAAGCGATCACCGGTGTCATCATATCGTAACTTTCTTAATCGTATTTTATGCTGTCGGTTCATTGTACACTATTTCAACACACTTGGCAAACCGGACCGCCGCTCCCGCTTGAAAGCATGCACGGAAACGTGTACAATTGAATTTGCAGGACCGAAATAAAGATATTGAAATATCGATTAAAATCAGCTACTATTGGCTCAGGCGTTAACCAATCACTAGGAGGATTATCATGAACAGAGGCGTTAAAATCAGTATCCTCGGTGCCGGCAGAGTCGGTTCCGCCGTCGCGCACACAATCGCAGTTCAGGGACTTGCTTCGCAGATCGTTCTGGTGGATATCGCGAAGGACAAGGCAAAGGGCGAGGCGCTTGATATCCGTCAGGGCGCGTCCGTGATGGATATGCCGGTGGACGTCATCGACGGGGATTACGCCGATACAGCCGATTCCGACATCGTGATCTTCACGCTGGGCGCGGCCCGGAAACCCGGCCAGACCCGTCTTGATCTGGCACGCGGCAACGTCTCCATCATCGAGTCGGTGATCCCTCAGGTCGTCAAATACGCGCCGGATGCGAAGTACGTCGTCGTCTCCAACCCGGTCGACATCATCACCTACACGATTCTGAAAATCTCCGGCCTTCCTGAAAATCAGGTCATCGGTACCGGATGTCTTCTTGACACCGCCCGTCTCCGCAATGAAGTCTCGATGTACGCGAAGGTCAGTCCGAAAAACGTCCATCTGAACGTCTACGGCGAACACGGCGCGACCGCGATGATCCCCTGGTCCAACGGCACGATCTACAGCGAGAAGTTCGACAGCTACTTCAGCAGCCGCGGCCTCGAGATTCCGAGCCATGAGATCCTTCTGGATCATGTCCACGGAGCGGGCGGCCAGGTCATCAAGCTGAAGGGCGCCACCTTCTACGCAGTCTCCGTCGTCACGGCGTATGTCTGCAATGTCATCATCCACGATGCCAAGGCGGTTCTCCCGCTGTCCACCATGCTGCACGGTGAGTTCGGTTTCGAGAACGTCTGCCTCTCCCTGCCCTGCGTGCTGGGCGCGAAAGGCATCGAATCCGTGAACACCCCGAATATGTCCGAGGAAGAGATCGCCGAGTTCGTGAAGAGCGGCGAGTCTCTGAAGGAAATCACCGCGGGTCTCAACATCTGATCTTCTGATCGAAAATGCATGCCGTGTCATTCCGCGGCCCGGATGCAGACAGGGCTCTTCCCTGACCGGAAGAGCCTTTTTTATTTTCTTTCCTTCCGCGAAGCGGCGGGGATGCCGCCGGGTCTTCTCAGCCCGGCGGCATCCCCGCCGCGTTTCAGTCTTTCCGTCTCAGCCGTCAGTCCGCCCGCGAAATCGCGCCGACCGGGCATCCGTTCATGGCCTCCTCGGCGTCGGCCTCCGATCCGGCCGGAACATCCTCCTCAATCGCCTTCGCCTTCCCGTCGTCCGCAATCGAGAAGACCGCCGGGCATGTCGCCTCGCAGAGTCCGCATCCGATGCATTCCTCACTGACCACGTATTTCATTGCATTTCCTCCTTTTGATGACGGCGTCCGGGGCGGACGGCTTCCCGCCGTCCGCCCCGCCGCGTATTCTTCTGTTTTTCCGCTCCGCACAGGACCGCTGTTACCGGCTGAAGCGGAACGCCTGCTTTCCGGGATAAACCGCGGCTCTTCCGATTTCCTCCCCGATCCGGAGCAGCTGGTTGTACTTGGCCACCCGCTCGGAGCGGGACGGCGCGCCGGTCTTGATCTCGCCCGCGCCGAGCGCCACCGCGAGATCCGCGACGGTCGTATCCTCGGTTTCACCCGAACGGTGCGACACGATCGCGCGCATTCCCGCGTTCTGCGCCATCCGGACCGCATCGATCGTCTCGCTGACCGAACCGATCTGATTCAGCTTGATGAGAATGGCGTTGCCCGCGCCGAGCGCGATGCCTTTCTTCAGACGCTCCGTGTTCGTCACGAAGAGATCGTCGCCGACAAGCTGAACTCTGCCGCCCAGCTCCCGGGTCATCCGCTGCCAGCCCTCCCAGTCTTCCTCATCAAGCCCGTCCTCGATGGACCAGACCGGATAGGTGTCTGTCAGCTTCTTCCAGTGCGCGATCAGCTCGTCCGAGGTGAACTCCCGGCCGGATTTCGGCTGCCGGTAGAATCCCTTGCCCTTCTCGCTCTTCCACTCCGAGGCCGCCGCATCCATCGCCAGGACGAAATCCCGCCCCGGTTCGTATCCGGCCCGGCGGACCGCCTCCAGGATATGCGCGATCGCTTCCTCGTCACTCCCGAGATCCGGCGCGAAGCCGCCCTCGTCACCGACGGAAGTCGTCCTGCCTTCCTCCTTCAGCAGCTTCGCGAGCGCGTGAAAGACCTCGGTCGACCAGCGGAGTCCTTCTCTGAAATCCGGCGCCCCGACCGGCATGATCATAAACTCCTGGGTGTCGACGGAATTGGACGCGTGCGCCCCGCCGTTCAGAATATTCATCATCGGAACCGGGAGAACGATCGCGCCCGCGCCGCCGAGATAGCGGTACAGCGGAAGGTGCAGAGACGTCGCCGCCGCTCTGGCCGTAGCAATGGATACCGCGAGAATCGCGTTGGCCCCGAGATTGGATTTATCCTTCGTCCCGTCCAGTTCCATCATCGTCCGGTCCGTCCCGTAGAGATCGGACACATCCGCTCCGGCAAGAGCCGGCGCGATGATGCGGTTGATGTTCCCGACAGCCTTCGAGACACCTTTTCCCCCGAACCGTGTCGGATCGCCGTCCCTCAGCTCCAGCGCCTCGAATTCCCCGGTCGAAGCGCCGGAGGGCGAAGCGCCCCGTCCGACGGTTCCGTCCGCCAGCGTCACCTCCGCCTCAACCGTCGGATTGCCCCTCGAGTCGATGATCTCTCTTCCGTATACCTTCACAATCTGAAGATCTTTCCTCATCCCGTTCTCCTTTCTGTCAGTCTCAACCTGCACGCCGCGTTCATTCCAGCGTCAGAAACAGGGCCATCTTGAACCGCTCCGTCGCTTTGACAAAATGGAGGCCGCCCTTCGCGAAATGGAAGTTTTCCCCCGCGCGGATCACATGCTCCTTTCCTTCATACCCGATGACGCCCTCTCCGTCAAGCGCGAAGATGAGCGCCTCGCCCGGCGCCGCGTGCTCCGATAGTCCGGTGCCCTTGTCGAAGGCCATCACCACGAACTTCATCCCGTCGCTGTGCACCAGATCCATATTCACGATCTTCCCCTCCTGATAAGGGACCAGATCGGCCAGTTTGAAAACTTCCCCTGCCTGTACCGCTTCGTTCATATAGTCCTCCTTCCGAACCTGAATCTCCGTATAAACTGTATCCTTCTGCGCTCTGACACCCACCGGGACGCCGGCCGGTGTCAGAATTCCCTCGCCCGCGCCGGCCTCCCGCCGGCCTTCTCCATGCCCGTATACCGAAAGTTTCCCTTCGCTCACCAGAATCAGCTTGTGATATGGATGGATCTCCGCGCTGATATCCGTGTTTTCCGCAAGCGAATAGTACGTTGCCGGATTGGTTCCGCCGGAAACTTCTCTCGAGACGGTGCACCCTCTGACCGGTGCGTTGTCCTTCGCGATCGAGAAGACTTCTCCTGTCTTTTCTTTCATCCTGTGCCGCCTTTCCGAACGGATTCGTTCCGTCCTTCTGACTTTCCTCTTCCGTTCTGACTGCATCATATACAAAAAGCCGGCTCAATTCTGTATCTCCGGATACACTCAGGAAGAAAATTTTATGTATAATGGAGAAAGAGGAGCATGCAGCCGCCCATCACCATCGGCCGGCTTACTCTTCCGCATGCTGTTTTTCAGATCGATACGGTTTAAAAAGGGTCAATCACTTTTCTTATGGGATAGGTGGTATCCCAGGTAATTTCAGGTAGCACCTGGCTGTACCAGTGTCAAGGTCATCCGGCCATTTATCCCTCCCGCCCAAAGGGCGTGAGCATAAAAGGCCTTCTTCCCCTGACACTGCTCCATCCAGGAGCGGCAGGGTAATCAAGGGGCGTAAGGACGCCCCGGCCCTTAAACCGGGCCAAAAACAGTTGCATAGAAAAAGGACCATCGTCTATAGTTGAGACTGTATTTCCTGGCAGAAGTGTACAAACTCAACAAGGCGGTGGCCCGTACATGAATTATACACATACTGAGTCCGATGGACAACTGGCATTCTCTGAAAACAGATATACTTTTTTAAGCATCCCCTCCCGGCTGGAAGGCTTTAATAATTCTGACACAAGCGTACACCGGGCAGCTTCCGGCCGCGAAGTGTTGTGCTTTAACGGCAAGCTCGATCTGGCGGATGCTGACCGCAGATGTCCAAAGTGTGGAAGCCGTATGCACATCAACGGTCACCGGGATCTTACGCTCCGGCATCTTTGCTTTGGCGGAAGCCTCAGTGCGATCCATTTTGACCGCGTGCAGCTCATCTGCAAATGCGGACATTCCCATATGCAGTCTGTTCCGTTCAAAGCAGACGGCCATCAGATATCTGTGGAACTGTACCAGTATACCAGGGATCTGTTGGCACTTGGCACTTACACGCTCAAGCAGGTAGCTGAGATCACCGGGCTCGGAAAGAACACGGTCAAAGCCTTAGACCTTAAGCGCCTGAAGGAGCTCTATACCATCGACGGCACGAAACTGATCAGACCGGAGCAGCCGGCAAAAATGCTTGCCATTGATGAGTTCAAGCTCCACAACGGCCACCGCTATGCCACCCACATCATAGATCTTGATACCGGCCATATCCTCTGGATCTCCCATGGGAAGAAAAAGCAGGTGGTCTATGACTTCATCGACCATGTCGGCCTGGAATGGATGGACTCTGTCGAGGCCGTCGCCTGCGACATGAACTCCGATTTCCAGGAGGCTTTTGAGGAAAAATGCCCCTGGATACAGCCGGTGTTCGATTACTTCCACATCGTAAAGAACTTCAACGACAAGGTGGTCAGTGAAGTCCGCAAGGACGAGCAGCGCCGCCTGTATGAGGAAGGCCTTATGGAGGAGGCAAGGGCTTTAAAAAAGACCCGTTACATCCTGATGTCAAGTCGATCAACGCTTCAGGCGAAAGATGCGCAAGCCAGGACAGGTGAGCCGATCAGCCGGTCCGGTTCCATCTTTCCCAAGGAAGAGTACGTCCGGAAAGAGGGTTATGAAGCAAGATATGACGAACTTCTCAGTCAGAACAAGCTTCTGTTCACGCTTGATCTGATTAAGGAGCGTCTGTCTCTTTCCTACACCCGCACTGATGAAGCCCGTATGGCGGATGACATCACCTGGATCATGGATACCTGCAGTGCATCCGGAAACAGTCATCTTCAGTGGTTCGGAAGACTCCTTGGAAACCACTTTGAGGGCATCATAGCCCATGCAACTTATAAAATCTCCTCTGGCAAGATGGAGGGCATCAACAACAAGATCAAAGTCTTACGGCGACAGGCCTACGGACTTCCGGATGACGATTATTTCTTCCTCAGGCTGTTTGACGCCAGCAGGAAGGGTTATATTCGCAACCCCTTATCCCATAAGATTTGTGATTGAAGCTTTAAAAAGAAAAGGACACTGACATGAAGGAAAAAGGAGCAGACAGAAAGATCGCCCTGCCCGATCAGGCGCTGTCAGACAGCTCGCTCTTCAGAGGGCTTTCCGCCTCCGAAGTACGGACGCTTCTCGGGGAGACGCCGCATGTGCTGCAGTATTATGAGAAGGAAGAGACGATCTTTCATCTGATGGATCCGGCTGAGCGCATCGGCATCGTGCTCAGCGGGCGCGTGCAGGCGCAGAAAGCCTTCCCGAACGGGAGCCAGATCAACGTATCGACCCGGGGACCAGGCGGGATGCTCGGGCCGGCAGCCGCATTTTCCGAATCAAGGGTCTATCCCTGTGACGTCGTCGCGCTCGAGTCCTCGACGATTCTGATGTTCCGGAGAGAGGATCTGCTCCGTCTGCTGCAGAAGGATCTCAGGATACTGGAGAACTTCACGACCGGCATTTCTTCCGCAGCCTATTACCTGCAGCAGCGGATCGAGCTGTACTCCTACCACGGCATCTCACAGAAAGCCGCCTTCTGGCTCCTCATCGAATGCCGGAAGCGCGGAAGCCGGACGGTTCCGGTTCCGGGATCCGTCACGCAGTGGGCCCTGCTGATGAATGTCTCACGCCCCTCCCTCCACCGGGAGCTGAAGAAAATGGAAGAGACGGGTCTGATCCGGTGCACGGACAAAAAAGTGGATATTCTCGATCCCGAAGCGCTTCAGGATCTTCTGAGCGGGTAAGCGGCTCACCTGTTCGCTCTTTGCGCTTCCGGCCGCTCCGGATCCGGCCCGGACGTCCCGCATCCGGAAGCCGGATCCGTTCAGTCCGCCGCCTCTCCGCCGTCGATTTCCTCGCGGTAATTGCCGAGGAAACGGAACTCGGGACAGTCCGCCTTCAGCGAGTCAAGAATCCCCTGCACCTTCGGATCCCTCACGGAGCCTTCGATATCAATATAGAAGCGGAACTCAAAATCCCGTCCTGGGATCGGCGCGCTCTCGATCTTCCAGAGGTTGATGTGTTCCCGGGCGAAACGGTCCAGCACGCCGGCGAGTGCGCCCGGCCGGTGCGGAAGGGAAAGGATCAGCGAGATCCGGTCCGCGTCCCCGCTCACCCGGGGTTCCTTCGCGATGCAGAGGAAACGGGTGTAGTTGTGATCGCTGTCCGCGATCCGGCGCTTCAGCACCTCAAGACCGTAGAGGTCCGCGCACTCCGGAGAGGAGATGGCCGCGATGCCCGGTTCTTCGGATCCGGCCACCATCCGGGCCGCCACCGCGGTGTTGAGACAGGGCACCTGTTTCACGTGCTCGCCGAGCGAGTGAAGAAACGCCGCGCACTGACCCAGCGCCTGCTCATGGGAGCAGACCGCGGTCAGATCCTTCAGCCGGGTGCCCGGCTTCGCCAGCAGCTGATGCCGGATTCTCAGACGGTAGCCGCGGACGATGGAGATGTCCTGCCTTCCCAGTATCTGATAGACCTGCTTCACGGATCCGTAGGTATTGTTCTCGATGGGGAGAAGCCCGAAGTCGCAGAGATCCTCTCTCACCGCCCTCGCGACGGCGTCGAAATTCCGAAAGTACAAGAAGCTCCCCTCCGGAAACAGCCGTTCGGCCGCGATCTGCGAATAGGCGCCCCGGATACCCTGACAGGCGATCACAAGTCCTCTTCCCCGGTTCGTTTCTTCCATAACCTCTCCTTTTCGTCCTCAGTCCGCGAGCGCCGCCCGGATTTTTCCGAGCCGCCGCGCCAGCCGCTCAAACGCGTCCGGCGTGATCGACTGCGGCCCGTCGCATCTTGCGTGAGCCGGATCATTGTGCACCTCAATGATGAGCCCGTCGGCGCCGGCCGCCACAGCCGCCTGCGCCATCGAGGGAACCAGCGCGGACCGTCCGGTGGCATGGCTCGGATCGATGATCACCGGGAGATGGGACAGCGTCTTGAGCGACGGGATGCAGGCAAGGTCGAGGGTGTTTCTCGTATAAGTCTCGAACGTCCGGATCCCCCGCTCGCAGAGGATCACGTTGGGATTGCCCCCGGCGAGAATGTACTCCGCGCTCATCAGCAGATCCTGATAGCTGGCGGCCATCCCTCTCTTTAGGAGAACCGGCTTTCTCGTTCTCCCGAGCGCCTTCAGCAGAGAGAAATTCTGCATGTTCCGTGCGCCGACCTGAAGGATATCAATGTCCTCGAACAGCGGAAGCTGGCTCGCGTCCATGATCTCCGTGCAGATCGGGAGGCCGGTGGCCTCTCTCGCCTTCAGCAGCAGCCGGATGCCTTCCGCCTCCAGTCCCTGAAAGGAGTAGGGCGAGGTGCGGGGCTTGAAGGCGCCGCCCCGGAGGACCGTCGCCCCGGCCGCCTTCACCGCCTTTGCGATGCCGACGATCTGCTCCTCGGACTCCACGGAGCAGGGTCCGGCGATCAGCGTGAGCGTGCCGCCCCCGATCACGGCATCTCCGACCCGGATCACCGTATCGGAGGGATGAAACTTGCGGTTTGCATTTTTATATGGCTCCTGAACCCGCTTCACATCCTCGACGATATCGAGCGCCGAGATCAGGTCCATGTCGATGGAAGACGTGTCGCCGATGAGGCCGAGAATCGTCTGGTGCTGCCCCACGGTGGGATGGACCTCGATATGGCGTTCCTTCAGCCACGACAGCAGATGATCGAGCTGGGCCCTGTCCGGATGTTCCTTCAGAATGACGATCATGTCTTACCTCCCTGACATAAAAAAGATCCCGCGGCCGGCTGACCTCGGGATCGGATGCTTTATGAATGATCTCCTGCGATTCTGGTCACGCCGACAAAACCTTACCCTTCGTAAAGGTAAAGCCCGCAAACCAGAAAAAGCCGAATGCAGAATGAGCGGAGATCTTCATGTGTTTCCTCCAGAAATTTGTCTTCTCAAACTTAGCACGCGCTCTCCCTGCTGTCAAGGCGGGAAATGCACCCGGCGCCGGAAGAAAAGGCCGTTTTCAGAGCACCGGCAGCTCGAAAAGATAGAAGAGACCGTCCGGATGGGCGCTGCCCTGCTCGACCGCGACGACCGCATGGGCCGACACCTCCGCGCCGGCCTTACGCGCCAGCTCTCTCAGCGCTTTCGTAGTGCCGCCCCCGCCGAAAACATCGTCCATGAGGAGGATCTTCTTTCCGGAAAGATACGCCGCGTCCTCCGGCGTCAGGCTCAGAGTCTGGTCCGCGTCGGTCGTCACCGAGCGGTATCCGGCCCGGACAGTGTTCGCCGGATCCGTGCTCTTCCGTGCTACGACCGTATGCGTCAGCTCCGGATGTATCCGGCTCCAGCGAACCGCGACCGCGTGCGCGAGCGCGTTGCTCTTCGAGACCGGGTTCAGGATTGTATCAAAGGACGCGCCGGCTTCCTCCATCAGACGGACCAGTTCGTCGGCTGCATGCTCAATCAGACTGACCTGACCGCTGATGTCGAGGAAACCGACCGTCCGGCCTCCGATCTTTTTGAACGGGAGGTCAAATACCCCGTCTCCCAGTGTGACCCGCAGCTTCTTTCCGTTCTCCGTATCCACCATCTCTGTTCTGACTCGTTCATCCATGCTTTTCCCTCCTGTATCTGTCTTTCCGTCCGGACCGCGTCTCCGGATCCGGCGGATCGTCGCCCGACGCGCCTCACCCGGTCCGCACGCCCCGGAGAATCCGTCCGCGGATCATCTCTGCCGATCCGGCATAGAGAAAACGGGCGAGTCGTTCCGGAAGCGTATAAGGCCGGAACTGCCTCAGCTCCCGGTCATCGATCACCAGTGCGTCGAAGTACATTCCCTCCGCGAAGCAGCCTGTATCCCCGAAGAAACGGCCGCCGCCCCGCGTCCCGAGATAGAATGCCTCCGTCAGCGTCAGCGGATCCGTGCGGCCGCTCACCTTGGAAACCAGCTGGGCATTCACGATCACCTGCCGCATGTCCAGCGTGTGGCCGCCGCCCACGTCGCTGCCGAGTCCCACGGGAATCCCTTTTCTCATGCATTCCCTGACATTCAGATAGCGGTCGTTCGGGATATGCACGATGGCGTCCGGACAGTACGCGAGGAACACGCCCCGCCGGGCCATCAGCGCAAGAGACTCTTCCTCCGCGTACGTACAGTGGGCCATCACGGTCGGCGTCTGACCGAACAGTCCGAACCGGTCCCAGACCCGCGCGTAGGTTCTCTCCTCCGGAAAGCGTTTTCTCACCGCCGCCGTATCAAATGGGTTCTCGTTCATGTGGGACTGCACCGGGAGGCCGTACCGCTTCGCGAGGCGGCCGAGCGCATCGAGCAGAGCCTCCGAGCAGGCCGGGATATATTCCGGGCTCAGAATGCAGCGGATCCGATCCTCCCCTTCGAGCGCGCGGATCAGCGTCTCCGTCCCCTGTACGGACGCCTCCGTTGTCTCCGGGGCCTGACCGTCTTCGCTGAAGTCGCTGTTCATCTTACCGACGAAGGCTTCGAGTCCTCTGCGCCGGAGATGACTGACGAGATTCAGTGCCGACGGGAGGTCCGAAGCCGTCATCATCACCGCGTGGAGCGAGCCGTACCGGAGAAGCTGATCCGTGAGCGCCGCGTTGACTCTCTCCGCGTTCTCCGGCTCCGCGTAGGCCTGCTCCGTCGGATGGCAGTACAGCCGGAACCACTCCTCTCCGGTCCTGTCGCAGCCGAGTCCGGCCATCGGAAGCTGGGCGGAATGCAGGTGGAGATCCGTAAAGGCCGGGATCACCAGCGCGTCCCCGAGCTCGACCGTCTCCGCACCTCCCTCCGTATCCGGCTTCTCCGGCCGGATCGACCGGATACGGCCGGCTGCATCCACGCTCACATACGCCGGTTCCATGACCTGTAAGGTATCCGGCTCCGGCGCGCTGACGAACCGGCCGTGAAAAACACGCCCTTTCCCGCTCCGTTCCGTCATGAAGCCTCCCCCGAGGCCCGCTTTGCCTTCTCCGTCCGCTGTCTTGCGCGGGACGTCCTGTGAAGCGAATAGACCGTGATACCGAGCAGCGTCGCCGCGTACGGAATCGCGGAGACAAACTGAACCGGCATGCCGAGCATCTGAAGCGAATTGCCGAGCGCGTTGGTCGCGCCGAAGAACAGCGCCGCCAGCGTGGTGCCCCAGGGCGTCATCTGGCCCATCGATTCCGCCGCCAGCGCGATGAAGCCGCGCCCGGCCGTCATGTTGGCCGTAAATCCGTCCATCTGGCCCATCGAGAGGTACGCGCCCCCGAAGCCCGCGAAGATACCGCTGATGAGCAGCGCAATATACCGGGTTCTCACGAGACGGATGCCTACACTCTCCGCCGCGTCCGGTGCCTCGCCGGCAGAGCGGATCTTCGTCCCGAGCGGCATCCTGTAGAGAATGAACCGGAGCAGAATCACGCCGAGGAACGCGAGATAGGTGAGCACGTTCTGGCCCGAGATGACGGCGCCGACGAAGGGAATCTCGCGGATCAGCGGGATGTCCAGCTTCGGCAGCATCACGCTCGGGATCGCGGTGGACGCCCCCTTCTGACCGGTCAGCAGGAAGAGGGCGAAGATCGTGATTCCCTTGGCGAGCATGTTGACCGCCAGGCCGCTCATCACGAAATGGGTCCCGAGATGGAGAATGAAATACGCCATCAGCATCGCCATCGCGACCGAGCATAGAACGGCGAACAGAAGCCCCATCCAGGCGTTCTGGAAAAGCGCCGAGAAACAGACGCCCGCAAAGGCCGCGGTCAGCATGCAGCCCTCGATTCCGATATTCGTCACGCCGGCGAGATCGGATACGACCGCCGCCATTCCGGCAAAAACCAGAGAGGTACTGACCCGGAATACAGAGAAGAGAAATGATTCGGAGCAGATAATTCGCAGCAGATTCATGTCGTCACCTCACGCTTGTCCTTCGTCTGATTCCTGCCGTCCCGCGGAACGCTTCAGCAGGAGGCGGTGTCTCCAGTGAACGAGGAAACCGGTCGCCGTCACAAGCAGCATCATGATACCCTGGACGATGTAGATCATCTCGTTGGGTACACTGGTCGTCCGGGCCATCACCTCGGTGCCCACGCGCATATACGCGAGGAACAGCGCACCGAGCGGCACGAGCGCCGGGTTATTGGCGGCAAGGATCGCAACAGTCATGCCGTCGAAGCCGTATCCCAGCGTGTCCTGCCACTGGAAGCGGTCGTACATCCCGAGTACCTCCACCGCGCCGCCGAAGCCGCCCAGTGCCGCCCCGATGATCTGGACCAGCATCAGCACGCCGAAGGTACTGAATCCCATCTCACCGGTGAACCGCGGATTGATGCCGGTCATCCGGATCGCGAAGCCTGTACGGGAGCGGTACATGAACTGATAGACCAGAACTGTCACGATCAGCGCGAGGATCAGACCCGAATGAACCTTCGTCCGGGGGATCAGCCCCGCGAGCTTGTCCGCCTCGGGGATCACCGCCGTCGCCACATTGCCCGAGCCCGGATCCCGGAACCGGTTCATGAACAGATACTGTCCGACGGCGATCACGATATAGTTGAACATCATCGAGACGACGAATTCATTCGCGCCCCATTTCGCCCTGAGGAAGCCCGGGAGCACGCCGCAGAGCGCGCCCAGCGCCGTCGCCGCCAGAATCGCGAGCACGGTCGCCCCGACCCCCTGGAACGGACAATAGATCGTGACCAGAGCGGCCAGAAAACCGCCTATATAGAAGGCTCCGTCCGCGATCAGGCTGAACTGCTTCGCCTGAAACATCACGCAGGCGGCGAGTCCCGTGAACAGGATCGGGATCGCGGCCTCCAGCACGTTGCCGAACCGGCGCAGTGTGGAGAACGGACCCGTCACGAAGGTAAAGATCGCCTCCAGCGGTTCTTTGCTCACACACGCGATGATGATAAAGGTGATCCCGACGGAGATCAGAATCGCGAGCATCGTCCGCGTGAACTGAAAGAGGTTTTCATCCCGCCGGTTCTGCTCGTAGCTGCTTCTCTTTTCTGTCTTCATGCTTCCGCCATCCTCTTTCTGATCTCATCCGGCTCCTGATGCTTCACGCCGAGCATGTAGAACCCGAGCTCCTCCTCACTGACGGACCGGACGTCGCCAAAGAACGCCGCCAGCTGCCCATCATACATCACCGCGATCCGGTCGCTCACCTCCAGCACCTCGTTGAGATCCGAGGAGACAAGGATGACGCCCGCTCCCCTGTCTCTGAGCGCGATGATGCTGGCATGAATGAACTGCATCGCGCCCACATCGACGCCGCGGGTCGGCTGGTTGGCGATCAGAAGCTTCGGCTCGTCCGAGAGTTCCCGGGCGATGACCACCTTCTGCATGTTGCCGCCGGAAAGCATCCGGACCGGCTGCTTCATCGAATCGGCGCGGATTGCGTAGGCCCGGATCTGCTCCTCCGTGAACCGCTCGCTCTTCTTCCTGTCGATGAACGGACCCTTCATCATCCGGCCGTTCAGCAGCTTGTCCGCGATGATGTTGCTCTCGATGCTGGCTTCTCCCGCCGTCCCCTGGCCGATCCGGTCCTCGGAGATGTAGGAAATGCCGAGTTCCCGGATCTTCCGGAGACTCAGTCCGCGAATCTCCCGGTTCTCCAGCAGAATCTCGCCGTTCTCGGTCCGCCGGAGTCCCGCGATGCACTCCACCAGCTCCTGCTGTCCGTTGCCCTCGACCCCCGCGATGCCGAGAATCTCGCCCCTGCGGATCGAAAGACTGACACTCTTCAGCCTCGCGACGCCGTCCTCGAACGCGCTGAGGTTCCGGACCGACAGCATCTCTTCTCCCGGCTTCGCCGGTTCCTTCCGGGTCTGGTTCACCGCGTCCCGTCCGATCATCAACTTCGAGATGTCGCCCTCGTTCATACCGGCGGTTTCGTAGCAGCCGACGGAATGGCCGTGCTTCATGATCGTGATCCGGTCGCAGATTTCCTTCACCTCGTTCAGCTTGTGTGAGATGAAGATGATCGTGTGTCCGTTCTTCTTGAAGAGCTCCAGCTCACGGAAAAGCTCCTCGGTTTCCTGCGGCGTCAGGACGGCGGTAGGCTCGTCGAGGATCAGGATCCGGGCGCCCCGGATCAGAGCCTTCAGGATCTCGATCTTCTGCTTGGTACCCACCGAGAGATCCCTCACCACATCCGAAGGATTCAGCTGGAAGTGATAGAGATCCGAGAGTTCCTTCGTCCGCTTCACCTCGGTCTCCCGGTCGATCAGTCCGTGCCTTGTCCGCGGCTCGTCTCCGAGAAAGACATTCTCCGCCACCGTCATCGAGGGAACCAGCGCGTAGTGCTGATGGACCATGCCGATTCCGTACCCGATGGCCTGCATCGGGGAATGAATCTCGATCGCCTTCCCGTCAAGGAGAATGCTGCCTTCGTCGGCCTGCTGTCCGCCGAACAGAATATTCATCAGAGTGGACTTGCCCGCGCCGTTCTCCCCGATCAGACCGTGAATCTCTCCCTTTCTCACGGAGAAATGCACCTGCCGGTTGGCCACGATGCCATTGGCATAGACCTTCGTGATGTCCTTCATCTCAAGTATCGGTGTTTCGCTGCTCATCTGCGGCCTCCGGATCTTCTGAAAATACACCGGCGGCGGGCCGGCGCCTCTCAGGCCGCCGGCCCGCCGCATGAATTTCCTGCTTACTGAACCTTGGATACGATCTTTGCGATCTCATCGTTCGTCTTTCCGAAAGCGGTGTCAACCGTGATCTCGCCGGAGACGATCTTCTTCGAGGCGTCCTCGATGTCCGCCCGGACATTTTCCGGAACCAGCTTCTCATAGAACTCGTTCTCGCTCAGGCCGACAGCGCCGTCCGCAAGACCCAGCGTCTCGGACTTGCCCCACGGCAGCTTGCCTTCCGCGTTCAGATCGAAGGCTCTGACGAGAGAATTGTCCACCCGCTTCATCACGGACGCCGGGATGTGATTTGCCTTCTCCGGATCGGAGTCCTTGTAAAGCATCGCCTGATCGGAATCCACGCCGATCGCCCACTTGCCGGTCTCTTTCGCCGCGTCCAGCGTACCCACACCGGAAGCGCCGGCCGCCGTGAAGACGACGTCTGCATTTCCCTGATTATAATCGGCCAGCGACATTTCCTTGCAGGTCGCGCTGTCCGAATAGCTGTTGACATAGCCTGTCAGCACCTTGATGTCCTTGTTGGCGTACTGCGCGCCCTGAATATAGCCCAGCATGAAGTCGTCAATGACCGAGCCCTGCATGCCGCCGAGGAAGCCGATGGTATTGGTCTCGGTCATCTCGCCCGCCATCACGCCGGCAAGGAAGGATCCCTCGTTCTGCTTGTAGTTGATGCTGTAGACGTTGGAATAGTCGCCCTTGTCATAGTCGACGGAAGCGTCGAAGAGAATGTACTTTGTATCCGGATAGTCCGGCGCCACATTCTGAATCGGCTCCTGCGACTGCCATCCGGATCCGATGATGATGTCGTAGCCTTCATCCGAGGCGTCAAGGAAATTGCCTTCATACTTGCTGGAGTCCGAGCCCATCTCGATCACCTGGCAGGTCACGTTGTGCTTCTTCTCGACCTCCTTCATGCCCTCGTTCGCGGAATCGAGGAAGGACATGTCGCCCAGATTCCCGGTGAGGAGAAGCGCGACCTTCAGCGGCTTCTCGTCCGCGGCGGCCTCAACCGCCGAAGAAGCCGACGCGGCGCCGCTCTCCGCGGCAGACGATACATCGCTCGCCGCGTACACCGCCGCTCCGGTACTGAACGTCATAAGCGCCGACATCGTCAGTGCAGTGATTGCAAGTCCCTTTTTCTTCATATGCTGCCTCCTTCTGTCTCTGCTGATCCGGCCCTCTGTCAGCCAGACGCCCGCCGCCGACTGTACATCATCGCTTCACCGCGGCAAAGTAAAGTGTGCATCGGAGTCCGATCACGGCCCGGCGCACCACATCCCGGATGCGGACCGCCTCTGTAAGAGCCGTGTAAATGCGAACGATCCCTCCTTGCAATATACTGTATTTTGTTTCATGAATCAATATGTTGACAGAATCCCATCCTTTTGTACCTGTGGATATACATGTTTTCTAATTTGTATCTTTGTAGTAAAATGCAGTCCATAATAAAGGCCGCTCGGGACAGGCACCTCCTCCGGCCGGAAAGGACGTTCATTTATGTCAACACCTCATAACAGCGCAGAAGTCGGCGACATCGCCAGAATCGTTCTGATGCCGGGTGACCCGAACCGGGCGGAGAAGCTCGCGAAGGAGTGGCTCGACAGTCCGCATCTCTACACAAAGGTCCGCGGCATTCTCGGCTTCACGGGCACCTACAAGGGATTTCCCGTCTCCGTTCAGGCAAGCGGCATGGGGATCCCTTCCATCGCCATCTACTCATGGGAGCTCTATCATGTCTACGGCGTCGACGCGGTGATCCGGATCGGCACCTGCGGCGGCATGGTTCCGAAGGTGAGGATGGGGGATCTCGTACTCGCCGAGGGTTCCTCCACGGACAGCAATTTCGGCGCGGGCTTCCACGCCTCCGGCCAGATTTCCGCCATCGCGGACTGGGATCTGCTGGAGACGGCCGTGCAGACCGCGCGGGAGCAGAAGGTCCGCTTCCATGTGGGCAATGTCGCGAGCGGCGATACCTTCTACGAGGAGACCGATACGCTTGAGGGATGGGCCAAGATGGGCTGTCTCGCGGGAGAGATGGAGTCCTACGGCCTCTATCTGAACGCCGCGCGGGCCTCGAAGCGTGCGCTGGCGATTCTCACCGTCACCGATGAGATGTACGCGGATACCCACGCCTCCATCGAGGACCGGGAGAACGCCTATGTGCACATGGGCCGCGTCGCGCTGGAGACAGCCGTGAAAATGTACCGGTCCGGCCTGATCGGAGGCGCGAAGCCGTGAAACGGATCCTTGTGTTCGGCTCCACCTGCGTGGACATCATCATCCGCCTGCCGCACCTTCCTTCCACCGGCGAAGACATCGAGCCGTCGTATCAGCATTTTTCCATCGGCGGCTGCGCCTGCAACGTGGCCCACATCGGCCACTCGCTCGGCGTGCCGCTGACCTTCGTCACGCCGGTCGGCACCGGCATGTTCGGAGATTATGTCTGGCATCATCTCACGGCTCTCGGCCTCAGCGGACCCGTCCGCGTCCCGGACCGGGACAACGGCTGCTGCTACTGTTACGTGGAAGATTCCGGCGAACGCACCTTTCTCGCGGTTCACGGCGCGGAGTACACCTTCGATCCGGCATGGTTCGATCAGATGGATACCTCCTCGTTCGACTACGCGTACATCAGCGGTTTCGAGGTGGAGGAGCCGACCGGTCCCGCCCTGATCGACTTCATGTCGTCTCTCCGCGCCGAAACGGTGTACGCGCCGAACGCCCGCTCGGCCAGCATCGACAGGCGCATTCACGAAGCCGTCTACCGGCTTCACCCGATTCTGCATATCAATGAGTCGGAGGCTTACATTCTGTCCGGCCTCAGCCGGAGCGCCTGCACGCCGGAGGAAGCGGCCTCCGCGCTTTACCAGCGGACAGGCAACACTGTCATCGTCACCCGCGGCGCGAAGGGAACGCTCTGGGCCGGACCGGACGGCTCGCTGCACCGGATGTACGGACGCCCCGCGAAGGTGGCGGACACGATCGGCGCCGGTGATTCCCACGCCGGATCCGTGCTCGCCGGTCTCTCAATGGAATGGCCGCTCGAGGACTGCATGAAGCTCGCCACGCTTCTCTCCTCCGCGACCGTGAGCATCGAGGGCGGCCAGCTGCCGGCGGATACGATCCGCCGTCTCTTCACGGAGATGGGCCGGAAAACGCAGGCGGAGGGGTGAAGGAGACCGCCCGGAGCACTCAGTTTAACGGCAGGATCCCGCCGGACCGATACCAGACCGTATCGGATCGGCGGGATCCTTACGTTCTTTTCTTCTATGCTTCAGGTCATTCGCGGCCCCAGAAACTTATCTCCGTTCAGATGAATCATATGGTCAGGAAAATCTGAAATCCAAACTTCTGTCTCCCATGCCAAATCAGAGCTGAACTTTTTGTATACGTCACGATCCTGAAAAGCTGTCACAAAAATCTTTCCGGATTTCACATTTTTCGTCATATCCTGAATTTCGATGATTCGTTGAGGGCTCATTGGTCCTACACTTGTGACCGCTTCCACAAAATAGATCCAGTCCTTGTCCTGCCTGTATAAAACAACATCCGGCATTTTGTCATGCAAAGTAATTTCAAAGCCCAGTGATTTCAGTTTGCTGACATCTTTTATCAGGTCTTTCCGGATCGTATCTCCAACATAGAGACATTCGCATCCGGGCGCAAAACGCGGAGCGAACTGTTCAAGAATCGCTCTTTGCAATGCATTGTGCTTGCCGGGACTGAAGTTCAGTTCTTTCCCATTGATTCGGACAGGCATCATTTCCATCGCTTTCCTGCTTGTATATTTATCAATCAGCGACTGATGATACAGTCTGAATCTTTCCAACGATCGTTCCCATCTTGACGAATCAAAGTCACGAATCAGTTTCAATGATTCGTCCGTGATCCGATAACGATAATTGGGACTGTTTGTAGCTTGTCCATTGTCTTCTATCAATGCGCTTTCCCTGAACTGATGCATACACTCCTTGCGAATGGCTTCACGCGTGTTTTCGGCATAAATCTTTCCATAGTTTTCTCCTGTGAATTGCAGCACATCATGTATTCGAATCCAATCGTTTGTGGCATCATTCCAATGATCAGATGGCTTCATATGTGCCAGCGTCAGAAGAGTGTAAGCCGCAATATCTGACTGTTGTTTCCCGGGCATGCCGAAGGATTTTAAGAAAATCTTCGCTTCACTGACTTTATCCATGATATGCGGCTCCTTTCAATATCCTGTCACATGTTTCTGTTGACAGATCCTCAGCATCAAGAAGCTGTTTTCCGATTTCCTCTATATCCGCAATCGGCGGGACCGGAATGTGGTTTATTTCCGTACTGTTCACCTGCGTACTGCCGTTCA
This sequence comes from Chordicoccus furentiruminis, assembly GCF_019355395.1. GTDB lineage: Bacteria > Bacillota > Clostridia > Lachnospirales > Lachnospiraceae > Chordicoccus > Chordicoccus furentiruminis. The sequence goes on from NZ_CP048829.1 coordinate 1,086,889, forward strand.
AAATCCGATAAAACAGATCAAACAAGGTAGAGTTAAGCAATGCATATATGCCATAAGTCAGGGGTGCGCTCATCTCTTCCCTGTCCACCCTGTCAATATAATTTATTTTATTTTGTGTTCCTATGAATTTATACTGTGAAAAATCTTTCGCCAGATAAATCCCACATTGCAGCCTGCGGCGTTCCTCTTTAGCCGTAAATCGTTTGCAAAATACATAATTCTGATTTTTCTGTATCAGTCCCGGTTTTGAATCTGCGATCCAATCGTACTCTTTTCCTGTAGGATTATGATTTACCCGTCCGTCTTTTATGTTCTGGCTATAAAATAGCGGCAGGATATGCTCGCCGGGTTCCTTTTTTAATTCTTTCCATTGGCGAAAATCGACGACGATACCTGTATGCATTTTCAGGCCTTCGTCCGGCAGCGTCTTAGTGTATCGGTTTATCATTTTAATTACTTCGACATCTTTCTGTGATGTCGGAAGATACACATATAAGCGATCGCCCGAAACAATCGCATTGTATGGAACATTGATTTCTTCGATTTCATTAAAATCATCATTCGTCTGCGTCGATGAAATCTTTACGTATGCAGGTGCTTTTTTTTCTTTCCTGACCTTTATGATCATGGTCTCCTGAAGAACCTGTTCCTGATTGAAAACCTTATCCCTGCTCACAAATAAATGGATTTGCTCCAGCTTTCCTTCATCCAGGAAATACCTTCTGAATGTTTTGAAATACTCACCGGATGTCCAGCTGCGGGGAATGATATAAACCATCTCACAGCCCGGTTTCAGATTAAATAAAGACATGGAAGCAAAAAGGAAATACATGTTTGGGGCTCCGTAGACGACCGTTGGCATGGCCATTGCCGCCGGATCATTCCGTCCGATCCTGAGATAAGGCGGATTTCCAATGACCAAATCATATTTTTCAAGTGCCTTCCCAGCAAATAGAGTTCTTTCAAAATCATCTGCCTGAGACAAAATATAGTCATCTTCATGGACAGCAAACGAGAAGTCTATCGGCGAATGCTCCTTTATGTATCGCAAATTATGATGCAGAACAGGCAATACATCCTGATCGTTCTCATAACACGTTAAGGAGATTGATTTCACTCTGTTCTCGTCAATCATACGATCAACCAAAGCGGCCGAGAGGATACCTGTCCCTGCTCCGGGATCCAGAATGTCAACATGGATTCCTATATTTGAAAGATCAAACATAGAGGCCATGAAGACAGCCGTTTCCTTTGAAGTAAAAAACTGTCCTTTTTTCTTTCTGACAGTCTTTGGCATTTTTTCAAGAAAATCCGCCGTCTGAAACAGGATATAGTCAAGCATAAAAGTCACTCCTTCAAAGGTGCGCGTATGAAGCTCATCAAATATTATGCCACAACGAATATGCGCAGGCAAACAGCTTGAAATGCACGATTTTTATCCGATTCTCTCAGCAAAGCATGCTTCAGCGCTTCAGCAGAGCGGTTATCCGGGGGATCCATCCTTCCATAAAAAAGAGCGGCCGCAGCCGCTCCGTCTTTTCCTGTCTTTCGCTTTATTCCTCCCGGTCCCGTTCCGTCTGGCGCTCCGCGCGCTCCTCCGCCAGCTTTCTGGACTTCGTCACGCGTTCCTTCACCTCCGTCAGTGTCTCGCCCTGCTGGATCTGCAGATCGACACCGGTGTCGTTGGGCTCATCGTCCTGGAAGCGGTAATCCTTCCCCGGCAGGATCGCATTCAGAAGGATGCCGACGAGAGAACCCACCGCAAGTCCGGAAAGCCCGATCGTCAGAGCGCCGGCCTTGAACGTGATGGCGCCGGAAGCTGAATAGTTGATGCCGATGGAAAGGACAAGAATCAGCGCCGCGATGATGACATTGCGGCTCTTCGTGAAATCCACGCGTGTCTCAACGATGTTCCGCACGCCGACCGCGGAAATCATGCCGTAAAGGACCAGCGAGATGCCGCCCATCGTCGCGGCCGGCATCACCTCGATGATCGCCGCGAACTTCGGGCAGAAGGACAGCAGCACCGCGTAGACGGCGGCGAGGCGGATCACCCTCGGGTCATAGACACGGGTCAGCGTCAGCACGCCGGTATTCTCGCCGTAGGTCGTATTGGCCGGCGCGCCGAAGAGCGAAGCGACCACCGTCGCCAGCCCGTCGCCGGTCAGCGTCCGGTGCAGTCCCGGATCCTGAATGAAGTTCTTTCCGACGGTTGAGGAGATCGCCGAGATATCGCCGATATGCTCCATCATCGTCGCGAAGGAAATCGGAAGAATCGTGATCACGGACGTCAGCAGCAGACCCCGGTCCGCATGTCCGCTTGCGAGAAGGCCGAACACCGTATCCTTCCAGATGACCGGCGAGCCGATCCACGCGGCCTTCGCCACCGGAGCGAAATCCACGTTGCCGGTGAGTGCGGCGACCAGATAGGACGCGAGCACGCCCATGATGATCGGGATGATCTTGATCATCCCGCGTCCCCAGATATTGCAGATGATGATCACCACGATGGCGACCAGCGCGATGCCCCAGTTGGTCTCACAGTTATCGACCGCCGACTTCGACAGGTTCAGTCCGATGGCAATGATGATCGGCCCGGTGACGATCGGCGGAAAGTACCGCATGACACGGTTCGCGCCGAAGGCCCTGAAGAGCGCGGCCAGCACCAGATACATCAGCCCCGCCACCGCGACGCCGAAGCAGGCGTAAGGCAGCAGATTTTCCTCGCCGTGCGGCGCAATCGCCGCGTAGCCGGCAAGAAACGCGAAGGACGATCCGAGGAACGCGGGCACCTTCCGTTTGGAAATCAGATGAAAAAGCAGTGTTCCGAGTCCGGCGAACAGCAGCGTCGTCGAAACCGGCAGTCCTGTCAGCACCGGCACCAGCACCGTGGCGCCGAACATCGCGAACATATGCTGCAGTCCGAGAACGGCCATCCGCCCCTTTCCCAGCACTCTTGCGTCGTAGACCGGACTGTCTCCGATCGCTTTCTTCTGATAACTCATTGTCTCCTCCTCTTAAGATGCAAAGTCACAACAGGCTGCTATAGTGAGACCGTGATCCGGTCCTGCTACCATTTGTATGAAAATGCATGCCGCACCGCAAAATCAGCGTCCCGCAGATCCGGTCCGCGAAACGCTGAATCATCAGACTGGCTCATCTGTCCGGGACTCATGCCTGAGCAGCTGAAAAACCACAATATACATCACCGCGACAAACAGAACGAACACCACAGTGGAAAGCCCCGTTCCGATCATCGCACAGGAATCATAGAAACCGTGAAGAAAGACGGCGAGCAGATATCCTGCTGCGAGATTGACCGCCGACCTGCCGCGTTCCCCGCGGTCCGCGCAGAGACGCGCCCGGCCGTAGAAACAGCCGAACACAACGGCGAAGCCGAGATGGCCGGGAATCGAAAGGATCGCCCGCGGAAACGCCACCGTGAGACCGTAATCGAAGACATATTTGACGTTCTCGAAGGCCGCGAAGCCCAGCGAGACGAACGCCGCGTACACGACGCCGTCGAAGCGGTAGTTGAAGTTCGGGTCGTTCCACGTCCGCCTGTAAAGCAGCACATATTTAGAACCTTCTTCCGCCGCTGCCACGACCAGAAAGGCGAGAAGGATCACATAAGTCGGACTGCCGCTGCTGATCTTCGAGTGATTGAGAATCGCCTCGCCGATCATCTCGAGCACGATGGAGATGAGGGCTGCGATCACGCCCTGTCCCGCAAGGGACCAGAGCAGTTCCGGCGGCTCCTTCTCCACGGTATCCATCTGATAGATATAGCGCATCAGAAAGACTGCGGGGATCACGGCCGCTGAGATGTAGATGAACAGAATCCAGCCGATCGGCATCAGAAAAAACATCATTCGTTCCCTCCCCCCGGACGCATTTCTTACATTTAACTATGCGGACGGAACGCTGTCAACCCGGAACGGACGGTTCCTTCCTCCCGGACAAGCCGGAAATCATCTCCCTCCTCCGCAATTACGCGTCGGAAATCAGCCGGCAAAGGCGCCGTCACCGCAACCGGCTCACGGGAGAACGGCTGAAGGAATGTCACCCGCCAGGCGTGAAGCGCCGTGCGCACAAATCCCCGGTTCGCCCGGATCCGCTCCGCCCGCTCCCCGTCCGTGAGTCTCAGCTGGGCGGGATAGGCTTCCATCGTCCGGCCGGTGCACTGCTCCGGCAGAAGAACGCCGCTTCCATAGATCGGATCGCCCAGCAGCGGATGCCCCAGATAGGCCATGTGCACCCGGATCTGATGCGTCCTGCCGGTCTCCAGCGTGAGCGTCAGCAGCGCACAGTCCGCGTACTGTCTGAGCACGCGGTAATGCGTCACCGCCTCCGCTCCATCCGGACGCACCACCCGGCGGATTTTCTCCTCATACTCGCGGCTGATCGGAGCGCGGACCGTCCCCTCCGGATTGGCAAAAACGCCCGACGCCAGCGCCAGATACTGCTTGTTCCGGGATGCGCCGGCCGCAAGATGCGCACAGGCGGTCCGGCTCTTGCCGAAAAGCAGCACACCGCTGGTATCCTTGTCGAGCCGGCCAGCCGGCCGGATCTCATGCGGTTCTCCCCGATCGAGGAAATACTGCGCGAGATAATTGGCCAGCGTATCGGCAAAATGCCCATGGGAAGGATGCACGACCATCCCGGCCGGTTTATCGACCGCGATCACGTCCTCATCCTCGTAAAGCACCGAAAGCGGCCCCCGCGCGGGTATAATCCGGCCCGGTTCCCCGTCCTCAAGCAGAACCGTCAGCGTCTCGCCCGCCGTCAGACGGCGGTTCGCCATCGCAGGCTTCCCGTCCACCGTGATACCGTTCTCCGTCCTGTATTTTGCCCGGGCGAAATCATGAGCGACGAGTCCGAATTCCTTCCGGATCACGTCGCCCACCGTTCGTCCCGTATCCTGCTTACGCGCCGTAAAGACAAGCGCTCTCGCCGCCATCGGAACCTCCTTCTCTTCCGCCGCTCTCAGACCTTACGATCTTTCCCGTCTTTTTCCGCCGCCCGGCTGTTCTCTTCCGTTGCGTCGCCGTTTTCTTCGGTTTCGCCGCCGTTTGCTTCCGGCGCTCCGCCGTTTTCTTCCGGCGTTTCAATATTCTCTCCCGATGTTTCGCCGTTCTCTTCCGTCACTGCGCCGGCCGGCTCCGGAGACTGCGCGGAGCGGTGCACTGTCCGGAGTCCCTCCCGTACAGCGGCTGCGGGCAGCTCCCATCCCAGACCGCGAAGCGTCTCCGCTGCGGTGAGGACAACAGCCGCGTCGCCCGGACGAAGATCATCCGGAATGACAATCTCCCGTCCGCGCCAGAGAAACGGCTGACCCTCCGTTTCCCTCTCCGCCGGCTCCAGAGCGGAAAGATCCGCCTCCGCATAACCTGCATACATCGCGGCGCAGCGGCCTCGGAACAGCCGGTTCGCCTCGGGACTCACCGGATAGCAGACGGCCGTGCAGCCCTGTTTGATGACAGCGGCGTTCGCCTCCGCCGTCTCCATCCGTGATGCCTCCGGATCTTCCGTCCGCTCCGGTCCGAAATCCATGATCAGAACCGCGTCAGGACGGTCGATGACGTTGGTGCTGTCCGTCTCTCCGCCCATGCCAGCCCCAAGGAGCACGATTTCACATCCCTGCTCCGCAAAATACTGAATCGCAAGGGCTGTGGAAAGCTCCGACTCCGTGGGATGCTCTTCCATGGCGTCGGCCAGCACGGCCGTCTCCTCCGTGACATGCGCCAGATCACCGTCCGGGATCGGACAGCCGTCCGTCCGGATCCGCCCGCTGAGCCGGACGGAATCCGACGAAGCCAGCAGCAAACCGGTGGTATAACCGGCGCTGCGGAAAACGGATTCCAGCGCCGTGCAGGCCGGCCCTCTGCCGCTTCCGCCCGCCACATGAACAAACCGAAGCCGGTTCTGCGGATTGCCCATTCTGTGCAGCAGCTCGCGGATCCGGGAAAGGCCGGGGCGCCCGGCCTCCCCGCTGTATGTTCTGATATAAGCGATCGCTTCTTCTGCGTTCATCATTCCGGGTTCCTCCCTGTTCCGGCCGGCATGTCCGGCCCGCTGCAAAAAAAGAAGCCGGACCGGAGAAACCGGTCCGGCTTCCGCATGCTGTGCAACCGCATCATAGCACAGCGCGCTGCCGTTGAACAGCCGTGAACAGGATCCTTACCAGCGCATCGACTCGACCGCCGCCTTCTCCGCGGCGAGCCCGTCCCGATAATGCTTCATGAAAGTCTCGAAGCCTTCGACGTCCTTCGGATCCGGCCTGACCGTCGTCCCGGACTGATGGGCGAAGATCCGCTTCGTCAGGAAGTCCTCGAGCCGTCTCTCCTTCTTTCCGTCGATCATATACGCCGCGAGGAGCGCCATGCCCCACGGGCCGCCTTCGCTGGCCGTATCCATACAGGTCACCGGCGCGTTGACAGCCGCCGCAAGATACCGCTGCCCCACGCCCGGCGTCTTGAAGAAGCCGCCGTGGCCGAGGATCCGGTCGACCCGGACCTTCTCATCCTTCATCAGGATGTCGAGTCCCATCTTGACCGCGCCCAGTGATGTGTAGAGATGAGCCCGCATGAAATTCGCCAGCGTGAAGGAAGCGTCCGGCGTCCTCGCGAAGAGCGGCCGGCCCTCATTGATATGCGTCACGCCCTCACCGGACAGGTAGCCGTAGGCGAGCAGCCCGCCGCAGTCCGGATCGCCGTTCAGGGAATTGGTGTAGAGCTTCGTGTACAGCTCTCCCATATCCGCCGGATGACCCGTCAGCTTCGCGAACTCCCCGAACAGCCCGACCCACGCGTTCAGATCCGATGTGCCGTTGTTCGCGTGGGACATCGCCACCGGAAAGCCGGTCGGCGTCGTGACCATGTCAATCTCGCGGTAGAGACGGCTCAGCTTCTTCTCCAGCACGATCATCGCAAAGGTGGACGTGCCGGCGGATACATTGCCGGTGCGCGGCGCGACGGAGTTGGTCGCCACCATGCCGGTGCCCGCGTCGCCCTCCGGCGGGCAGAGCGGGATGCCCGCCTCGAGCTCGCCTGACGCGTCGAGAAGCGACGCGCCTTCCTCCGTCAGCATCCCGGCCGCCTCGCCCGCGGTCAGAATCTTCGGCAGAATCCCGCGGGTCGTCCAGACATACCCCTTCGGCGCGATCAGCCTGTCAAAGCGTTCCATCATGGATGCGTCATAGTCAAGCGTCTCCGAATCGATCGGGAAGATACCGGCCGCGTCGCCGATCCCCGTGGCTCTCCGCCCGGTCAGCTTCCAGTGCACATACGAAGCCAGCGTAGTGACGAAATCCAGATCCTTCACATGCTCCTCGCCGTCGAGAATGCACTGATAGAGATGGGCGATGGTCCAGCGGAGCGGAATGTTGAAATCAAACAGCTCCGTCAGCTCGTCGGCCGCCTTCTGCGTGTTGCTGTTCCGCCATGTCTGGAACGGAGTCAGCAGCTGCCCTTCCCGGTCAAAGGCCATATAGCCGTGCATCATGGCGCTGATCCCGATCGCGCCGACCCTTGTCAGCCTGACACCGTACTGTGCCTCCGCCTGCTTCTTCATGGACGCGTAGCAGTCGCGGAGTCCGTCGTGGATGTCGGCGAGACTGTAGGTCCAGATCCCGTCGACGAGTGCATTTTCCCAGTCATGAAATCCGACGGCCAGCACGCTTCCGTCATAGTCCGTCAGCACGGCCTTGATTCTTGTCGAACCGAACTCTATTCCGAGGGCGGTCCGTCCCTCTTCGATTGTTTCCTTCGCTCCCATAAGACTCCTTTCCTGTCCTCCTTCTTCCGGCCCGCTTTCCGCCCGCCTCCGGCGGAGCCTGATCCGCTTCTCCGGCTGCGCGGCGGTTCATCCGTCCTTCTCCGCCGTATCCGGTCCTCTGTAAATCCTCTGTCTCCGAAGATCCCAGACCGAATCCCGGTATACCGGCTCGCTCCCGAATAGGCAGCTGCCGTCAAACACCGGCTGCCTGAGCATCTGCATCAGATTCGAGGCGACCTTCCTTCCGAGCTGCTCCTTCGGATGAGGGAAGGATGTGAGCGGCACCCGGCCTACGCCGGCGAGGTACGAATCATCGATTCCGACCACAGAAAGATCCTCGGGCACGCGGATGCCGCGTCTGAGCGCAAGCTCCACAAGCTGATACGCCACCTCGTCGTTGTAGCAGAGGCATGCCGTGCAGTCTCCGAGCCGCTCGAACAGGTAATCGCCGAGATCGCTCAGCTTCGATGTCATCGGCGTATCGACCCATACCACCTGCCGCTGGTGCGTCTCCCCGCCCCCGCTGAGCATCGCGTCCATGTAGCCGGCGTAGCGGAGCGGGCCCTGCCCGTCGTCCGACTTGAAGATGCCGCCGATCCGCCTGTGCCCCGCGTCAAACAGCAGCTGCACCGCCTGACGGGCGACCGACCGGTCGTCGATCCGCACGCAGGGCGCGTCGATCTGGGGATATCGGGCGTTAAAGAAAATCATCGGGATATTTCTCCGCCTGATCTCCTGATACATCTCCAGATTCGGATTCGGCAGCGCGCTCTTCGCCGGCTCCACGATCAGACCGTCCACACTGTCCTTCTCGAGGATCTGCCGGAGCATCTCCCGCTCCCGCGTCACTCTGTTGTCCGTGAACGAGACCTGCATCGCGTAGCCGTTCTTCGAGAGCACCCGCTCGATGCCCTTGAGCGTCGGCGGGAAGATATAGCTCTCGTAAAACGTGCTGAGCACCGCGATGCTCATATACTTCGGCTCACGAACAGGCTGCCGGATCCCGCCGACGTACGTGCCGCTTCCCTGCACCCGGGTGACGATATGCTGCCGCTCCAGCTCGCCGGTAGCGTGACGAACCGTCTGACGGCTGAGTCCGAACCGGTCGCTCAGCTCCTTCTCGCTGGGGAGCCGGTCGCCGCTCTGCAGCAGCCCGCCCGCGATCTCCTGCTTCACCCAGTCGATGATTTTCAGATATTTCGCTTCCTGGTCGGCCATCTTCCCGTCTCACCCTGCTTTTCTCTGTTGCGTCTCCGTTGTCTGTTTCCTTCCGCTCCGTCATCGGCGGTCCTTCAAGCTCTGATTCCCCGCGGGCAGGCACCGGGCGCATCCACCAACGCGCCTGCCCGCCTCTTTCTCAGAACCGTGCGAGATCCTCTTCCGTCGTGTCCTCGCCGATGGTGATCAGCTCGGTATCCGTCAGCTTCGCGAACAGCTCGATGTCCGCCCGCGTCAGCGCGGTCGAGACGACGGAATGATGCGCGCCGCCCGCATAGCACCATGCTGCGGTGCCGATCTCAAAGCTCGGCTTATGACGGTACATGATCCGCGCCACCGGCAGCTTCGGCATCGGCTCCGGCTGCTTCACCAGCTCGATGTCCGCGCAGATGATCCGGAAATGATCGCCGAGATCCACCAGCGTGCACTGGATGCCGTCGCCGGTCACACCGTCGAAGACAAGACGCGCGGGATCGTCCTTCCCGCCGATGCCCAGCGGATGCACCTGGATCTCCGGTCTGGACGCCGCGAACGAAGCCGGCACCTCCAGCATATGGGAGGCAAGCTCGAGCTCGCTGCCCGGCGTCAGATCGTAAGTGTAGTCCTCGATGAAGCCCGTCGCGCCTTCGCGGCCCTCCGCCATCTTCATCAGAACAGCTGAGAACGCGCTGATCTTGTAGTCTCCCTCCGGGCCGAAGCCGATGCCCTCCGCCATCAGGTCCTGCGCTGCAAGACCCGGCAGCTGGCTGAGTCCGTGCAGATCCTGGAACGTATCCGTGAACGCCGTGACACCGTTGGCCCTGATGAATTTTCTGAAGGCGACCTCATAGCGGGCCTGCGTCCGGACGGCCTCGATCTTGTCGGTCGCCATCGTATACCGGCTCTCGTACTCCGCCATCTGCGTGTCGATCTCGGCGTCCGTCACCTCCGCCGCGAGATCCGCGATCTCGCCGATTCCCCAGTACTTGATCTCCCATCCGTATTTGATCTCACACTCGAGACGGTTGCCGTCTGTGACCGCCACGTCGCGCATATTGTTGCCGAACGTCGCGACGCGGGTGCGGCGCGACAGCCCGATCGCCTTCGCCACCTCCGCGAACCGGCGGATCTTCGCCAGCACGTCATCATGCTGGTAGTACCCTGCGACGACCTCATGGCGGATCCCCAGCTTCGCGAGAATGAAGCCGAACTCGCGGTCCCCGTGGGCTGCCTGATTGAGGTTCATGAAATCCATGTCGATTGCGTCATAGGGCAGCCGCTCGTTTGCCTGCGTATGCAGATGCAGCAGCGGCTTCCGGAGCAGCTGAAGGCCCTTGATCCACATCTTGGCCGGCGAGAAGGTATGCATCCATGTGATGACGCCGACGCAGTCGTCGTCCACCATGACCTTCTTCATGTCCTCCACGCAGATCGCGGAGGTCTCCACGGTCGGCAGCAGCTCGACGCGGATCACATCCCCGAGCTTTTCATTCAGAAAATCCGTCATGCGCTGGCAGTCCGCGCGGACGGACGCGAGGCATTCCTCGCCGTAGAGATCCTGACTGCCCGGAATAAAATACAGTTTTTCCATTTTATAATTCCTCCTTATAGGATGGGGAGAAGCGGGCCGCGCGGAAAGCGCCGCAGCTTCCGCCCCTCTGTTTCTGTGAAGACTCTCTTACATCACTTGATGATCTGCAGGGACTGCCGGTCGGCGAAGACCGCGACGAAGATCAGGAACACCACGCCCTGAACGAGCTGCATCGCCTGTGTCGTAAGCCCCATCATGTTGAGCCCGGATGTGAGCACCGTATAGAGAAGCGAACCGATGATCACGTTCAGGAAGCTCGACTTCGCGCCGCCGGAAATCGGCATGCCGCCGAGGACCAGTGCGATCAGGATCTGCGTCTCCAGCTGGTTTCCGCCGGACGCTGTGACCGAGCCGACCTTGATGGCGTTGATGAAGGCGGCGAAGCCCGTGATGGCGCCGGCCAGCACATAGACCAGAAACTTCATCCGGTCCGTGCGGATTCCGGCGTACTTCGCGGCCTTCTCGCCCGCGCCGATCGCCTTCAGCCGGATGCCGAAGCCGGTGAAGCGGAAGGCAAGGAGCCCCAGCACGATGATGATCAGCGTGCAGATCATCTTCAGCGTCTCGTTCATGCCAAGCATCGTCAGCTTGATGTCGCCCATCACCGGCGAGTTGGATGTCATGTACTTGATGATGCCGCGGAACAGGAACATCGTGCAGATCGTGACGATAAAGGACTTGATCTTGCGGTTGACATAGAAGAAGCCGTTCATCGCGCCGATCGCCGCGCCTGTGGCGATCCCGGCCAGAATCGCCAGCGGAATGCTCACTTTCGACACCAGACAGACCACGATCGAGGCCATACCGAGAATCGAGCCCTGCGAAAAGTCGAGTCCGCCCATCGTCATGATGAAGAAGACGCCGGTAGAGGCGATCATCGTCACATACACCTGCGACATCACCAGACTGAACTTGGAAACCATCCGGCCGCCCGTCAGAATATTGAAGACGGTGAAGACCGCGATGAGACCCGCAATCGGAAGCAGCTGGCGGAACAGCATTGCCCTGGAAACCTTTTTCAGTTCTTCCTCGCGGGAGACTGTTTTCGTTGCACTCTTTTCAGCCATGACGTTCCTCCTTACACCATCTTCTCGATCAGGCTGTTCTCATCGAGGTCGCGGTTCCGTTCCAGTTCGCCGCTGATCCGGCCGTCCTTCATGATCAGGATCCGGTCGCACATCCCGATCAGCTCCATCAGCTCCTCGGAGATCATGATGATCGACTTGCCTTCCCTGCGCATCCTGTCCATCAGCTGGTAGATGTCCTGCTTCACCTTGATGTCGATACCGCGGGTCGGACTGTCAAGAACGAGAATGTCGGAATCCTTTCCGATCCAGCGTGCCAGCACCACCTTCTGCTTGTTGCCGCCGGAGAGGTCGGAGACGAACTGGTCCGTATTGACCATCTTCACGGACATCTCCTTCGCGTACCGGTCGGCGAACGCCTTCATCTTTCTTCCGCTCAGGAAGCAGCCGAAGGAGCGCAGTGACCCGAGAGAAGGAAGACAGATGTTGTCGCCGATGCTCTGGTTCATGACGACCGATTCATTGTCCCGGTCCTTCGACGTATAGGCCATGCTGTGCCGGATGGCTGTGGGGATGCTGTCCACCTGCGTCCCGTCGGCCAGCGTCACGCTGCCGGTCCGGTCGAAGGAGGCGCCGAAGCAGGCCTTTCCCACCTCATGCATGCCGGACTCCGAGAGTCCTCCGAAACCGAGAATCTCGCCGCGGTGCAGATCAAAGGAAACATGCTCGATCTGTCCCGGAACCGACACGTCACGGACAGAGAGCACGACATCACGGCTGACAGGTTCGCCGTAGTCCGCGCGGTAGTAGTTGCCGGTGACCTCACGGCCGACCATCAGTCGCTTCAGATCGTCCTCGCTGACGGCCTTCGCGGACACCGTGTCGATGTAGACGCCGTCGCGCAGGATCGTGATCGTATCCGACATCTGAAGCACTTCCTCGAGATCGTGGGAGATGAAGATGATCGTGCCGCCTTCCCCGCGAATCCGCCGCATCACCTTGTAGAGCTCCTCGCGCCCCTCCTGGGAAAGCGCCGTCGTCGTCTCGTCAACCACCACGACCTTCGGCTTGAAATACGTCGCCTTGACGATCTCCACAAGCTTCCGGTCCTCGAAATTGTACTCGTCCACCATCTTGCCGGCCTTGATGCGGCCGAACCCGTACTCGTCGAGCAGCGCCTGCGCCTCTTTGTTCATCGCGTTGGTGTTCTTGATTCCCATATGAACGAACCGTTCCTCGTGACCGAGGAAGATGTTCTCCGCGACGGTCAGGCCGGACAGCGTGCCCAGCTCCTGCACGATGATGGAAACGCCCTCGTTGTTCGCGGCGACCTGGTTCTTCGGGTGAATTTCCTTCCCGTCCAGAATGAAATGGCCGCTGTCAATCGAATAAATGCCGGTCAGCATATTGGTCAGCGTCGACTTGCCGGAGCCGTTCTCTCCGATCAGCGCGTGAATTTCACCCTTGTTGACCGTAAAGGAGACATCCTGCACCGCTTTCGTGATCCCGAAGGTCTTCGAAAGATGCTGAATCTGTAATCTGACTTCACTCATGTCTTTCTCCTCCTTGAATCACTTGACGATTTCGCCCTTGCCGACCTTGGTTGTCAGCGTGACGATGATCAGCAGCGCCAGTCCCGAGATGACATCGTTGACGGCAGTCGGGGCGCCGAGCGCGACAAAACCGTAGTAGATGATCTGCAGGAAGAACTCGCCGATGATGATGGCCGGAATCGGAATGCCGTACTTCTTCAGCGCCAGTCCGAGGAAGCAGCCCATCGTCGGATAGAAGTTGCGGCTCATGGATCCCATGCCGGTTTCCGCCACCATTGAAGAACCGTAGCTGATGGTCAGAATCGCCTCGATTCCGAAAAATGCACCCGAGATGATGAAGGCGATCACCTTGTAGAGGTTGACGTTGATGCCCATATTCTTCGCGACGAACTCATTGGACCCGATCGCGTAGGTATAGGTGCCGATCTTCGTGTAATTCAGAAGCAGATACGCGATCACGAAGGCGGCGGCCGCCAGAATCAGGTCGCCCGGCATCGCGCCGAGGCCCCTCAGATTGGAAGGAAGCGTCGCGGACTGTCCGCCTGCGATGTAGCTGGCGACGGATTCATAGATCAGCGCGAGTCCTGTGGTCACGATCATCGAAGGAATATGAAGCTTCACATAGAAGAATCCGTTCAGCAGACCGACGACAGCGCCTGTGGCGATGCAGCCGAAGATCAGTCCGAAATAGCCAAGCCCGAAGCGGGAAGCCAGCTCCGTGCCGACGATCGCGGACAGCATGATGTTGGCGCCGATGGAAAAGTCGAACATCCCCATCACCATGACGAAATAGAATCCGGCGGCGCCCGCCGAGATCATGAGCGACGACTCGAAGTAGCTGAGCAGATTTTTCGGAGAACCGAAATTGCCGGGCGTGATGATCTTGAATATCGCCCAGGAGACGATCACGAGAAGGATCAGGATCAGAAACCCCATCGTTCTTCCTGAGATCTTCCGGCCCGCCTGTGCACGTTCAGATGAACCCATACCATTTACCTCATTTTTCGATAAGTTGTACGTAACAAGTATGTCCTGAAAGAAGGGCCGGTATCGCCGCGCGATACCGGCCCGGGGAGGATATTCATGAAGAACCTCTGCGGCGGAGCGGGTACGCATCCGCCGCCATGGCTCCTTCTGTCAGATCATTCAGGATGCGACCGACTCGATGTCCGAGCTGACTCCGCTCACCGCGCCGCCGGCCCGCTTCTCCGCGTCCTCGATGGACAGCGACGCCGCCGACTTCGCGAGATCCTCAAAGCTCTCGTTGGAGAGATCGACGATCTCCTGATCCGTGTACGGAAGCTGATCGACGAAGTATTTCTCATACGCCTTGTAGTCGTCCGAGGAAGAGACATACAGATACGGGAAGTTGATCTCGTTGAACGTGCCCGCGAAATCCGTGTAATTGCCCTTGATGGCATTGTAGACCATCAGGAACGCGAACAGCGGATCGCAGTAATGGCCGCCGGACTCGCCGGCCATAGAGCCGTTGGCAAGTCTCTCGCCCAGATCCGGAAGGAAGTCCGTTGACACAACGGAGATGTCCTTCGTCTTTCCGGCTGCTTCCACCGCGGAGATCGCGCCCTGAAGAGGCTCGCCGCCGCCGCCCGCCGGGATCAGCGCATCCAGGTTCGGATCCGCGCTCATCAGAGCGTTGGCCGCCTTCGCGCCGCCCTCGGATGTCGTGCCCGCGTACTGCGGCTCGGACAGCTTCGCCTGATCGTCCGGATGAGCCTCGTTCCACTTGTCCACGCCGGCCTTGTAGCCTTCCCATCTGCCGAGCCATGTCGCGTCGCCCTGCTCCCAGCCGATGAGGCCGATGTCTCTGCATCCCTTGTCAAGCAGGATATTGACGAGCTTCTCGCCGTTCTCCGGCTCATTCTCGTGAACCGCGCCCACATAGTAGTCGGAAGCCTTCGCAAGCTCATAAATATCCTTGCTGTTCTCTTCGCTGATGACACGGAAGAACTGTGCGAGATACACTTTGTTCGCGTTGCAGGTCGCGATGGCGGACTGCATCTCCGAATCAGCCGAGTTGCAGATGATGATGCCCTGACATCCTGCCGCGCAGAGCTGCTCGACGGAAGCCGTCACCTTCTCGGATACATGTCCCTGATCCACATACTGCACGTTGACGCCCAGCGCCTTCGCCGCCTCGTCCAGAATCAGCTTGCACTGGGAACCGAGGACATCCGTGGAGCTCCAGATGGAGACACCGATCGTGATATCCTTGTTGTCGATGCTGCCGTCGGCCGATGCCGTGACGGCCCCGCCCGTCATCAGAGAGCCGATCATCGTGGCGCAGAGAGCTGCGCTGATAAGCCTGCGTTTCATGTAACCCCTCCTTGAAATGGTATCGCCCGCTTTCGCGCCGGCGCCCGGTCACGCGGTTCTTCGTTCCGTACGCTTTCGCTGCGGTTCGCAGAAGTTTTTCAACATGTACGTACGTGTCCGTCCCCTTCGCTATGCGGATTGTCAGATCCGGACGACTCAAAGGCGGGTTTTTGTCTGTTCTGTCAATAACAATCTGCAACCGTCTGAAAAATCCGTCATTATTTCGTCCTTAAAACTGAGTTCACTATAATCCACCGGTCACACGTACGTCAACAGGTAAATACATATTTGTGATGGTTGTCCAGATTATGGATGATCATTTTGTTGAGGTTTTCATCTGTTCCGCTCATTATTTCCACATTCTGTACATATTTGCCCCTTACATTTTGTCTATTCATTCGAAAACCCAGTCATTCCATTCAAATTTGTATAGTACAATTTTCCAGCTTCGATGAGCTGGTCCGTCCCGCCGCCTTCTTACGCCGCCGGACGAATCGCCCGGGACCATGGCGGCCCGTACGGGCACATGGTGATGCAGGCAGGCGCACCAGAAAACCGGGGCCGGCGCAGGCTTTCTGCGCCGGCCCCGGCCGGATCGTGTCTGGTTCCGCTTTTCTTTTGTGCTGTCAGGACGCCTTCGACGCCGGGGATTCCGCCCGGGCCTTCGCGTCCTCTACCGAGAGGCTGGCCGCCGACTTCGCCAGATCTTCCAGACTCTCGCCGGCCAGCGCCTTGATTTCCTCGTCGGAATACGGCAGCTGCGCGACAAAATACGTCTCGTAGGCACTCATGTCATTCGTCTCGATCTGCGGGAACGCGATGTTCCGGATCTTCCCGTCGAAGCCGGAATAACTCCCGTTCAGCGCGTTATAGACCATCAGGAACGCGTAGAGCGGCTCCACGAATTCCCCGTTCCGGTGCGTCTGATAGGCGGTCATCGCGGTTCCGGCGGAAGTTCCCGCCGCTGCAGCGGCTGTTCCGGCCGCGGTCTGATCCGTTCCCGCTGCCGCCGGCGAAGAGGAGGCAGACACCGTGCTCTCCGCCTGAACCGCGGCGCTCTCCGCCCCGCTCTCATCGCTCAGATTCTCCGCGGCGTCCACCGCGCCGATATACCAGGGAGATGTTTCGGCCGCCTGATAAACCGCCCCGTCCGACGGCGAAATCGAACCGACGGCCTGCGCGAGATAGACCCTGCTGTTCCCGCACGCCGTGAGCGCCGTCTCCATCGCGCTGTCGTCCGCCCCGACCATCACGATGCCCTGACAGCCCGAATCGATCAGCATCTGCGGCGCTTCCTGCACGAGGGAGGCCGTATCGCCGTGGTCGCAGTAGTTGACGCTGACATCCAGCACCCGCGCCGCCTCGTCGATCAGCTTCTTCACCTGTGACCCGAAGGTGTCCGTCGAGCTGGAAATCGCGACGCCGATCGTCGTGGTCTTCGCGGAGCTGTCGGTGCTGTCCGCACTGCTCGCCGTCTCCTCGGAGGCCTGTACGCTGAAGCTTCCCAGCAGCGTGCAGGCCGTCACACCGGCCAGAATCAGACTCATTACGTTTCTTCTCATTTCCCGTTTCCTCGTTTTCATGATTGTCCCTATCATAGCACGCGTCCGAATGCCTGCTTCGGAACATTCTGTGATTTTTTCGGCTTCCGCTTCAAAAGCGCCGGCGGAATCTCCGCCGGCCGTTCCTTCAGATCACATAGAACCAGTTCTTCTCCTGATCCAGTTCCCGGCTCTCGACCTGCGCCTCGCCGTCAAAGCGCACGCTGTACTCCTGATTCTTGATCGAAACCTTGGCGCCCGCGGGGACAGAGGACGTGATGAACGCGTTGGCGCCGATCACAGCGCCGCGGCCGATCCTCGTCTCGCCGCCCAGAATCGACGCGCCCGAATAGATCGTGACATTATCCTCGATCGTCGGATGCCGCTTCACGCCGTGCAGCAGCTGTCCCTTTCTGGTGGAAAGCGCGCCGAGCGTCACGCCCTGATAGATCTTGACGTTCTCGCCGATCTCCGTCGTCTCGCCAATCACGATGCCGGTGCCGTGGTCGATAAAGAAGTACCGCCCGATCGTTGCGCCCGGATTGATGTCGATACCGGTAAGCGTATGGGCGGATTCCGTCATCATCCTCGGGATCATCGGCACATCCAGCAGCACAAGCTCATGGGCGATCCGGTAAACCATAATCGCGTAGAGCCCCGGATAGGAAAAGATGATGTCGTCCTTGTTCTCGGCCGCCGGGTCTCCCTCGAACTCAGCCTCCAGGTCCGTCTCGATCAGCGCACGGATCCGCGGAATCCCAGACAGAAACTTCAGGGAAATCTCCTGCGCCCGGGATGTCAGAAAACAGGCTTCCTGACGCTCGTACTCCTTCCTGTAACGGAGCGTCAGCGCGATCTGCCTCGTCAGATTGAAGAGAATATCCTCGACCAGCGTGCTGGTGCTGTTGTCCCTCGTGTAGTATCGGTAGGTCTGCGCCTTGAAAAAACCCGGAAAAATCAGCTTCTGCACCTTCCCGATGATATCCTCGACAACCGCCTTGTCCGGCTGGTTGAAGGTATCCGGGCGGTCGATATACCGGCCCTTCCGGTAATCGGCCAGTATATTGTCCGTGATCGCCCTGATCTGCTCCTTGATATCCGACATGACCTGTCCGTCCTCCCTGCGGTGAAATGTTCCGCGTATCCGTTCGATTATAGCAGATCCCGTGGAAAAAGGGGACTGTTTTACTGTGATTTCGTCCCGTTTCCGACGGCAGTCCGTTCCCGTTCCAGCGCAATCCGAGACCCGGCTGTGGCTCCCGTCCGCTTGCAAGACACGCCCGGATCGCGTATTCTGATGAAAATGCAGCCGCCGTCCCGATCGTCGGAAGCCCGGAACGGCCGCGGCTGCCGACGATCGGGACACAAAGTAAAGGAAAGGCAACCTTATGACGCTTCAGCAGATTCATTACGCGCTGACGATCGCCGAGACCGGCTCGATGAGCAAGGCCGCCGAAAAGCTGTTCATCTCCCAGCCGACGCTGACCGGAGCGATCCGGGATCTGGAGGCGGATCTCGGCATCACGATCTTTCTCCGCTCCTCCCGCGGCATGGCCGTCACCAACGAAGGCGCCGAATTTCTCTCCTACGCGGCGCAGATGCAGCAGATCAGCGACCTGATCGACGAGAAATACCGCGGAGACGGCGGCGTCCGCTACCGCTTTCATGTCTCGGCGCAGCATTACTCCTTCGCGGTGAAGGCCTTCGTCGAGACGGTGCGCGGGCTTGATCCGCGCGGGTATGATCTGGCGATCCGCGAGACGCGCACCCGCGAGGTCATCCGCGACGTGGGGCTGCTCCGCAGTGAAATCGGCGTGCTCTACTTAAGCAGCTTCAACCGGAAAATACTCGAAAAAGCCTTTTCCGAGCAGAGTCTCGTCTTTCACCACCTGATCGACTGCGACGTCTACGCCTATCTCGCGAAAACGCATCCCTGCGCGCGCAAGGCATACGTCAGCCTCGCCGACCTGCTCCCGTACCCCTGCCTCGCCTTCGAGCAGGGCGACGACAGCTCCATCTACTACGCCGAGGAGATGTTTCCGGATTATCCGTATCCTCACCTGATCCACGCCAACGACCGGGCCACGATGCTGAATCTGATGGTCGGGCTCAACGGCTTCACACTCTGCTCAGGCCTTATCTGCGAGGAACTGAACGGCGGCGACTATGTCGCCGTCCCCTTCCGGGACGAGAGCTGCACGCCGGCTCCGATGGAGATCGGCTATCTGACGAAGCGTCAGAGCCGCATGAGCGGAATCGGCCAGGACTACATCCGCCATCTGACAGATTATCTTCACGCGGCCCGTCCGTGATCCTCCGGAACCATCGCTCCGCACCCGTCCCGGCGGACGGTACCGCTGCCGCACCGCCGTCATGATCTGCGCGTTTGTCCTCTGCGCATCCAGCGCAAACGATCCGGCCGCGGCGCACGGCCGGCCGCCAAACGCGCAGCGGTCCGCTCCGCCGGCCGCGCAGAAAATTCCTTACCGTCTCTCTTACTGCCAGCCGTCCGTGCCGTACTGCCCGGCGCCGGACGCGCTGATCATGAACGGATCGATCAGATAGCGCGCGTTCAGCTTCTTGCCGTCCAGATAGCCGTCCAGCATCTCGGCCGCCGCCTGACCCAGCGTAACCGGTGAGGACGCAGCCGTGCCGGCGAGGTATGCATTTCCGTCGGCCATCGCCTTCTTCATATCCGGCGATCCCCCGAATCCGTAGATCTTCAGTCCGTCAAGCCCGGCCTCCTGCGCCGCGTCCGCTGCCCCCAGCGCCATCTGATCATCCCCGGCGATCAGCGCGGTGCAGCCGCTGTACTGTCCGAAAAGCGTCTTCGCCGCCTCCTTCGCGGCGTCCCTCGATCCTCCTCCGTCGCTTTCCCCGGCCACCGTGAACGGAGTTTCCGCCGGCTCGAGCGCCGATTCCGCAAGCGGGTCGGTAAGCCGATCGGTGAAGCCGGCGATCCTCGCCGTGACGGCCGCCGAATCCGGATGGTCCAGGATCAGAACCATTCCACCCGCCGGAATATCCTTCAGGAGCTCCTGTGCCGCCAGCTGCCCCGCCTTGTACTCATTCATGGCGGCGAAAGATGTCAGATACGACATATCCGACACTTCCGTATCGAGCCCGATCACGGGAATCCCGGCGTCAGCGGCCTCCTGAAGCCCGCTGATGACCGAATTTCCGTCCAGCGCCTGCAGAAAGATACCGTCCACCTTCTGCTCCGCCAGCTGGTGAAGCTGGGATGTCTGCTTCGTGCTGTCTCCTCCGGCGTCCATCGTGACGACCGTCACACCGCCCCTGGCTGTGAACCAGTCCGTCAGCGCCTTCAGCTCCGCGCTGTCATAGGAATCCGACGCGTCCGCCAGCGCGAATCCCACTGTCACGCCCCGTCCGCCGCTCGTATCCGCGGCCGCCGTGCACGCCGCCGGCGCTCCAGCGATCAGCGCGGCAGCGGCTGTAGCGGCCGCCGCAGTCCGAACCATCCTTCTCATATTCTTCCTCCTCGTAAAGGCACCGTTTTCATCCATTTCTTTCTATTTTACCCTCTCCCGCTTCTCTCTGCAAAAAATTCCGTCTTCCCTTTTCCGGCATCATGAACTATGATGGGATAGCCACAATATATAGTGTTTGTTCTATTTTATCATTCAACATGTGGTCATCCAAACCGTCGCAGAAAGCGCATCCGGCAAATCCATCCCGGCTGTTTTCACGGGTTTTATGCAGCATCCATCCCCTGAACGCCGGTCAGAATCCGCCTGCCGGGTCGTTTCTCCGGGCTTTCTGTAAACCGATCCATTTATATTATGAGGAGGGAAATGCAATGACCGTACAGGACTGGCTGGGCGAAGAGAACCAGCTCGGAATTGATATCTGGAACCGGAAATACCGCTACCGGAACGAAAGCTTCGACGAATGGATCGACCGCGTCTCCGGCGGAGATAAGGAACTTGCCGGCCTGATCCGGGAGAAGAAGTTTCTGTTCGGCGGCCGGACGCTGTCAAACCGGGGTACGGACCGCTCCGCCTCTTACTCGAACTGCTACTCTCTCGGCTTCGTGGGCGACAGCCTGGACGAGCTGATGCAGGCGGCGACGGATATCGCGAAAACCTTCAAGAGCCAGGGGGGTCAGGGGCTCTCACTCAGCAAAGTGCGCCCGAAGGGCACGCCGATCGCCCACGGTCAGTTCCGGAGCGACGGCATCATTCCCTTCATGGAAATCTACAACCGCGTGACGGAGTCCATCTCCCAGGGCGGATCCCGAAAGGGTGCGCTTCTGATGTCGCTCGATATCTGGCACAGGGAAGCGGAGTCCTTCATCCGGATCAAAAGCGAGGAAGGCCGGATCCAGAAGGCCAACCTTTCCCTCGAGATCGACGATGCGTTCATGGAAGACGTGCGCCGCTACTACGAGACAGGCGAAACGGTCACCCGGACAATCACCCGCACGTACGAAGGCAACACGATTACCTATGAGGTGACGCCGATCCGTCTCTATCAGCTGATGATGGAGAAGGCCTGGGACTGGGGCGAGCCGGGCTGCCTTTTCGTCAATCAGCTCCGGAACCGCAACATGATGGAGAAGGTCGACAGCTACCGGATCGAAACCGTCAACCCTTGCGGCGAGCAGCCGCTCCCGGGCGGCGGGGCCTGCAATCTGGGCAGCCTCAACCTGTCCGCGTTTGTGCATGATCCGTTCACCGGTCATGCTTCATTCGACTTCGATGGATTCCGGAGCGCGGTTACCGTGAGTGTCCGCGCTCTCGACCGGATCATCGACGAGAACCAGAACCACCACGCGCTTCCAATCCAGAAGGAGATGGCGCTCCGCTACCGCAACATCGGCCTCGGCGTCATGGGCCTTTACGATATGCTGGCAAAGCTCGGCATGCGGTACGGCAGCCCGGAGAGCATCGCCTTCAGCGGAAAACTCATGCATGAGATGTTCCGCACGGCCGTGATCGCGAGCAGCCGTCTGGCGGAGATGGCGGGTGCCTTTCCGGGATATGAGCCGGAAGTGCTTGACTCCGCGATCATCAGAGAGCATTTTACCGATGCGGAACTGGAACAGCTCGGAATCCGGAAAAACGGCCTCCGCAACTGCTCGCTTCTGTCGATCGCGCCCGCCGGTTCCATCGGCACAATGCTGAATGTCGCCACCGGCGCGGAGCCGGCCTTCTCGATCTCGTACACGCGGAAGACAGAGTCGCTGAACGGAGAAGAGGACAAGTCCTACACTGTCTTCACCGGTGTCGCGAAGGAATATCTCGATCTGACCGGCGAAAAGAAACTGCCGTCGTACTTTGTGACGGCCGGCGACATCCCATGGAAGGAACGGATCGACATGCAGTCGGAGCTGCAGAAGCACGTGGATACCGGCATCTCATCAACCGTCAATCTGCCGCACGAAGTCACGGTCTCTGACATCGAGCTGCTCTATCTGTACGCGTGGGAGAAGAAGCTGAAAGGCGTCACGATCTTCCGCGACCACTGCCGACGGGCCGGGATTCTCAGCCGCCCGGTGGAGCCGGAGAAACCGAAGCCCGCGTCGGACGCCCCGGCTCCGGACGGAAAGCAGCCGATCCCGCGGGGCGTCATCCTCAAGGCGGACGACCGGTGCATCGGGCTCAAGCGGACGATCACGTCCGGCTGCGGCACGCTGCATGTGGAGGCGTTCTTCACCCCGGACACCGGCGACCTCTACAAAACCTACTTCAGCAAGGGCTCGACCGGCGGCTGCAACTCCTTCATGGTAGGTCTGTCGCGGATGATCTCTCTCGCGGCCCGCGGCGGCGTGCCGTTCGAGGCCATCGTGGACCAGCTTCACTCGACGATCGTCTGCGCGTCCTACGCTGTCCGCGCGGCGACGCGTCAGGACACCAGCAAGGGATCCTGCTGCCCGGTGGCGATCGGCTACGTGCTCGAGGACATGCACCGGGAGGTGCTCGAGGTGCTCGGTCTCAGTAAAAAAGCCGGCACCGCAGTCCGCAACCCGGGCGTGCTCAGAAAAGAGACGTCCCGCGGCGGCGCCGGCGGAACCGGTCTGACCTGTCCGGTCTGCGGAGGCACGCAGCTTGTCTTCACCGGCGGCTGCGTGGAGTGCAAGGCCTGCGGCTGGAGCCAGTGCGGATGACCGTTCAGATCATCCGCCCGAGGACCCGGATCGCTTTTTCGTACTTTTCGATTTCCACATACTCGTTCGGCTTGTGCGCCATGAACGGTTCCCCCGGCCCGAACAGAATGACACTCGTGTCCGGGTCGTTTTCGGCGAGGATGGACGCATCGGTAAAGAAATTGATCCCGGTTGTCTCAAACGGAATCCGTTCCGCGCGCAGGGCCGTCTCAAGCTCTGTCACGAAGGCGTCCCCGGGCGCCGTCTCGATCGCGCGCCTGTAGTTCTCCGCCGCGAGGGAGATCCGGACGTCGCCGTTCGTAGCGGCCTCCGCCTCTGCTGCGGCTTCCTCCGCCTTTTTCAAAATCGCCGTCCTGTCAAGATCCGGTGTGAAACGGATATCCATCCGGATCATGCACCGGTCGGGAACCATATTGGGCGCGACGCCTCCCTCGATCCGCGTGATGATCGCCGTCGACCTTCCGAGCAGTGCGTGCTCATGCTCAGAGACGAAAGCCCGGATCTCATCCGCCTCCCTCAGCCCGAATTCCACGGCGCTCCTCCCCTGCCCGGGGTAGGCGCCGTGGCTCGTCTTTCCGGAAATGTCGAGCCGGAGCCACAGACATCCTTTCTGCGCGGTGCCCGCCTTAAGTCCGGTCGGCTCGCCGATCAGGATCCGTCCGCATCCGGTCATCCCCTCCTCTTTAAGGAGGGCTCTGGCGCCTATTCCGTTCTTCTCCTCGTCGCATGTACCGCAGAAAAAAACAGGATGCCGGAACGGCCGTCCGAGCCGTACCGCTTCGCACAGGGCGAACACCATCGCGCAGAGGCCGCTCTTCATATCGCTGGCTCCGCGCCCGTAGATCCGCCCCCCGGCGACGGTCGGAACCGCCGGATCCGTCCGCCACTCCGAGGCCGCGCCGTACGGCACCGTATCCAGATGGCCGTTCCAGACCACAGTCTCTCCGTCCGTAATGTCTCCGATCCGGGCCGTGACGTTCGCGTGCGTCCCGTCGATCCGGACGGTCCGCGCGTCGATCCCGGCCCGCCGCATATAGTCCGCGAGAAACTCTGCCACTGCACCCTCGTCGTCCCGGCCGTTCACGCTCCGGATCGCGAGAACCTTCATCAGCAGCTCTACCGACTCTGTGCTCACCCCTGCTTCCTCCTTTCCAAACCGTCTGTCAGCGGGCCGCAACGGAGGCCCGCTCGATCAGAACGGGGTCAAACAGAACCCGCTCCCGGTTGTCTTTATACCGGATTTCCCCGCGGATCAGCATTTCCGCCGCCTTTCGGCCCATCTGTTCCGCCGGCTGCCTGATCGTGGTCAGCGGAACCTCGAGAAAAGAGTCCATGAAGATGTCGTCGTATCCGATCACGGAAATGTCTTCCGGAACATGGAGTCCCTGCTCCTTTATCCTCTTCATGGCCCCGATCGCCATCATATCGTTGAACGCGAAGACGGCATCCGGCCTGTCAGGCATGCGGAGAATCCGCTCCGCCGCGAGCACGCCGCTCTCGAACGTATACTTTCCGTCATACAGCAGCTCCGCCCGGAACGGGATTCCGTATTCGCCGAGCGCCCTTCTGTACCCTTCCAGCCGCTGCTGGGAGTCAATCAGATTCCCCGGACCGGTGATACACGCGATTCTGCGAAGGCCGCGCGACAGCAGATAGTGCGTCGCGAGATAGCCGCCCTTCACATGATCAACGCTCACGATGCCGCCCATATCCGTGTCAATATACCGGTCCGCCAGAAGATACGGAATATGTGCCTTCTTCAGAAAGGTAATGCATTCCTGCGCCATCTCCGCCGTGCTCTCCGCCGCCATACCGAAGACGACGCCGCTCGCGCCCGCGTCCGCCAGCATTCTGAGGTTGACCATATCCGTCTCGTGGCTGTCGTTCGAATTGCACAGGATCACATTCCAGTCATTTTTCTTGCATTCATCCTCCACGCCTCTCGCGAGGGAGGCGAAGAAATTATTCCGGATGTCGGAGATGGCCAGCCCGATCGTATTCGTTGAACCCTTCACCAGCCCCAGCGCCATCCGGTTGCGCCGGTAATGCATCCTTTCAGCCGTATCGAGAATAAGCTGCCGGTTTTCTTTCGAAACCCGGCAGTCCGCATTGTTCAGCACCTGTGATACGGTTGTCACTGACAGATGGGTGGCTTCCGCGATCTGCTTTAATGTCGTTCGCATAAGACACCAGTTTACTGTTTTTCCGTCAGATAATCCAGCATATTTTTAAACAGCCGGTTGTAATGCTTCCAGCCGCAGAACTCCTCCGGCGCCCAGTGCGGTGCGCAGTCGGTCGAGAAGATGCCGCTCCTCCCTGATCCGAAATCCTCAAACGCGATGAACGGATCGCCGCAGATGTCCGCCACCAGCTGCGCCCCGGCTCTCAGTTCGCTCTTGTTGTATCCGAGAACCGCCGGAAACTCCTCATCGATTCCGGCCACCGCCGGGTGATCCGCCTTCACGACGCGCGGAACCACTCCTTCGCAGTGCTCCATCCGGTCGTCGTACGGAAGCAGCTTCACCGGAAGCACCTCCTGAACCGGAGTCGCCCACCACTTTCCCTGTCCGCCGATCCCGTTGAACGTCATATACCCGCCGATCATCAGGATGGATCCGCCCTGCAGAACATAGTCCTTCAGCAGCTGGCAGCGGTTCGGGAACCGCCTGCTCTGCGCGAATGTGGCCGGCGGAATCAGGAGCGTATCCGCCCCGACGTCCGAAAGGATCACACATGCGTATTTTCGGAGTCCCTCCATGGTGAACGGGAACTGTTCGGCCGCGATATGATTCGGCATATAAGTCAGCTCATACCCGGCTGCTTCGATCGCTTTGTCGATCCAGCCGAGCCCCGTCTCATACCTTGATGAGAAGAAGCTGTTGAAACCCTTCACCTCCATCGTCGTCGCGGTCCATGACTCTCCGACAAGCAGCACCTTCTTTGCCATCGTCTTACTCCTTTCCGTGCGGTTGACCGCCCCATTCCAGAATCAGCTTCGCGTAAATCAGGATCGACTGCCAGTACGCTTCCAGCTCAAGCCACTCATTGACCGCGTGGCACTGCGCGAGATTGCCCGGTCCGAACTGAATCGTCGGGCACTTTGCGATATTTCTCCAGAGTCTCGAGTCGCAGCCGGAAGGCGATCCGACGATCTTCACGTCCTTTCCGCGAATTTCGCGGTAGGCCGACTGGAAAGTCCGGACGAACGGATCCTCCGGATCCATCTCAAAGCCGTTCCCCGTCTGATAGACCGAGATAACCGGCATATGCTTCTCCATCCAGGGATCCGCTTTTGCGGTCCGGTTCACTGTATCCGTAAACTCATCGATCACCTGCTGCATTGACATCAGCCCGGGCACAAAGTGGACGCAGGTCTGGAACATACAGTCCCCCGGCACCGTCGAGCCGGCCGTTCCGCCGCGGATTACGCCGATATTCAGGTTCGGCGCAGGAAGCAGCGGATGCTTATAGGTGAGCAGCCAGTCATGCTCCTTCTCGTTGAGGGCGCTGATCACCTTGATCGCCTTGTCGATCGCGCTGACCCCGTTCTTCTTCCCTCCGGAATGACAGGATTTGCCCTCGAACGTCACCTGAAAGAACACCCAGCCCATATGATCCAGCACCAGCTCGTCGCTCGTTCCCTCGCAGTTCACGACGCCGTCGGCCTTCAGCCCGCGCATCACCGCCTGCATGGAGCCGTTTCCGCCGCCCTCCTCGTCGCAGACCGACGTGATCGTGACGTCGCCGGGCAGTTCAAGGCCCGCGTCCTGAATCAGCTTCACCGCCAGCGCGGACGCCATCAGCCCGCCTTTCATATCGGCTGCGCCTCTCCCGAAAATCTTTCCGTCCCGGACGTCCGCCTGATACGGCGGCGTGGTCCACTCGCCCGGATCTCCCTCCGGCATGACATCGATATGGCTGTTGAACAGAAGGCTCTTCCCGCCTTTCTTCCCGCCAAACGTAGCGTAGACATTGTACCGGTCTGTCTGGTCATGCCCGAGATTGCCTTCATGATAGCGGTCAAAGCAATCCCTGATGACCGCCTCGTCCATCGGATCGCAGTCAATCCGGTTCGCGCCCATGGAGCGGAACAGCCCGACCATATAGTCCTGCCCCTTCTTCTCCAGTCCGCCGTCGATTCCATGTCCGAGATCATGCGTGTCAATGTTGATCAGCCCGATCAGACGGTCCAGATATTCTTTTTTATGTGCTTCCAGTGTCGTTTCCAGTATGCCCATGTCCGTCTCTCCTCAGTCATAATTCCGGATGCAGGACTCCACGATATCCCAGAACTTCTCCACGTCGATATCGGTTGCCACATGCATGTTCGGCTCAAGCTTCATGTATCCGAACAGATCGCAGTTCGTCCGCCCGTAGGACTCCGTGCTCCGGATGTCGACGGATCCGTGAACGTACCGGAGCGTCAGCACGTCCGGATCAATCAGATAGGCGATCGTCGTCGGATCATGCAGCGGACCGCCCTCCCATCCGAAGACTTCCTTCTGCGTCCTGCAGAAAAAGCGCATCAGATCCGCGAAGAGATGCGCGGCCTTGTTGCCGACTTTCTCCATCCGCTCCACGATGGCCGGATAGCAGAGGACCTTCCGCGTGATGTCCAGTCCGCACATCGTAAGCGGCACGCCACTGTTGAACACAACGTAGGCTGCGTCGCCGTCCGCGGCGATATTGAACTCCGCCGCCGGCGTGATGTTGCCGTTCGTGTACGCGCCTCCCATAAAGACGATCTGTCTGATCTTCGGAATGATCCTCGGCTCCATCCGCATCGCCATCGCCACGTTCGTCATCGGCCCGGTGATCACCAGCGTGATGTCCCCGTCCGACTCCATGAGCTTCCTGCAGAGAAATGCAACCGCGTGCTCCTTCTCAAGCGGCTTGACCAGCGGTTCGAACACCGGGCCGTCCAGACCGGATTTCCCGTGAATGTCGCCGGCCGTCAGCCGGTTTCGGATCATCGGTCCGGGGCATCCCGCGTAGACCGGAATATCCAGTCCGAGGTACTGGCAGACATTCCTTGCGTTTTCCTGTGTATGGTCCAGCGTCTGATTGCCGGACACGGTTGTGATCGCCAGAAGGTCAAGCGCCGGATGCTTCGCCGCCATCATGATCGCGACGGCGTCGTCATGTCCGGGATCACAGTCAAGTATAATCTTTGTCTTTTCCATTTTCTTTCCTCACTCAATCAAGTCAAACGAACCAGATCATTTTGTCACAGGCGCGCCTCTCTACCCTCTGCATACCCGGGAAGCTCCTCTCCCGCGCCCCCTTTTCCCGCACTGCGTGTGCGCGTCATTTTGCCGAATCCGCGCTGATCAGCGCGGACTGCTTCCGTCTGCTGATGCTGAGCTTCGTCGCCATCGAGATCGCAAGCACGATAATCGTGACGATATACGGCATCATCAGCACGAACTGGGAAGGCAGACCGTACGCCTGAAGACGCGCGCCGACCGAGTCCGCGAAGCCGAACAGCAGGCATCCGAGAGACGATTTGACCGGATTCGCGCCGCCGAAGAACATCGCCGCGACGCCCATGAATCCGCGGCTGCTGGTCATATTCTCAACGAACTGACTGCTGTATCCCAGGGAAAGATGCGCGCCCGCCAGTCCTCCGATCAGACCGGAGATCGCCATCGCCCGGTACTTGACCGCGTTCACGTTGATGGCCGCCGTCTTCGCCGCCTCCGCGAACTGTCCGACAGCCCGCAGTCTGAGGCCCCATACGGTCTTGTAGATGAAGAAATAGAGAATCGCGATCAGCGCGATCACAAACCATTCCAGAAGGTTCCAGTTATTGAACAGTTCGTTCAGTACCTCGACATGGTCGAAAACGGGGATATGCACCTTGGGAATCGGGACGATATCCGGGCTGGAAAACGAACCGTTCTGGCCGAACATTGCCTGAATCAGGAACTTGGTGATCGCGAGCGCGAACATGTTGATGCCCATGCCGATCCCGCAGATATCCGCACCGAACCTGATATGCCCGACGGCCATAATCATCGAAATCGCAAGTCCCGCCGCCATCGCGGCCAGAATCCCGAGGAACCAGCTTCCCGTGAAATAGCTGACGATGACCGCGAAATAAGCCCCGACCAGCATGATGCCTTCTGTTCCGATGTTCAGGATATCCGCCTGCTGCGTCACGGAAGCGCAGAGCGTCGCGTAGATGATCGGCGTCGCCGCGCGGAAGGTAGCGTAGATCAGCGAAAGATTGAAGACCTTACTGAGAATCTGAATCATGTTCCTGCCCTCCTTCTGCATGGCCGCTGACATTCCGGACCGCCTTCGCCGGCTTTTTCACTTTGATAAAGTCGAACAGGGTTTCCATGGTCGCGATGATGATGAAGATCGCCGTGATCGTATCAACCAGCCCCTTGGGAACGCCGGTTGCCTGCTGCATACCCATCGCGCCGGATTTCAGAATCGCGAGGAAGAACGCCATAAACGGCGTCGCAATCACGTTGCTCTTTACGATCAGAGCGGCCAGCATGCCGTTGTTGCCGAGGTTTGTCGCGAAGTTGTTCAGGAAGTAGCCGTACACGCCCAGCACCTCGATGGTGCCCGCGATGCCGCCGAGCATGCCGGACATCACCATCGCCTTCATGAAGATATGCCTGGAGTTGATGCCCGCATAGTCGGCGGCATGCGGATTGGTTCCGACCATCCGCAGCTTATACCCGAGATTGGTCCGGTACAGCATGAAAATATTCAGGATCACGAGCCCGATTGCGATGAAGAGTCCCGCATTCACGCTGGACGGAATCATGAACTGCGGCAGACGGACGGCAATGTTCGGGGACTGCGGATTCGCGGATCCGGCCGACATCGGCCCGCTGACAAGATACGAGGTGATATAGAGCGCGACCGAGTTCATCAGAATGGTCGTGCAGACTTCGCTGACGTTGTAGTACGCCTTCAGCCAGGCGGGAATCAGCGCCCAGAGTCCGGTCACGACCATCGCGCCCAGGAAGCACGCGAGCATCAGCAGCGGCGTCGGAAGAAACGTCCATTTCCAGCCGATATAGGCTGCGGTGATACCTCCGAGGAATACTTCGCCTTCCACTCCGACATTGAACGCACCGGCCTGCGCTGCGATCACGAAGGCCACCGACGTAAGAAGAAGAGGGGTAAGCGAGGCAAGCGTCGTACCGAGATTCATCTTCCCGACAAAAGCGCCCCGCAGCAGTGCGGCGTACGCCGCGATTGGATTCTGCCCGATCGCGATGATCAGAACCGCGCCGATCAGAAAGGTAAGCAGCATCGTGAGCAGGATTCTGACGATTCCTTTTGTGATTTTTCCCATTTAGTCCGCGCTCCTCTCCTGCGCCGCCTGACCGCCCATCATCAGCAGTCCCAGCGTACTCTCATTCGCTTCGGAAGCCGGCATCTCACCGGTGATCTTTCCTTCATGCATGACGATGATCCGGTCGGACAGCGCCATGATTTCCTCGAGCTCAGCCGAGATGAGGAGCACGCCGCATCCCTGCTGTTTCGCCTTCTCCAGCGTATTCCGGATGATCTCAATCGCGCCGACATCAACACCCCGGGTCGGCTGGGAGGCGATCAGAAGCTGCTTCTTCTGCGAAACCTCTCTCGCGACGACCACCTTCTGCGCGTTTCCGCCGGACAGCGAGGACGTCGGAAGATGCGGATCGTTCGGACGGATATCAAACTGACGGATCATCTCTTCCGCATATGCGTCCTGCGCCTTCCGGTTTGTCAGCCCGTTCCGGGTGAACGGCGCTTCATCGATCTGATCGGACACCAGATTCTCGCTGATCGACATCGCGCGGTCGAGCCCTGTCTTGTTCCGGTCCTCCGGAATGTGCGCAAGTCCCGCCTTTCTGGTCTTCGCGGGCCCCTTGTTTGTGACATCCTGCCCGCATACGAGGATCTTTCCCTTCTCGACTTTGCGCATCCCGGTGATGGCCTCCGCCAGCTCGCTCTGTCCGTTTCCATCGATCCCGGCGATCCCGACGATCTCGCCGGCCCGCACCTGAAACGAAATGCCCCGGATCTTGGAAGTCTCCTTCTGACTCGGGATCCACGCGTCCTGAACGTCCAGAATCGTCTCTCCGGCCTTCGAGGCGTTCTTCTCAATGTTCAGGAAGACCTCCCGCCCGATCATCCGCTTCGTGAGATCCAGCGGGGATGTCTCCGACTTGTTCACGGTGCCCATGTATTTCCCCTGCCGCATCACCGTGATCCGGTCTGAAATCTCCATCACCTCATCCAGCTTGTGGGAAATAAAGACGATCGACTTGCCCGCCGCCTTCAGGTTGTTCAGAATCTTGAAGAGATTCTCCGCCTCCTGAGGCGTGAGTACCGCGGTCGGCTCGTCAAGGATGATCGTGTCCGCGCCGCGCATCAGAATCTTGATAATCTCAACACGCTGGGCCTCGCCGACGGAAATCTGACTCACCCTGCGGTCAAGCGGAACTTCCATCTTATACTCATCGATATACTTCTGAACCGACTTTCTGGCCGTGTCGAAATCGATTCTGAGTCCCTTCTTCGGCTCAAACCCGAGAATGGTGTTCTCCAGCACCGAAAGTTCCCCGACCAGCATAAACTCCTGATGCACCATGCCGATCCCATGCTCGATCGCAGTCTTCGGCGTCAGGTTCGGTATTTCCTCCCCTTTCACCCGGATCACGCCGCTGTCAATCGGATACATGCCGTACAGCAGCTTCATCATTGTGGATTTACCCGCACCGTTTTCTCCGATCAGCGAGTGAATCTCGCCCTTTTTCAGGGTGAACTGCCCGTTGTTGACTGCCGTCACATGACCGAAGGTTTTCACGATGTCATGCATCTCTACGACATACTCACTCATGCATTTACCTCATAATGTAAATTTGGCCGCTGTGCCAGCACGGCAACACAGCGGCCATAATTCAGGGTCCACCTTGTGTCATTGATGAGTTATTCAGCTGCCGATTCCACCGCGGATTCCACGGTCGATTCCGCGGAGCCCGGTCCGAATCCTTCGTAGTTGTCCACAACGATCTTGCCGCTGATGATCTGATCACTCAGATCGTTCACCTTATCGACGATATCCTGCGGGAACTTGTCTCCCAGCGCTTCTTTCATAACGGAGAAATCCGTCAGGCTGACGCCGCCCTTCGCGAGGTCAAGGTACTGAGTCGTACCGCCCTTGAAGCTTCCGTCCACAACCGACTTGATGACCAGATAGCAGGCGTTGTCAACGCGCTTCACCATGGAAGTCAGAACGCTGCCCGGCTGATCGTTGTCCTGGTTCAGATCGACGCCGATCGCGTACTTGCCGGCCTCTTTCGCCGCCTCAAGAACACCCGCGCCGGTTCCGGACGCCACGTTCATGACGATGTCCGCGCCCTGATCATACTGCGCGAGCGTCAGCTCCTTGCCCTTCAGCGGGTTCTGCCACTCGCCGGCGAACGCCTGCAGGATCTGAATGTCCGGATCAATGTACTTCGCGCCCTGCTCATAGCCCGTGTAGAAATCGTGCAGAACCGGAATATCCATACCGCCGACCCAGCCGATGATGTGATCCTTGTTCACGCCCTCGATGTCCGTCTTCTGAGTGAACATCGCGGCTGCCGCGCCCGCGAGGAACGAGCCCTGGTTCTGCGCGAAGCTGATGGACTCGACATTCGGAAGGTCAACTGTGGTATCGATAACCGCAAACTTGGTGTCCGGATAGCTGGGACCGTACTCCGTGATGAAGTCCGCGATATTGGAAGATGCGCCGATGACCAGATCGTACCCGTCCTCACATGCGGACAGAAGATTTGCCTTCCATTCGTCAGCGGTTGAACCTTCCAGACTCTTCAGTTCAATTCCGAAATCCTTTACCGCTCTCTGCGCGCCTTCGTTGCAGGAATCGTTGTAACTCTTGTCGCCGAGATTGCCGGTGTAGACGATGCAGACACGGATCCCGGACCCGTCAATCTTGCTTTCCGCCGTCGAATCCGCCAGAACCGAACCGCTCATTCCAAATGTCATTGCCACCGCGAGTGATAATGCAAGAGCCTTCTTCATATTTTCCTCCTCTTACTCTGATTATGCGGTTATCAACAGATCCTTTCTTCCCTCTTACTGCCAAAAAGTAACTGAAAAGCAATTTGATAAAACGTTTTATCTCACTGGATTCAGATTATCGCCATTTTATCCTGTTGTCAATTCGTTTTGTAATTCTTTTTGCACATAATTGCTTAATGGTATTCATATAATCTGATGCCGGATGTCATTATGACCCCGTTAACAAAAAAAAGCCGTGCAGAAATATGGCGTTCTGCACAGCTCTTTTTCGCGATTGCGTCATTCCCTTATGCAAGATGAAAGCAGTTCGAATCCTCCGGCGCGGATTGCCGGTTCTCCTTTGTGTATTGATACAATGTATCGCACACCGTAATCGTATAATCCGTGAACAGCCGGCTCCGCCCCAGCGCCTGCCGGAGCCGGTGCTCATGATCATTTCTCCATGCGTCAAGCGCCTCTTTGTTTTTCCAGAAATTCATGCAGAGGTCCGTATCCGGATCCTCCGGACTCCGGTAATTGGCGCTTCCGAGGAACGCCCCATTGTCCTTCAGCCGTTCCGCCAGCTGACCGCCCTGTCTGTAAAACTCCGCCCTGCCCGCTTCATCCCGAAACGTCACCTTAAAGATCACCGTGATCATCGCTTATTCCCCGTATCTGTCCATGCTGTATCCTGTCATCGCATCCTCTTCAGTTTAGCACGTCACGAGCCGGTGACTGTTGCGCCGGCAACTTCGCCGGAAACGCATCGGGACATGTGCATAATCCAGCGTTTCGAATGGTAATGACCGAAGAAGCCGGCGTTCTGCTGCAGATTCCGTTTTCAGCCGCAGCCGGCTCTGTCATCCCATCACCGGCCGAGATGCCTTCTCAGCGTCGCACGGACCGCACCCAGCCCGCTGATCTCCTCGCGGACAAGCTCCTCGATTCGGTCTCCGATGCCGGCCTCGTACAGGTTCATGCCGAAGATATGCGGGTTGGACAGGATCGGACGCAGCTGATCCTTCAATGTATCCGGCTGCCCGAGCGTCACGGCGGCCAGTCGGTCCGTCAGTTCCCCGTTCATCGGATCAGGGGACAGCTCAAACGGCTTCCCGTTGTCATCGACCGCGAGCAGATAGCGGAGCCAGCCGGCGATCGCGAGCGGAATGCCGCGAAGCCGTCTTGCATCGCCGTACTTTTCGACAAAGGCGCGGATCGTGACCCCGAACCGGATCGCCACCATCTGGGAGGTGTCCACCGCGATCCGCTGCGGCGTATCCGGAATATACGGGTTCGGAAAACGCTCGTTCAGACACTCGTCGAGAAACTTCTCCGGCGACAGAATCCCCGGATCCACCACGACTTCCATGCCTTCCGCCGGTCCCACCAGATCGGCCAGTTTCCTCAGATCAGGGTCCGTAATCGTTTCCGCGAAGCTGGGAATCCCCAGCAGACAGCCGTACGGAGCCAGCGCCGTATGAATCGGATTCAGACAGACGGTAACCTTCATGCGCTCGCAGGCGTTCACCGTCGCGCGGTCCGTCAGATACACACCGGCCTTCTCCAGCGGAGGCCGCCCGTTCGGAAAACGATCCTCCACCACCAGATACTGCGGCGCTTCGGCGTTGACGAAAGGCGCGATATAGGTTTTTCTGTCCGTGATCACGATGTTCATATCCTCCACGCCGTCACGGGTCAGCGCTTCCGCCACAGCCCCGCTCGGACGCGGCGTGATCTTGTCGATCATGCTCCATGGAAATGCAGCCGCCGACTCGTCACGCAGATACTGAAGATACTCCTCTTCCACGAATCCGCGGTGCCGCCACTCCTCCGCAACAGTCAGAACGGCTTCCCGCAGCTTCTCTCCGTTCCGGGAGACATTGTCCGTGGAGACAAGCGCGATCGGCAACGCCCCCGCCTGAAAGCGCCGGTACAGCAGAGCGGCCGTCAGCGCCATCGCGCTGTTCAGCCTGCCATCCGGACCGGCCTCAAGATCCGCCCGGACAGCGGAAGTGAAGCGGCCGTCAGATCCGGACAGCGCATATCCTTTCTCCGTGATGGTATAGGTCACAAGCTGAAGCGCCGGGTTCGCGAAAATCTCCTGAAGACGCGCCCGGACCGTCCGGTCGTCAGGGCGTGCCGCCAGCGCCTCCGCCAGCGGGCCGATCACCCTTTTCTCAGTGGAACCGTCTTTTCTGAGCGTGACGCAGAGCGCCAGATTGTCATACGGGCGGTAGATCCGGTCGACCACATCGAAATCAAACGTCTCCACACAGGTGATCCCCCGGTCGAGATCGCCGGAAGCGATCAGATCATCGGCGATCACACCATGAAACATACGGAAAATATTCCCGATTCCGAAGTGCACCCAGCGGGGCGACTTCTTCGTCCGTTCCCTCACCGCCTTCACATCATAGGAAGGGATCCGGATCCCTGCCCGTTCCCATTCCTCCCGGTCTCCCAGTCCCTCCAGTGTCAGACGCATCCCTTTCTCCTTTCTCATTGTTTATTCTGTTTATGTTTCTGCATTTGCCGCGGCGCGGTCCGGTCCTGCCTCATGCTGCATGGAACGCCTTCTTCTCCGTCCCGTACCAGTCTCAGTTTCTCCCGTCCGGCTCTCTTCCCGCGCTGCCGGAAGCCTTCGCCCTCGTTTCTCTATCCTGATCATGGAGCACAGTCCGCCGGTCTGTCAAGCTCCGGTTCCGGACAGCACAAAACCCCGTCCGCGCACGCCAATGGTGTGCGGACGGGGCGCTTCTGTTACGCGTATACAAGAGATCTTCCGCGATGTTCGATCTTTGTGCTTTTGTTCCGTGGGTGCCGTTCACCCGATCCGGGTAATGTAACGGTCCAGCATGATGTAGTGGCACAGCGTGCCGATCATGATGAAAACATGGAAGATTTCGTGCGATCCGAAATAGATATGTCTCGCGTCAAAGGCCTTCGGGTGCATGGCATAGATCGCCGCCCCCACCGAGTAGGCGATGCCGCCGGCCAGCAGCCAGGCAAAGGCACCTGACGGCATCCCGGCGAGCAGAGGCTTCATGGCAAAGACGCAGAGCCATCCCATCCCGAGATACAGCACGGAGGAGACCCACTTCGGACAGGTGATCCAGAAAAGCTTCAGGATCACGCCCGCCAGAGCCAGCGTCCAGACTGCAGCCAGCAGCGCATAGCCTGACCGCCCGCGAAGTACGGTGAGACACAGCGGCGTATAGGATCCCGCGATCATGACCGATATGGAGGAATGGTCGATCTTGCGGAGGATTGTCGTCGTCCGGCGTCCGCTCACCACAGTGTGATACGTCGTGCTGGCCGCGTACAGAAGGCCCGCTGTCAGAAGAAAGACGCAGACGCCTGCTGCCGTCCAGGCGGATCCGTACCGCCGTGCGTGAAGCATCAAGGGTCCGGCACCGACCGCCACCAGGATCAATGCGGCGAAATGCGTCAGCGCGGAGCCGGGTTCCCGGATCTCCAGTGAGACGGTTGCGGGAAGCCTTCCGAATCTCGTGCTTTCTTCCCTTCTTCTTTCTGCCATCGTACTGCCTGTCATCTGAACCACCTCCGTCCGTTTCTCAGCGCAACCATCGATTTCTACAATTTATATGATGTGGTTTTCATTACTACATCACGGATTGATCTTACCACGTTGTGCGGATTGTGTCAATCTCATCGACCCTTGACTTCTCACGGGACCGCCTTGTGCTGGACGGGAATTCTGCTGCCTCGGCTCTGCCTTGCATTGAGCCGCTCCCGTTTGCCTGCCCCATGCTCTTTTTTGACACGAAGCGTCTTCCCTCGCCTTTATTCTCTGATGACCCATCTGCCGGAAACAGCCGCCCGCCGTTTCCCTGTCTTCCAAACGTTTCCCGAAGCGCACCTGTTTTTCAATTCTCCTGAACGTCAGGCGCGGCGGCTGCATTTTACGGAAGCATTACATGAGATTTACGCAAGTCCGATAGAACCGGTG
Source organism: Chordicoccus furentiruminis (assembly GCF_019355395.1). GTDB lineage: Bacteria > Bacillota > Clostridia > Lachnospirales > Lachnospiraceae > Chordicoccus > Chordicoccus furentiruminis. The sequence continues at coordinate 1,124,026 of NZ_CP048829.1, forward strand.
CCCGGCGAATGGTACGCTGTCTGCTGACGGAAAGATCCGTACGATTTTTTACAGATGAAGGAGAAGACAATGAGAAGAAAAAAACCGTTTGCCGCTCTGTCACTGATCCTCGGCTGCACGCTCGCACTTGCCGCGCCGGCAGGTGCTGCCGCGTCTGACGTGGATTCGTCAGCTGTTTCAGCAGAGGCAGCCGCTTCCAACGACAGCGAAAACCCGCTGAACGGCAAGACGCCTGATGAAATTACGGAAGCCGCAAAAAAAGAAGGCGACATCGAGTCAGTCGGTATGCCGGATGAATGGGCGAACTGGGGCAATGCCTGGAAGGCCATCAAGGACAAGTACGGCATCAATCACACGGACGCCGATATGTCCTCCGCCGAGGAGCTGCAGATGTTCCAGACAGAGGGTGAGAACGGGACGAAGGACATCGGCGATGTCGGCCAGGCTTTTGGTCAGCAGGCGATCGACCAGGATCTGGCGCAGGGTTACAAGACCTCTTACTGGGACAGTGTGCCGGACTGGGCGAAGGGCGAAGACGGCAAGTGGATGATGGCCTACACCGGCGCCACCGCCTTCCTGACCAATACGGATCAGGTGAAGGAAGCGCCCAAGTCCTGGGCTGATGTCGAGAAGGGTGACTACAAGGTCGCGATCGGCGATATCAACGGCGGCACCGCCCAGGCGGCGGTCATCGCTTCGGCCTATGCCTTCGGCGGTGATCTGAACAATCCGGATCCGGCCTTCGATTTCTGGACGAAGATGGCAGAGGCGGGCCGCATCAATTCCGTCGATATCACGCAGCAGAACTTCGAGACCGGTGAGGTTCCGATGGGCGTTATCTGGTCCTTCAACGCCGTCACATACAAGAACAACATCACGAAATACAAGATGGAAGCGGACATCCCGACCGACGGTTCGATTCTGAGCGGCTACGCTTCCGTTATCAACAAGTACGCGCCGCACCCGAACGCGGCCGCGCTTGCGAGAGAGTATTTCTTCAGCGATGAGGGCCAGGCCAATCTGGCTGCGGCCGGCGGCGTCCCCACCCGTACGGATGTGGAGATTCCGGAGGAGGTACAGGAGAAGTCCTTCAAGACCTCTGCTTTCGCGAACGCCGTCCCGATGAAGGATACGGAAGCCTACACAAAGGCCTGCGAAACGGTGGTCTCCAGATGGAACGAGGAGATCGTTCCGCTGCTGGTTCAGTAAAAAACAGGTCCGGACTGAAACGGGATGACGAAGCTGCCGCACGGCTGTGCGGCAGTTTCTGCTTCCATACCTTCTGCTTCCATCCAGAGAGGAGTCTCCTATGAAGAAAAAACGATGGATCTGTCTGACCGCCCTGCTTCCCTTTCTGCTGCTGGCGGCCATGTATGAGATCCTGCCTCTGGCGATGGTGATTGTGAACAGTTTCCGCTCCGACAGCACCGGCGCGCTGACCTTTCAGAATTACCAGACCGTTTTCTCGAAGCTGCTGTACACGAAGGCGATTGAGAACAGCATCCGGATCTCGCTTCAGTCGGCGCTGATCGGAATCGTCATCGCCTTTCTCGGCCCCAGGCCGCGCACCGCGCGAAGGGACGGGTCGAAACAGTCTTTATGACTGTGCTGAATATGGTCTCCAACTTCGCGGGGATTCCGCTTGCATTTGCCTACATGATTCTTTTAGGAAATGCAGGTGTCATGGTCCAGTTTGGCCGGGAATTCGGCATCCGGGCGCTGGCCGACTTCAACTTGTATTCGACCCGCGGGATGAGCCTGATCTACGTCTACTTCCAGATCCCGCTCGCCACGCTCCTTCTGATGCCCGTCTTCGAGGGGATCCGCAAGGAATGGCAGGAAGCCGCGCATCTGCTGGGCGTCGGGAGCGGCCGTTTCTGGTTCTCCATCGGCATCCCGGTCCTGATGCCGGGGATCTTAAGCACATTCAGCGTGCTGTTCGCGAATGCCCTGGCTGCCTACGCGACCGCCTATGCACTGATGATGAATTCGCTCTCGCTGCTGCCGATCCAGATCGCCGGATGCTTCGTCGGTGAAGTGAAGATTCAAAAAGGGCTCGGCGGCTCGCTGTCTGTCGTCATGATGATCATCATGGTCGTCATGATCGGTGTCACCAACGGCCTCAGCCGTCCGTTCCGGAAAGGAGAAAGAAGTCATGCGGCGTCATAACGCGCTTTCCGTCATCCTGATCATCCTCGTGACGATCTACCTCCTGATTCCTCTGCTGGCCTGCGTGATCTATTCGCTCTTCTCAAAGTGGACCGGCGTCGTACCGAAGGGCTTCACGCTCTCCGCCTATCAGGAACTGTTCTCCAATACGGCTTTCTGGTCCGCGCTGGGCCAGACCATGCTGCTCTGCATCGCGCCGATCGCGATCACCGTCACAGTCGTCCTGCTGGCAATGTATGTGGTGGTCGTCTATGCACCCCGGCTGGAGAAATACGTGCAGATCATCTGCATGATCCCCTATACGATTCAGGGCGTCATCCTCTCGGTCAGTATTCTTTCGCTCTACGTCGGCAGCAAGTCGGTCCTGAGCAGCCGTCTGGTGATGCTGGTCGGTGCCTACTGCATTATCATCCTGCCTTACATCTATCAGGGCATCCGCAACAGCATGCGTTCCATCAATATGAAAACGCTGCTGGAGGCGGCTGAGATGCTGGGCTCGTCGCGGATCGCCGCGTTCTTCCGTGTCGTCGTGCCGAACCTGATGAGCGGCATCATCGTGTCGGCGCTTCTCGCGGTCGGCATCATCTTCGGCGACTACGTCCTGATCCGGAACCTGTCCGGTTCAACTGTAACGAACGTTCAGATCTTCATGTACCAGGCGATGAAGTCCGACAGCATGAAGTCGAGCGCGGTCTTCGTCATGATCATGCTGGTCACGTTCCTGATCGCCTCCTTCGTGCTGATCGGGCGGAATCATGCGTCCCGACACGCGGCACAGGCCGGCAGCCGGAAGAAAGGATAAACCATGGCATACATTGAGTTTCAGAATCTCTGCAAATCCTACGGATCCAAACAGGTGCTCGACGATATCAATCTTACGATCGAGAAAGGGGAGCTGGTCACACTCCTCGGTCCTTCCGGCTGCGGCAAGAGCACGCTGCTCCGGTGCCTTGCCGGCCTCGAGGAGGTCACGAAAGGACGCATCCTGCTCGACGGCACGGACATCACCGGCATTGAGCCGCGGAAGCGCGATATCGGCATGGTCTTCCAGCAGTACAGCCTCTTCCCGAACATGAACGTGACCCAGAACGTCGCGTTCGGCCTTAAGATCAAGAAGATGGATAAAGCCCTGATCCGTGAGAAAACGGCCGACATCCTGAAGATTGTCGGGCTCGACGAGCAGGCCGGGATGTATCCGGCCCAGCTCTCCGGCGGGCAGCAGCAGCGAGCCGCGCTCGCCCGCGCGCTGGTCACAGAGCCGAAGGTGCTTCTGCTCGACGAGCCGCTGTCCGCGATCGACGCGCTGCTCCGCCACAGCCTTCAGATCGAGATCCGACGGATCCAGAAAGAGGTCGGCATCACCGCCGTCTTCGTCACGCACGACCAGGACGAAGCGATGGTGATGTCGGATACGATCCACCTGCTCCACAGCGGTCACATCGAGCAGTCCGCGCACCCGATCGACATGTACACGAAACCCGTGACGCGCTTTGCAGCGACCTTCATCGGCCACTACAACCTTCTGAGCGCCGCCCAGCTGAAGACCGCCTGCGGCGGAACAGCTTTCGCCGAAATGACGGCCTTCCGGCCTGAGATCATCGACATGCATCCGGCAGGCGGCGCGGAGCCGGAGAATCCCGACGCCTACCTGATGCGGGGACGGATCGCGGCAAGCCTTCCCCACGGCAACATCATCCGCTACGCGGTTCTCTGCGGCGGTGTTCAGATTGACGTGGATACGCTGTTCGGCGACGAAAGTCTCTTCCATGAGGGCGACGAGGTGACGCTTTCCATCCCGAAGAGCAAATGCATCGCGCTCTGACGGAGCTGTTCCGGCGCCGGGGGCGGTTCTTCCCTCCGCCGCCCGGGCGCCTCGATCCGGAAACGCCTCCTTCTCTCTCCCTTGCCAGGAGCGTAAATCCGAAAGGCGCGCAGGTACGGCTGCTTTCAGCAGCAGGCCGTTCCTGCGCGCCTTTTATCATGATTCGCATTCTGCCCGGGCGGCTTTTGCGCGGATCTTCCGTCAGTTGCTGATCTCGATCATGTCCGCCTGAACCCACGGGATCGTAACGCTGGCACCCAGCACGGTCTCATAGGTGTACTCGCCCAGATCGACGCCGTAGACCGTCACCTGGTCATTCTCCAGCAGGTTGTAGTCGATGATGTCCGGATCAAAGGTGACGAACAGCACCGAATCGTAATCCGAATTAACGGCCAGCCGGATGTAGGAGGGATCTCCGTTATCCGCCTGAAGCACCTCGCCGGAGAATTTTACCTTCTGATTCAGATAGGCGTCCGGGTTCCGGGCCAGCTGCTGATAGCTGTAATCCGTGCTGTACTGCCCCTTCTGCGCCTCCTGCTTCGCCTGCGCTGCCACCTGATCCGCGATCCCCAGCGACTGAAGCAGCTGGTCTGTGATCGCGCCGTTGACCGTCAGTCCCTTCGCCGTCTCATAGGCGCTGATCTGCTCCGCTGTCTTCGCCCCCGGAACGCCGTCCGGATTGCCGCAGTTGTAGCCGGCCGCGTTCAGCGCCTGCTGCACCAGCCGGACCGTCGCCGCATCCGAATATGTGACGGTTGTATCCGCGCCGGCCACGTTGTCCGGAAGCTCCGGCTTCGACTCCGCGCTTTCGGCCTGTCCGTTCTTCAGCTCTTCCACTTCCTTTGTCAGTTCGTCGACCTTTGCCTTCAGCTCGTCCCGCTCCTTCGTCACCTTAGCCAGCTGATCCTCCAGCTTCCCGCTGTCTGTGCCCGCCGTCTGCGGCGCCGATGACGTGACGGCCGCCCCCACGGCCGTCCCCGGAATTGCAAGGCAGATTGCCGTGATCCATGCGGCCGCCATCCTGATTCCCCTCGATTTCTTCATACGTCTCTCCTTTCTCCGGCTCCCTGAGCCGTCTGTCCTTCCGCCGCCTGCCAGCGGCCGACGCCTCCGCGTCTCACTCTGCGCCTCTTCAGGCTCCGGCGCACCCGCAGATGTCTCTGCGTCAGTGGTCCTGACTGTTTCGCCGGCGGACTCTGACGCGCCCGCGGATGTCTCCTGTCACCCGGTTTCTGTATGCCCATTATAGGCGCATGTCTGTACAAAAAAAGAGACACCTGCACGGTGTCTCGGAAATTCATCATATTAAGCAAAAAAGATCAGGATGTCAGGCAGTCTGCCAGTGATGTATCCGTGAACAGTGTGTTCGCGCTGTAGAGAATCAGAACGTCCGTGATCTTGTTCTGGCTCATCGTGCTGCTGATGCTGTCGTAATAGTAGCGCGGATCGATCATCAGGATCCGGTCATAGTACGGCAGCAGAAACTGCACGAAGCTGTTGGCGTAGGAGTCCTTGAAGAGCAGCAGCGTCCGCCCCGTGCCGGCGTTCGTCCGGATATCCGCCACCGGATGGTTGCCGCCCATAAAGACCTGATACTGGTCCTTCTCTTTCAGCTTCGAGCTGTCATAGATCGAGGTGCGCGTCTTGTCATCGCAGGTAACGTACTCACTGACGTCCGCCTGCGGCACATAGATGCTGATCATGTCTCTCGTCCCGAACCGGCCGCTCTGGGATCCCAGCGTTCCCAGAAAATCAAAGGACAGGATATACCGCGTGTAGGTCGTGACCGGATTATCGATTCCCAGCTCCCCGGCGCAGCCGTCGAAGACGCGGCGCGCGCCGAGACTCGTCCAGTGATGATCCGTCCGGTAATACAGCTGCTCTTTCTTGTGCTGCGCAAGCACCTGAGAGGGATCGATAAAGGTCACGGAGCTTCCGCTTCCAAGCGCCGCCTTCAGCGACCGGATGTCGGCCAGCTGGTCGCGTACCGGCGCGTGGGACGGCAGTTTTTCCGGATAGATGGCCGCTGCGCAGGGAACGGCCATCATCCGGACGCGGATGTCTGTGTGTTTTGAGGCGAAGGCATTCACCGCATCCGCAATGGATTTCACGCCGTCCGGGTCCGGCGTCTCCGGATTGGCGAACAGGCAGTCATCCTTTCCGATATAGACGCCGTGAGACTCCCGGCGGCCGGCCAGCCCCTCCTCCCCCGATTCCAGCGAAATCCAGAGATCCCTCAGCCAGAACTGATCGCTGAACCGGCTGCCGAGATCCTTGAAAAACGTGCCGTCCGCCAGTGCGGACAGCGAGAGGGCCGGCCGTCCCTGAAGCGTCCGGTTCTCATTGGCGGAGAAAGTCCGGTCCGGCTTCAGGATCGTGACGGCTGAACAGACCGCAATCAGAGCCGCCGCCGCAATGCCCGTCACGCGGTAGATCTTCTGAAAGCGTTCCCTTCTGCTTGACTTTTTCAATGCGTGCCACCTCTTTATAACATACCGTGATCAACCGTCAGAAGCGGAAATAAAGGAAAGAGCTGTATGTACTGCTGACCATGCCCGCCACGCAGCTGACCAGAAGAATCAGATGCAGCGCGGCCGCCGCACCGGTCAGCACGCGCTCATCCAGATGATACACGTTGCTGAAGAAAATCCTCCGGAACGTCTGGTCCACCCACTCGGTCGCGCCCACGGCTGACGCCAGAAGAAGCAGGAAATTGCCCTGAAGAGCGAACAGAGCCGCGTTCCCGGCAAGCCCGGCCGTACCCGCGCCGAACAGCGCGCCGCACCAGGCGGCCGCCTCGCCGGGTGTCCGGGTGAAGAAGAAAATCCATCCGACGAAGGCGATGAACGACGTGATGATCACCCGCACCGCGTCCGGAAGCCGGTCCGCCCGTTCCCGGATGACAAACTTCTCCAGGATCACGAAGAAGCCGTGATAGAGCCCCCAGATCAGAAAATTCAGCGTGTTCCCGTGCCAGATTCCCGTCAGGAGCCAGACCGTCAGGAGATTGATGAAAAGCCTTCCGTCTGACACACGGCTTCCTCCCATCGGGAAATACACGTACTGCTTGAACCAGTTCCCGAGCGAAATATGCCACCGCCGCCAGAATTCGGAGACGGAACGGCTGAGATACGGATGATCGAAGTTTTTGCCGATGCGGAACCCGAACATCCGCGCGATGCCGATCGCCATATCCGAATAGCCGCTGAAGTCGTAATACAGCTCGAAGCCGTAGAACAGCATCCCGAGCCAGGCGCCGAGCACCGTCGTCTGCGTTCCCTTCGAGACAGCGGAGAAAGCCATGCCCAGCTGATCCGCCAGCAGCACCTTTTTCGCCAGTCCGATCAGGAACAGACGCAGGCCGGCCAGCAGACCGGCCCGGGTCATCGGATGGTTCTCCGCCTGCGGCGCGAAATCCCGGTATGTCACGATCGGTCCCATCGTCAGCTTGGGAAAGAAGCTGACATAGAGGAGATAGCGGAGCACGTTCCGCTCAGGAGGCGTCTGCTCCTGGTACACGTCAAAGAGATAGGACAGCACCGTGAACGTATAGAACGACAGTCCGACAGGCATATGCCCCGCGAAATACTTGTACAGAGCGAGCACCGCCACATCGGCGGCCGCCGTAGCCGCCGTGACCGCGCGAAGCGCCCGCCGGTCTCCCTTCCGGAGCAGACCGTCCATCTGAAGTCCCGCCAGATAGTTGCAGGCGGCAAGGATCAGGAGCACGATCAGATTCGACGGCCTTCCCCACGCGTAAAACAGCAGACTGAGCGCGGCAAGAACCGGATTCACCGCCCTCTCCGGCACAAACCGGCAGATCAGAAGCGCCAGCGGCAGAAAGACGAAGACAAAATACAGTGTGCTGAACGTCAAGTCGGACTCCCTCCCTTACAGCGCGTTCTCGAACGCCCGCTTCACCTTCTGCGGCTGGTTTCCGCAGTAATAAAGCACATACCCGCCTCTGGATTCCCAGACGCTCTTCTCCAGCATCGCCGTCTGTTCGGCTCCGTATCCTTTGAAGCTGTTCTTCTGGGTCCGGATGCGCTGCTTCACCGCCTGTACGGCTTCCTTCTCCTGCGACTGGTCCTTCAGATGGATGAGAAAAAGCTCCTCGGCACCCATGTTGGTCTTCGGCGCGTAGAGAAGCACGCCCTCATAATCGGAAGGCGTGAGACGGTACAGCCGGCGCACCATCTGGTTGTCGGCCTGATCCGTATTGCTCAGATCGGCGGCTCCCGTGACGGCCTGCGTCATCTGATCAAAGGGAGTCCGGCTGGGCCGTCCGCCCCGGATCCGCCCGATCAGTGTGATGAAAAGGAGCAGGAAAAGAGCCCATTTCAGGACGCAGGGGATCAGAACGCCCGGATCTCTCCGATACGGTCCCTCACTCATCTCCGCTCTCTCCTTCCGCCGTCTCCGCGGAGCTGTCCGCCGTCTCGACGGCCTCGGCCGCACTGACGGCTCCGCTTTCGGTACTGATTCCGTTTTCATATTCATAGATACTCCTGATGATCCGTCTGCCCCAGAGCGGATAGGCATCCTTCAGGAAATGCTGCCCGTCGGTGTCATACAGATCCTCGTGTCCGCTCAGCAGATCATCGCAGTCGATCCAGACAAGGTCGTTCGCCGCGCACATCTGCTTCAGCGCCTCGTTGTAAGCCGGTATATTCTCGTAGTTGGAGTCGTTCTCAATGGCATGCTCCGTGACCGGAATGATCGAATTGACATAATACTCCGAATCCGGCAGCTTCGCGCGGAATTCATTGATAACTTTCAGATATTCGGCCGTGAAGGCGTCAGCGCTGCTGAAGTTGCCGTCCACGTCGTTCATACCGTAGGTGAAAATGATCTGCTTCGGCGCCATGGAAGCCACGGTGTCCAGATAGTCGAGCGCCTTCCCGCAGCTCGCTCCGAGGTCGCAGAGAATTTTCGATTTCGGCAGAAAGCCGTTGTACTGGAAATCGTCCCCCCGGGAATCGCCAAGAATCACCGCGTCGTCGAAGCAGGCCCAGAGATCGGCCTCTCCGCTGTCGATTTTCGCCAGCAGCTCTTCCACAGACGCCTTTTTGTTGTCAGTCTGCTTTTCCCGGATTGAGGCCTTGACTGCGGACAGGTCCTGGGATTCGAGAGCGCGCAGATAGGCTTCTCCCTGACTGGTATAGGAGTTTTCCAGCGCCCGCAGCCTTGCGGAACGGACGGCGGATACGATCACCGCGATGACGATCAGAGCGGCAGCCGCAGCTCCCGCGGCGCGGAGTCCGCGCCTGTTGATATGCTTTTTCATAGATTCCGATGAAGTCCTCTCCGGCCTTTTACCGGCCGGCTGAGCCAGCCTTTTCGCCAACGGAGACAGTATACCACAGAAGCCGTTTCCTTTGGACTGCCGGATTGAGTTTTCCGTTTCTCTATGCTATCGTTGATAATATCTGTGCGCCGCGCCGTCTTTTTGAGGCAGGCCGATGAAAAGAAAGAGGGTCATGTCATGAAAGCGAAGAATCGATCGGTGATCCGGTCCGCCGCGGCCGTCCTCACGCTGGCGCTCGCGGCAGCCGGCTGCGGTGCAAAGCCCGGAAACACCACTCATCCTGCCGATTCCCCGGCAGAATCTGTCGCGTCAACCGGAAAATCCGTCGGAATCGCCTTTCCTTCCGATGAAACGGAGCGCTGGAAAACGGAGGGAGAGTGGCTCGCGAAGCGCTTCACGTCCCGCGGCTATGAAGCGAAGCTCATCTACAGCGGCGGTCAGGCGGACCGTCAGGCCAAAGATCTCGCCTCTCTTATCAGCGGCGGCGTCAGTCTTCTGATCGTCGCACCGGTGGATGCGGAGAAGCTCTCCGATCCGCTGGCGGCAGCCAGAGAGGCCGGCATACCGGTGCTTTCCTACGGCTCCGTGATACGAAACTCAGACGCTGTCACCTGCGCGGTGCTTCCGGACAGCCGTCAGATGGGCGTGCTTCAGGCGCAGTCCGTCATCAGTGCGCTGGGTGTATCAAAGGACGAAAACGCGAAGGTAAGCCGGATCGAGCTGGCCGCCGGCCCGGCGGAGAACCCTCAGACGGCCCTTCTCTACGACGGAATCTACGCCACACTGGAGCCCTATCTCAGCGCAGGGAGTCTGAAAATCCCCTCGGGTGAAGTCCGTCTTGCCGACGTGTCGGCCGGCAGTCAGGAGAAAGCCGAATCCCGCATGGAGCAGATCCTGAAGTCGGATTACGGAAAAGATACCGAGCTGGCAGCGGTTCTCGGAGGAACGGACGAGTCCGCCCGCGGCGTCATCAAAGCCGTCAGCCGGAGCTACCGCGGAAAAAACGACGTCATCGTCACCGGCTCCGGCACAGACAACTCCAGCCTGAAGGAGCTGGAAAACGGAGATCAGACGATGTCCGCCTATGTTGATACGCAGAACGAAGCCATCGTGGCCTCCGATGTGGGTCTCTCCCTGATGACGGAGGAATCGACGGACAGCTACGTCATCAATAAGAGCGGCTGGAGCTTTTCCTGCCGGTACGACACGGCGGACATCGACGGAGGCAAGGGCGTGATTCCGTCCTTCCTGATCGGGCCGGTCAAAGTCACGAAGAAAAACGCCGTTTCCGTGATGCAGTAAGACACCGGGCCGCGTCCTCTTTACGCCGCCTCCCTTTCATCATCCCCGGAAAAAACGGCGGGAAAGGCAGTCTGTTTCTGCCTTTCCCGCCGTTTTTTATTCGCTCTCAGTGAGCGAGCACCTCGCAGCCCGTATCGGTGACGACGACCTGCACCTCCCACTGGGCGGACGGCTTTCCGTCCTCCGTGTAGATCGTCCAGCCGTTGCTGTCGTCCTCATAGATTTCGTCCAGTCCCATGTTGACCATCGGCTCGATCGTGAAGCAGAGTCCCGGAACCATCAGCATCCCCGTGCCGGGCATCGAGGTGTATCCGACCCACGGATCCTCATGAAACTCCTTTCCGCAGCCGTGACCGCCGATCTGACGGACGATGCTGTAGCCGTTCTCCAGCGCATGCTGATGCACGGCCGCGCCCATGTCGCCGAGATAATGCCACGGCACGACCTCGCGTACGCCGATCTCCACGCACTCGCGGGCGACCTCTACCAGCTTTCTCGTCTCCGGACTTACGTTTCCGATGCAGAACATCCGGGAAGAGTCGGAAAAATAACCTTTGCAGATCGTGGACACATCGACATTGATGATATCGCCGTCCTTCAGAATCACGTCCGGGGAAGGAATACCGTGGCAGACCTCATCGTTCAGCGAGGTGCAGACGCTCTTCGGAAATCCCTCATAGTTCAGCGGCGCCGGGATGCCGCCCATCTTCTTCGTCGTCTCATAGACGATCCGGTCGATCTCCTCCGTACTCATCCCCTCACGGATACGGGAGGCCACCTCGTCGAGCACGGCGATATTGATCTTCGCGCTGGCCCGGATTCCTTCGATATCCTCAGGCGTCTTGAGAAGCCTTCGTTCCGGCACTTCATGTCCCTGCATCTCCGCCGCCCGGATCTTCTCGTCAAAGGCCATATGGCACTGCTTATACTTTCTTCCGCTTCCGCACCAGCACGGTTCGTTGCGGTCCAGTTTTGGATTGGTAAATTTCATGGCATTCCTCTTCCAACTATGTCATACTTGACTGCAGTTCAAGGCTGCGTCCGCGCAGCCGGTCTGAGCATAGCACCAAAACGGAGGAAAGTCCATGATTCAGGATATTGAGCCGTCAAAACTCACCAACACATGGCGTCCGGACATGCACCCGGAGGCGGACAGCCCTGTCTGCATGATCCGCAGCGGCTGCATCGCCGTCAGACGGGGCGACCTGTCCGACACCCGGGACGCCGCCCACGCGCAGCTTCCGGATCCGGACGTCTCGCTGCCGCTCTACCGCGACTGTAATCCGGCCGCCGGCTACATCTATCTCTTCTCCATCGACGATACGCCCTGGTTCCTCGCGGAGGAAGCGCCCGATCTTCTCCCGGACGGTTTTCTGTACGAATCCGTCCGCGCCCTGCGCCGCGCGGACGCCGCTCCGAAGTCTTTCGTTTTCGGCGCCGTAACCGCGCTGCAGCTCGCACGCTGGTACCGCGACAACCGGTTCTGCGGCACCTGTGGCTCGCGCACGCGCCTCTCTCACACCGAACGGGCCATCGTCTGCCCGAAGTGCGGCCGGATCATCTACCCCCGGATCATCCCGGCCGTCATCGTCGGCGTGACGGACGGAGACCGCCTTCTACACACCCGGTATGTCCGTTCCCGGAAACTGCCGTATTACGCGCTGGTGGCCGGCTTCACGGAAATCGGCGAGACGCTGGAGCAGACAGTGGCGCGCGAAGTGATGGAGGAAACCGGCCTCCGGGTAAAAAACATCCGCTACTTCGCCTCTCAGCCATGGGGCGTCGTGGATGATCTGCTCGCCGGCTTCTACTGCGACGTGGACGGCGACACCACGATCCGTCTCGAACGGAGCGAGCTGTCCGAGGCGGTCTGGATCGAACGAAAAAAAATCGTCGGCCAGCCCAACGATTTTTCACTCACAAACCATATGATGATGACATTCCGGGACGGGAAGGAACCCCGCTGAACGGCCGGAAACGGCCGGAAATCAGTCTTCGGAAGAAGGCACGGGCCGCTTTCCCGCGCCACCTTCCGCCGCGCCCGCGAAGGTCTTCCTCTACCGTCTTGTTTCAGAAGTCCTGAACAAAGTGGCCGCCGCAGATCCCGCACGTATAGCTCCGGTAATTGCGCGTGAATTTACAGACGCGCATCTTGCGGATAATCTGCCCGCAGCCGTCGCAGTGATACTGATGAAGCACCTGGGACGCGGTATCTTCCGGCGGAAGTCCCTTGTCCTCGTTGGAATCCGTCCGTTTGATGTGGCAGCTCAGTTCGCGGTTCACCACCTCCGCGAAATGTTTCCACATCGCGCCATGATTATTGCACATCGGGCAGGTATGGAGCAGCTCGTGCATCACCGTATCCCGCAGTCCCTGCTCCGTATTTCCGTCGAGCAGACGGTCGGCGATGCTGATGTGAAAGCCGTCCGCCTCCTTCCGGCAGAGTCCCCAGCGTTTCCGCGCACGCGTGTTGACGGTCACCTCGACGACATGTCCGTACGGCACCTGGATCGAGTCCAGCTCCTTCATGCACTGCCTGACCACTCTGCTGAGATACCTCTCCCTCTCCATCCTGCTCTGATTCATTTCTTCAAGCCCTCCAATGTCAGCCACGTTCCGCCGGCCGCGGATCCCCCCCTCTTCCGCTCCGGTTTACTACTTACAATGCTTCGGATGATTGATCCTGCTGGCTAAAAAGCCTGCGCCGAACCCGTTGTCGATATTGACGACCGAGACGCCGCTTGCGCAGCTGTTCAGCATGGACAGCAGCGCGGCCAGCCCGTGAAACGACGCCCCGTATCCCACGCTGGTCGGCACGGCGATCACCGGGCAGTCCGCCAGTCCGCCGATGACACTGGAAAGTGCGCCCTCCATGCCCGCGATGCAGATCAGAACCGAAGCGTCCATGATCTCTTCAGCGTGGGCCAGCAGACGGTGCAGGCCCGAAACGCCCACGTCGTACAGGCGGACCACGTCATTTCCGTAAAATGCAGCCGTCAGCGCCGCCTCCTCGGCGACCGGGAGATCGCTGGTACCCCCGGTGGCGATCACGATCCGGCCCAGCCCGTCCGCCGGCGGCATCCCGCCGATCAGTCCGACCCGCGCCCGCTCATGATAGTCCAGCGGCTCCGTCTTCTGAAGAAAAGCCGCCTTGTCAGAAGAAAGCCGGGTGATCAGCACCCTCTCCTGCCCGTGGGAGCGCATCACCTCGAGAATCCCGCGGATCTCCTCCGCCGTCTTGCTCTCGCCGTAGATCACCTCGCCCTGTCCCTGCCGTATGGCCCGGTGAAGATCGACCTTGGCGTAGCCGACATCGACAAACGGCTCCGTCTTCAGCTTCAGCATCGCCTCTTCGACGCTGAGACGCCCGTCCGCCACCTGCTCCAGTATCGCTTTCGTCTCGTTCATATCCGTCATTGCCTTTCATCGGATGAGACCCGGGTCCCGTCAGCCGTCAAAGCGTATTGGCCTTCTTCTCCTCCTCCGAGAGCGTCTCATTCATGCTTCCCGTCCGGTATCCCGAAAGATCCGCCGTCACATAACGGAAGCCGGCCCGCTTCAGTCCTTCCGCAATCGCGGTCCGGTTCGGTTCCGCGAGCAGCTCCGGCACCCGTTCAGGCTCCACCTCAATCCTCGCCAGATCGCCGTGAATCCGCACGCGGACCTGGGGAAACCCGAGATCCCGGATCAGCTGCTCCGCCTCGTCCACCATTCTGAGCTTCGGCTCCGTGATCATCTCGCCGTAGACAAACCGCGATGCGAGGCAGGCAAAGGACGGCTTCTTCCACGTCGGAAGCCCAAGCTCCTTTGAGATCGCCCGGATCTCTGCCTTGCCAAGACCCTGCTCCCGGAACGGACTCCGGATTCCCAGCTCACGGATCGCCACGAGGCCGGGGCGGTAATCGCCGAGATCATCCATGTTCGACCCTTCGGCCACCCAGTCGATTCCCTGCTCCTCCGCCAGCTTCAGCACCCGGCTGAACAGTGCTTTCTTGCAGAGATAACAGCGGTTCGCCGGATTCTCCCGGAAACCATCGACGTCCAGCTCTTCGGACTCGACGAAGTACTGGCGGATCCCCTGCTTTTCGCAGAATGCAGCCGCCTCCTTCCTCTCTCGGTCCGGAAAGGAGGCTGACACGGCCGTCACCGCGACCGCCCGGCTTCCGAGCATATCATGGGCCGTACGGAGGAGCAGCGTGGAATCCACGCCGCCGGAAAAGGCAACCGCCACGCTTCCCATAGAGCGGATCGACGCTTTCAGATTTTCATATTTTTCAGCGAGGTCGTTTGTCATAATTGCGATAATTGTACTCCTTTGTTCACAATATTTGAACCATTTATCCGGTTTTTTTTACTATCCCGTCCGGCGAAACCGTCACATCGCCGTTGGAAAGCCCGGCGATATGATCAAGAATCGTCTGTTTCCGTTCCGGGTCCGTCACCAGATCCGTATGCAGATCGTACTGGGTGCACGGCAGGAAAGCCGTCTCCGTCAGCGTGACCGGCTGCGTGCGATCCTTCGGCACCCGAAGCGAAATGCGTGCCATGCCGGAATACAGAGGCTTTTCGTTGAACCAGAAATTCCCCAGACTGTAGAAGACCGGTGCTCCGTCGATCAGATTGATTCCCTGCAGGCAGTGCGTGTGCGACCCTATGACCGCGTCCGCGCCGGCCGCTACCATCTGCTCCGCCAGTGCGCGCTGGTCATCGCTGTAGTGTTCATCGTACTCAAGGCCCCAGTGAACGCTGGCCACAACGAAATCGCTGTTTGCGTCCGCCGCCCGGATCTCCTCGAGAAAGCGCGACGGATCATAGCAGGCGAGGACACCCGGCTGCGTATCCGTCGCCGCCTGAGTGTGGATCGCAGACTCATACTGTTCCGCCTTCGTCGCCGCCACATAGGCGATCGTCCGGCCGTTGATCCGCGCATAGTACGGAGTGGCCGCCTCCTCAAGGTTCCGGCCGGCGCCCACCTCCGGAATGCCCGCCTTCGTGAGCGTATCCAGCGTGTCCGTCAGCGCGTCGGTGCCGTAGTCGAAGACATGGTTGTTCGCCAGAAGGACAAGGTCGACGCCCAGCTTCTTCAGATTTTCCACACGAGAAGGATTGGAGCGGAAATGATAGGTCTTCGGCACCTCGCTGCCCCGGGTGCTGTAGGTGAACTCGTTGTTCAGCATGAACAGATCGAACCCGCGCATCGTGTCGATGCAGTCCGGCGAGAAGCAGTCCAGTATACCGTCCGGCTGCGCGTCCATCTTCTCTGTCGTCGGCCACCCTTCCGCGAAGTTGATGTCGCCGGCAAAGCCGAGTGTGACTGTCTCCGTGTCGTCCGCCGTTTTCTCCGCGGAGGAGGAAACCGCCGGTATCTCCGCAGCCTGAGAAACGGACGCAGCCGACGTGGAAACCGCTGCGGCAGCCGATGCAGCCGCTTCCGCGGTCGATACGGCGGATTCCGCCGGGGAAGCCGTCGGCACGGCCGGCGGGACCGTCCCCGCGGACGACACAGCCGGTTCTGCGGTCGACACGGCAGATTCCGCCGGCGCCGGAACCGCTTCCGCGGACGATGCAGATGGCACCGGACTCACGGACAGCGCAGGTGACGCCGCGGAACGGACTGGCTCCGCGAAGGAAGAAACCGCCTCCGCGGACGACGGAACCGGCCGGCTTTCCGTCCCGGAGCCGAACGAAAAACTGCGCGGACCGCCATAGCCCGCGGCCGTATTCGGGCTGTGCCCGCCGGAAGCGGCCGTCTCCGCAGATCCGGCCCCGACCAGCACGCGCACGCCGGTTTCCGCTTTGCCCCGGCCGGCTGCAGGCACCGTCCCGGCCAGAACCAGAAGCAATCCGGCGCAGACCGCCGCCCCGAGGCGGCGGCTGCGCCGCTGTTCCGTCTCCGGAATACCGACGCCGTTCCTCCTGTTTCCCGCCTTTCTGCGCCGCATCATACTCTCCGCCGGATGATCTCGGTCAGGATCGTTGTGGAGACGCCCGGCGTATGCGGAAGAAAGACGACGTCCACGCCGACCGCCTTCAGCTTCTCCTCGATGGAGCGGTAGAGATCCGTCCCCTTCCAGTCATCACCGTGAAACAGTGCGTCGTAATGATAGGTCTTCCACGCGGCGAACTTATCCATATTCTCCTGCACGACAACCTGATCCACATAGCGGATCGCGCCTACGATCGCCATCCGGTCCTCAAGCGGAACAATCGGCGTCTTGTGCTTGTACTGTTCGATCAGCGCGTCGCTCGAGACGCCAACGATCAGATAGTCGCACTGCTCCTTCGCGCGTTTGAGGATCGCGAGATGGCCTGCGTGGAACATGTCAAAGGCCCCCGTCGTGTAGCCGATCCGGTATTTCTTCTTCGTTTCACTCATCTCGCAGATACTCCTTGTAAGAACGCGACGTGTCATAGATCACGCCGCCGTGTGTCGCCGTCCCCCTGACCGGCGTCTTCCAGTCTCCGTAAAACCGATCCAGCAGCTCAAGATAACCGCCCGGAGCCGGGATCTCCATCATCTCAAACGGCAGCATCACGGTTGTGTCGAACCAGGACCGCTCCCACACGCGGCGGCGCCGGTCCTTCTCCGTCATCAGCCCGTTGAAATACTTCGCTACGCGCGTCGTCGGCTGGCCGTCATATTTCGTCACTTCCCGGATGTAATCCCTGTAATACTTCTCATAAAAATCCACCTTCCGGAGCGGTCCAGCAAGGACCGCATGCGCGGCGGCCTTGGCCGCCTTCCGCAGCGGGTTCGGACTGTCCTTCACATACCGGTCCTTGTACAGCGCCCGCGTCCGCGCCTTCCGGATCAGAGTGTCCGCCGTCCGGCACTGAAGAAGAAAATCCTGATCGTCGTCCGGCACATTGTCGATCGGAAAAATATCAAGAAAGATTCCCTGATTGAACGGCAGCCTCCAGCGCGCCTCGCTCTCCCGTATGCCCGTCGTCATGCTGTTTCGCAGCTGCGCGTGCTCCCTCAGCGTCCCGGGTTCAGTCTCCTGGGTCTGAAAGAAATACGGATCACGAAACTCCCCGGAGGCAGCCGCACAGAGTTTTTCGTAATCCGGACGCATCATCATGACATCCAGATCATCGTCCCACGGAATATAGCCCCTGTGCCGCACCGCGCCGAGCAGCGTTCCCGCGTCCGCGTAGTACTGAATGCCATGCGCCTCGCAAACGCGCATCAGCTCTGCGAGAAGGTCGAGCTGCACAGCCCATACCTCCTTCATTTTCGCCGGAACCGTATAGTCCTCCCGGACTTCCTCTTCCAGAAAATGCTCCGGCAGCTTCAGCTTCAGCTCAACCATCTGTGCCGTTCCTCTCCTTCATGGATCCGCCTGATACGCGGACTCACTGTTTCCCGATCAGTAGTATCAGAGTATAGCATGAAATCCCGTTTCCGGACAACGCGGCCTTTTCCGCCCATCCGGCTCCGTCAGTGAATGAACATCCGGATCAGCCGGTCATGCAGCGCTGTGTACGGCTGATACCGCATCGGAAGATCCATCCATGTTTTCTTGTCGACGATGCTTTTCCTGTGAGAAAACGCCTCGAATCCGCGCCGCCCGTGATAGCTGCCCATCCCGCTCTCGCCGACGCCTCCGAATCCCATCGCGCTGGTCGCGAGATGGATCACCGTGTCATTAATGCAGCCGCCGCCGAAACGGCAGACCTCCGTCAGCATCCTGCAGTGCGCCCGGTTCTCTGAGAAAATATATAATGCAAGCGGCTTCGGGCGGTCCGCCAGCATAGCCGGCACATCTCCGATCTTCTCATACGTCAGAACCGGGAGAACCGGCCCGAAAATCTCCTCCTGCATGACGGCGTCCTCCCACGTCACACCGTCAAGGACCGTCGGCTCGATCCGGAGCGCGGACCGGTCGTTCCGGCCTTCGAAGATCACCTTCGCCGGATCGATGAGTCCCATCAGACGGTCGAAGTGTTTTTCGCTGACAATATGACCGTACGATACCCGTTTGAGCGGATCCGCGCCGAACTGCCTGCGTATTTCCCTCACAAGCGCTTCCAGAAGCGCCGGCTTCACGCTTTCCTGACAGAGAATATAATCCGGCGCCACGCAGGTCTGGCCGCAGTTCAGAAATTTCCCCCATACAATCCTGCGCGCGGCCAGGGAAAGATTCGCGCTCTCATCCACCACGCAGGGACTCTTTCCGCCGAGCTCAAGGACGGCCGGTGTCAGCCGTTCCGCCGCATGCCGCAGCACCTCCCGGCCAACGGCCTGACTTCCCGTGAAAAAGATCTTGTCAAAGGGCTGATCAAGAAGAGCCTGATTCTCTGCGCGTCCGCCTGTGATCACCGCCGCATACTCTTTCGGAAACACCTCCCCGATCATCTCCGCCAGTACTGCGCCCGAAGCCGGCGAATAGGCGCTCGGCTTCACGACCGCCGTATTGCCCGCCGCCACCGCGTCGATCAGCGGATCCAGCGTCAGCAGCACCGGATAGTTCCAGGGGCTCATGATCAGCACCGTTCCGCAGGGAGAGGGCTTCACGAAGGACCGGGACACATACTGCGCCAGCGGCGTCGGCACCCGCTTTTCCGCCGCATAGCGCCGGGTATGCCGCAGCATATGCGTCAGCTCCGACAGCGCCAGTCCGACCTCGCACATATAACTTTCCGACGCGCTCTTTCCGAGATCCTTCCGCAGCGCTTCATTCAGCTCCGCTTCATGCGAGCGGATCGCCGCCCTGAGCTTCCGCAGATACTGAAGCCGCGTATTCACGTCCAGCGTCGCGCCCGACGCAAAAAAATGATGCTGTCCGGTCACCAGTTCCTGTATCTTTTCCGTCTGCATGGAGTTCTTCTTCCCATCATAAAAAGGTGCAGCCACGGAATCCCCGCAGCTGCATCACGCGTTTCCTTTCTATATCATACCAGATTTCTGTGAATCTGGCACGACGCTTCTCTTTCCATCTCCACCCGGAGATTCATTCGGCTCTTGAGCCTCCGGCCTCCAGCTCGTCCAGATTCACATCCGCTCCGTCGGCGTCGGCCTGCTCCACATCCTGTTCCGTAAAGGGCTCCGTTTCCGATGCTTCGGATACGGATTCTTCGTCATCCGGCAGCGGATCAACATCGCCGACCGGCGAGATCTCCGTTCCCGCTTCCGGGCCTTCCGCCCCTTCGGTGAAATTCTGCTCGTCATACGGAATCGCGCCGTCGTAATCGGACTCGCTGACCGGATCCGCATCGGCTTCATCTCCGTCTGATTCGATACCGGCTGTATCCTCCGTATCGCTGTCATCCTCATCCGTGACGTTTTCCGACCCGCCGTCCGCGGAGTCCATATCCTGCTCCGCTTCGCCGCACGGTTCCGCTTCTGCCTGTTCGTCGTCGGATGCCTGTTCCGGGTCTGTTACGGATTCCGAATCCGATGTCATCTTTTCGTCATCTTCTGCTGTCACTGCATTTTCATGTACGGTCTCCACATGCGCCGGTCCTCTCCGTACCTGCATCGCGTCGAAGGACGCGTGCTCGATCGGTTCAGCCGCTTCCGTGCGAATCCGGATTTCCTTTTCCGTCGTCTTCTGATCCATTGCTGAAACACCGAAGGAACCGCATCCCGCCATCACAAGCACCGCAGAGACAAACACTGCAAGCATTGACTTCTTCATGGTCTGCACCTCCTCTTTTGTTCTGAATCTATTATAGGTCCGGGAGTTAGAGAAGGCAAATTAAGACTTGTTGAAGAGTTCGCGACACATATATTACAGATGTTACATTTCCGATACGGTCAGGCGCGGTCTGAATCAAGGAAGCGCCAGACACAGGCCGCCAGCGCGCCGCCGAGCATCGGTGCCAGAATGAAGATCCAGAGGCAGCCTGCCGGCTGGGCATTCCCCTGCGTCAGCGCCGCCAGCGCCGGTCCGACGGACCGCGCCGGGTTGACGGATGTTCCGGTCAGACCGATCCCGAGGATATGAACGAAGGTCAGTGTCAGGCCGATCACCAGACCGGCAAAGGAACCGTGGCCGGCTTTCTTCGACGTCACACCCAGAACGGTCAGGACGAAGACGAACGTCAGAACCAGTTCCACGAGGAAACCGGCCCCCGCCGATCCGTTGACACCGGCCAGCCCGTTGGCTCCGAATGCTCCCGTCTGGTCCTTCACGCCGCCCATCTCAAAGATGGCCTTGAGCAGGAAACTTCCGGCCGCCGCTCCGAGCACCTGTGCGATCCAGTAGCCGATGAGATCCTTCCCCTTCATCCCGCCGTTCAGAAAGACGCCGAGCGAAACAGCCGGATTGACATGGCAGCCGGAGATGTTGCCGATACAGTACGCCTCCGCGACGATCGACAGTCCGAATGCGAGCGCCGTCAGCAGATAGCCGGTTCCGGCCGACGGATCGCAGCCGGCCAGCATCGCCGTACCGCAGCCAAAGGTAACGAGAACCGCCGTACCGATAAACTCGGCGATATACTTCTTCATAACACATACCCCCTACTCGAATGGATACTCTGCGATCAGAAAAACGACACCTGTATTATATTGGATACCCGGGCATTTAACAATCTGATTATTTCTGTATCTGCATCTTATTTTCGGACTTTTCTTGTCGCTGTGTAAAGTTTTCACCGTCTGTGCGTCTTTTTCCGCCCTTCCGCACTGATGCCTCATTTTCGCATCGCCGCGCTGCTGCCCGCATGCGCGGCGGTGTTTTTACCAGCGGGACGCGGTTCTTTCAGACACCGGGCGCTCCGATCGCATCCAGCAGCGCCTCATTGAAGGATTGCATGGTCGTAACATGAAATTTCGCCAGAATCACTGCATTCATCTTTTCAAGCTGTGCAGCAGAAAGATTTTTCAGCGCCGCCAGAAGTTCGTCCTTCGAAGAAACCACTTCCCCCGCTCCCTCCGGAATCACATCTTTCGCTCCGACGTGATCGCTCACGATGACCGGAACGCCATAACTCAGTGCCTCGATCACGGTGTATCCAAAGGTCTCATTCCACACACTGGGCTGAATCAGGACATCGGTATGATCCATGATGCGTTCCAGCTGTGCGTAATCATATCGTTCATGCTGCCGGATGTAAGGGGCATCTTCCGTTGGTTTAAAGAACACGTTCAGTTCGAAGTCCTGTCTTTCTTTCCATAGTTCATCAAGGACACTTTTCAGAACAAAGTACCCCTTTGCGGCGCTCTGGGCGGATAAATAGGTGAACCGGATCGGTCTGCCGGATTTTTTCTTTTTCCTGTGATCCTGTATGTCTCCATGGGTGATCGGAATCAGTATGCTCTTTCTCCCGCCCATGTATTGCTCATATACCGCTCTGGTCACAGAACTGTTGTAATGGATCATGTCCATCAGATCCAGAAGGCTTCTGTAGTATTCCCGAAGCTTCCGGTAATCCTCCGCTGTCCGGATCGGTTTCCCTCCGACTGCTGCCTGTCCGCTCAGATACTCATCGCGGTGACCTTTGCGAAGCTTCTTCACAATCGGACTGTCCTTCAGAATTCGATATGCCGGACTCTGCAGCACCTGAATCTTCCTGAGCGACAGCGCCGTCATATTGCATCCGGGACAGCTGGCGCAGGTATCGGCATCCGGGCAAATCATGCCATCCCTGAACAGCGTCACCTTGGGACAGATCGGAAAGAAATCATGCGCGGTGAACACGGTCCTGATCCCCATCTTCTTTGCTGCCGCAAGAAGATTCCTGTGTAGTCCCATCAGAGTATGGATATGAACCACTTCCGGGCGTACCGATTGAAGGAACTGCTCATAGACCTTCAGATCACCCTGGATCGTGAACGCGGATATAGCAACAATGCCCTCATCATAGGAAACAGGCGCAGGGTTCATGACCTCGAAACTGGCAATGCCGTCAAGACTCCTGCGCTTCCTGATTTTCGTGTGTCCGCCGGATAACCGGATCTCTCCCGGCCAGAGAAGCGATACCTGATCGCCCTCCTTTACCTGCTCCTTCATCAGATCCGTACAGAACTTTGTAAGACCTCCGGTGCGATACGGCGGAAAGCCAAGCGAATAATGCAGTATATTCAATGTTCCGTCCACCTTTCCTCTCCAAAATGTGGCAGTGTAAAGTCTGCTTCCTGATTCCGGTTCTGTCTTCCTGCCGTTTTTGATTTAATCGCAGCATACAGAGCCCCCGGAACAGAAATGGACAGAAAACAGCTTACAAAACATATTCCAGAAATGCAAGAGACGTCAGTTTGTCCCGGTACGGATGGAGCCTGCGGCTCCATGTGTTCTTTATCGGAATCCCCCCGATATCTGCAAGCTCATTCTTCAGATCATCCGGAAATAACGGATCAATCACCTTGTGGATGTTTTCGATAGAGGTGTACTGCATACACCTGCCGCGCGGCCTCCAGCCGCACTTGCATTTTTCATGTATATTTGATAAAATACTATTTGTTAATCCAAATACGGACAGTTCTCGTTTACGGAGGTATCTGTGATGAACATTTATGATTATTCCGTTACAACGCCGGACAATAAAGCGCTCTCTCTTTCCGAGTACAAAGGAAAGGTTATGCTGATCGTGAACACCGCGACCGGCTGCGGCTTCACACCGCAGTACAAGGATCTCGAAGCCCTCTACGAGAAGTACCACGATCAGGGGCTCGAGATCATCGACATTCCCTGCAATCAGTTCGCCGGCCAGACGCCGGGCACCGATGAGGAAATTCACGAATTCTGCACGCTGAAGTACAACACGCAGTTTCCGCAGATGAAGAAATCCGATGTCAACGGAGAAAACCAGCTGCCGCTCTACGCTTACCTCAAGAGCCAGCAGGGATTCGAAGGCTTCGGTACGGGCGCGAAGGCGCTGGCGATGAGCGCGCTTCTGAAGAAGATCGACGCGGATTACAAACACAATCCGGACATCAAATGGAATTTCACAAAGTTTCTCGTCGACCGCGAGGGCCGCGTCGTCCGCCGCTTCGAGCCGACGGAAAGCATGAAGCATGTGGATGAGGCCGTAGCGCAGCTTGTCTGATGCGCGCACGCACACAGCCGGGGGCTGCCTGTCATCGTATAATTGATGACAGGCAGCCCCCGATTTTCTGTCATGCAGACCCAAAGCGCCCGGCTGAGTCTGCGCGCCGGACGGTTGCGTCCCGTCCGCGTAAGGATAGACGGACAGTCTGTAAAGCTGTCTTACGCAGCCGTCCGGGCTTCCGTCAGCTCCGCTTCACGCCCGGCATGCCGTACAGCAACGCGTTGCATACAGCCGCCGCGATGTTGCTCCCGCCCTTGCGTCCGCGCGCGACGATATACGGCACGGACGAAACCTTCAGGATCAGTTCTTTTGCCTCCACGACATTCACGAACCCCACCGGCACGCCGATGATGCCTGCCGGCTGAAGGGTTCCTTCCCGGATCATCTCATCAAGCCGGATCAGAGCGGTGGGCGCGTTTCCGATCGCGAAGAGGCAGCGGCCGGGAAGGCGCGCGGCCTTCTCCATGCTGACCGTCGCGCGTGTCACGCCGCGCGCGCGGGCTTCCTCCGCCACGTCCGGGTCGCTCATGAAGCAGTGTACCCGGCCGCCGAACTTCTCCAGCGTCTTTTTGCTGATTCCTGCCCGGGCCATCTCCGTATCCGTCACGATATCCGCTCCGGCGGCCAGCGCCTCCCGGAGACGCGAAACGGCCTGCTCCGAGAACACCAGATTTTCCGCGTAGTCGAAGTCCGCCGATGTATGGATCGCCCTGCGGACCACCGGATCCTCCTCCGGATCAAGATGGATGCCGCGGCGGTTCAGTTCCTCGCCGATGATCTGCATGCTTCTCTTTTCGATGTCCATCGGTGCCACAAATTCGATTTTTTCCATGTCTGTCTCTCCTCCGCTGTCCGCCGGAGCGTCAGCTTTCACAGTTCCACGCCGCTGCGCGCCGTCACGCCCCAGTCAAAGGGGTGTTTTTTCTTTCTGATTTCCGATATATAATCCGCCGCGTTCACCAGCCGCTCCGTCGGATTGCGGCCGGTGAGCACCGCCTCGATGTCCTCCGGCAGAGACTGAAGCCAGTCCAGCATCTCATCCTCGGACAGGAATCCGTACCGGACCGCGTGCAGCGCTTCGTCCAGCACGACGAGCGCGCGGATCTCCGCCTCCCGCGAATCGTTCGCCGCGCCGGTCAGATCCGTTCCGTCCGGCCCGTTTTCTTCAGTCCGGCCTGCTTTCTCCGCCGGCACGGAGTCCTTCCCGAACGCGGCTGTCCAGCCGCGTATTTCCGCGAAAAGTCTCCCGTACGACTCCTTTGTCCGCGCTTTCTCCTGCCCGCTCATCCGGGAGACGAATCCGTAAAATACATCCGGCTCCATGACCGTCACCTCCGGCAGTGTGCGCAGGATCCGCACTTCCCCGGAGCTTCCGTCCTTCAGGAACTGAGCGAACAGCACCGGTACGCCGCGTCCCGCGGCGCGCACGGCAAGTCCCACGGCCGCTGTCGTCTTTCCCTTTCCGTCTCCTTCATAAATCTCGATCACGGTCCGCTCCTTTCCGCCCGCCGTTTTTCTCACCGGACCAGCCGGTAAATCGTGTCCATGTCAAGGGCTTTGCGGAGCGTGGAGGAAAGGATCTTCATCTGTTCCTCCTTGTACGCCTTCCAGCTCTGCCCTCCGTCCTCGCGCCGTATTCCCTTCCTCGACGCCAGATAGCCGAGGAACGCATCCCGGAAATCCTCCTCATCAAAGATGCCGTGCACATAGGTGCCGGCCGCGTCGGCTGTGCTGCCGCTGACGAGGCTGCGTCCGGACGTTCCTTTCCCGCTTCCGGGTTCCATGTCCGTCTCTTCGGCCCCCGCATGAAGACGGGCGCCGGCTGCATTTCCATCGGAAAACGAAGCCGGGTCCACCGCGCTCGTCCGGCCCATGTGCACCTCGTAGCCCGTGATCTTCCGGTCCGAAAGCGCGGGGATCGCGAAATGCGTGCGACCGGTGTACTGCCGCATCGTCTTGTCCGGCGAGAAGACCGTCACCTCGTTGAGAATCCTCATTCCGTCGATCTCGCCTTCCCACTCCGCGCCCGTGGGATCCGAAATCTTAAGTCCCATCATCTGGTAGCCGCCGCAGATCCCGAAGAGGAAGCTGCCGCGCCCGACCGCCCTGCGGATCTCGTTCTCAAGACCGGAGGAACGGAGCCAGAGAAGGTCCTGAATCGTGCTCTTCGTCCCCGGAAGGATCACCGCGTCCGGCGTCCCCAGCTCCGACGGAGAGGAGACGTAGCGGACCTCGACATCCGGATCCGTAAAGAACGCCTGAAAATCGGTAAAATTCGAGATCTTCGGGAGACGGATGACCGCCAGATCCAGAAGCGGCTTCCGGCCCTTATCCGTCCCGATACCGTCCGAGAGCGTCGAGGAAAGCGAATCCTCGTCGTCCAGATGGATCTGCATGTAGGGCACCACGCCCAGCACCGGCTTCCCGGTCAGACGCGTCAGTTCCTTTAAGCCGCTGTCGAGAAGCGACGGGTCGCCTCGGAATTTATTGATCACGAGTCCGGCGATCCGGTCCTGCTCCTCCTTCGGCAGCAGCGCCACCGTCCCGTAGAGCTGGGCGAAGACGCCGCCCCGGTCGATGTCTCCGGCCAGCAGCACCGGCGCGTCCGCCATCCGGGCCATCCCCATATTGACGATGTCGTCCGTCTTCAGATTGATCTCGGCCGGGCTGCCGGCTCCTTCGATGACGATGATGTCATTTTCGGCGGCAAGCGACCGGTATGCCTCCAGAATCTGCGGCACGAAGGACTTCTTTCTGCTGAAGTACTCGCGGGCCTCCATATTGCCGACCGGCCGGCCCATCACGATCACCTGAGAACCCATATCCGTCGTCGGCTTGAGCAGAATCGGGTTCATCCGGACCGACGGCTCGATGCCCGCGGCCTCGGCCTGCACCACCTGGGCGCGTCCCATCTCCAGCCCTTCCTTCGTGATGAAGGAGTTAAGCGCCATATTCTGGGACTTGAACGGCGCCACCCGATAGCCGTCCTCATGAAAGATCCGGCAAAGTCCCGCCGCCAGCAGACTCTTGCCGGCGTTTGACATCGTGCCCTGCACCATGATTGCTTTCGCTGCCATTTTTTCCTCCGGTTGTCAGACTGTCAAACTTTTCCATCCGGCCTGATCCCGCCAAAACCGTGCTCATCCGGACCGCCTCTCAGAACAGCATGCTGCCGGGGTCCGGTTCCTTCGTCGCGCGAAGCTCCGTCATCACGTCGATCAGCCGCTGGTTATCGATATGCTTTCTTATTCCGATACGGAAGCAGCCGGCTCCCGGTCCCTCGGCGTTCGTGAAGGACCGGATCAGGATGCCCTCCCGGATCAGCCGCTTCCGAAGATCGGCCGGTGCGCGGAAGAGCAGGAAATTCGCCGTGCCCGGATACACCTTCGCCGCAAGGCCCCGCTCCAGCTCCTCCTTCAGATACGCGCGCTCTGTCCGGACCAGTTTTCTGGTCGCGTCGAGATAGGCGGCCGCCTCTTCGGGCCGTCCGATCGCCGCCTCGCCCGCCATCTGCGCCGGGATCGACACATTCCAGGGCTGCATCCGCTCCCGGATGCTTTCGAGAAACTCCACGTCGTCGCTCACCGCGTACCCCAGACGCAGTCCCGCCATCGAAAAGATCTTGGTAAACGCCCGCAGCACCAGCACGTTCGGAAACTGACGAAGCGAACGGAGCATCGTCCGCTCCTTCTCATCCTCGAGAAACGGCAGAAAGCATTCGTCGACGATCAGCCGCACGCCCTTCGCGTGACAGACGCCGGCCCAGTTCCGCATCTCCTCTCCGGAGCAGGCATACCCGGTGGGATTGTTCGGGTTGCAGAGAAAAACGGCGTCCGTGTCCGGTCCGATCCAGTCCTCCGGCTGCGAAGGCAGCGCGTAGCCGGCGGCTTCATCGAGCTCGATGAAGCGGACGCGGCTTCCCCCGATCTGCGCGGCCCGGGCATACTCCGTGAACCCGGGGCGAAGCACGAGCACCTCGCGCGGCCGCACCGCCGCGCAGAGCGCATAGATCAGCTCCGCGGCCCCGTTCCCAGGCAGAATCATATCCGGCTCAACCGTCTCTCCCGTCCGGCCGGTCAGCCAGACGGCCAGCTTCTCCCGGAGCGCGAGGCACTCCGGATCGGGGTAGCGTCCCGAGACGGCGGCGCCGGCCTGCGCCGCCTCGATCACGGAACGGGGCATCCCGAGCGGATTGAGACAAATAGAGAAATCCATTGAAATATGACGGCGGTAGACGTCTCCGCCGTGGCGTTCCTTATCGTTGATCATGCAGACTTTCCTGCTTCTTCCTCTCCAGCCTTGAAGGCTGGTTTTTCTTTCGATTTTACATCAATGCAAGCGATATGGCCATCAGGATGAGTTCTCCGGCCGCGAAGACGAGTCCCGCGGCCGCTTCCATCAGATGCTCCGTCCGCCGGATATCCTCCGGCTCCACCGGACGGTCCGCATCGCCCTGCGTCGGCTTGTGATGCAGCACGCCGAAGTACCACGCGTCACCGGCCAGCCGGATATGCAGCGCGCCGGCAACGGCCGACTCGGTCTGGGCCGAATTGGGACTCGGATGGTTGAAGCGGTCCCTTCTGTGGATCCGCCACGCATTCGCCGCGTCATAGCCGGTGAATCCGCCGGCCGCGGCCCCGCCGGATCCGCGGCGGCCGGCTTTTTCAAGGAGCCACGCGCCCGCCACGATCGCCAGGGCGGCGAGACGGGAGGGCAGAAAATTCGCCGCGTCGTCAAGCCGGGCGGCCGCCGTGCCGAAGTACCGGTACCGGTCATTCCGGTAACCGATCATCGAATCCATCGTGTTGATGCACTTGTAAACCCATCCGCCCGCAGGGCCGAACAGGAACAGATAGAAGAGCGGCGCGATCACGCCGTCGGAGGCGTTTTCCGCCACCGTCTCAACCGCTGCCTTCGTGATGCCTTCCGCGGTCAGGGAGGCGGTGTCCCGCCCCACCACCATCGAGACCGCCCTTCTCGCCGCTTCCGTATCGCCCGCTGCAAGAGGCCGGCGGACATCCTCCGCGGCCCGTCTCAGCGAGGTCATCGCCAGCATCTGCCATGTGACGATGACGTCGAGCAGAAGCGGAAGCGCCGGGCCGGTCAGACCGAGAAGAAAGCGGAGCGCAAAATAGGCCGCCGCCGCGACCGTGAGAACCAGAACCGTCAGCAGAGCGCCGGCCGCTCTCTTCCGCCCGCGGTCCGCCTCCGGTTCGCCGCTCAGCCGGAAAATCCGGAACAGCAGCGTCTCGAAACGGCTGATCAGCCAGCCGAAGCCGATCACCGGATGCCAGAGTTTCCGGGGATCTCCCAAGATCAGATCCAGCGCCGCCCCGCAGGCGAGAACCAGCGCTCTTGTGCCCAGATCCGTCATCACGTTCCGCCGAGTCTCCTTTCCCTGATGTCAGTCAGAATCCGCCTTTTCCTGTCCCAGACCGCAAAATAGCCGCATCCGTTGCCGCACCGCCAGTCAAAATAGTCCCGTCCCGGCCTTCCGTACCGTTCGAGCACTGCCATCACCGTGCCGCCGTGCACGACGAAGACGACCGGCCCGCCCGCCTGTCCGTCCGCGAAACGATCCATGACGCGGAGAAAGGCGCCGGCGCACCGGTCCGTGAAATCCGCGCGGCTTTCTCCGCCCGGAAAGGCCGTCTGGCCTCCGGAATCGATGTAGCGCTGATAGTCCGGATCACCGTCCAGCTCCTTATAGTTCCGGTACTCGAAGCGTCCGAAACGGCATTCATCAAGATCCGGAACCTCTGTCTGCCTCACGCCCGGAAACAAGGCCGCGGCGGTCTCCTTCGTCCGCCTCAGCGAGCTGGTGACCAGAGCCCGGACCGGCTGCCCTTCGATGTCCGCCCATCCGGCGCGGATCCTCTCCGCCTCCCCCGGAAGCAGCGGCTCGTCGGTCGTACCGACATAGCGTCCCTCCAGATTGCCCGGAACAGCTCCGTGCCGGATGAGAATCACCGGTACTGCCTCATTCCCCGGCCTGTCCGTCTCGCTTTTTTCCTTCAGAACAAGCCCGATGCCACAGACCACACGGATCACCCGGGACGCGCGTTCGGCCAGCAGACAGTTCACGCGGCCGGAAGCCTCCCTCCATTCCCGTTCCTCCGCGTCCACCGGCACCAGTCCGCAGCCGATCTCGTTCGTCACGACCACAAGGTCGGACGGGCTATCCGCCAGCAGCCGTTCCGCCTCCTTCAGGGGATCAAGACCGGCCGCCAGCTGGGAACGCACCCGGTCCTGATAGTCGTCCATGACCGGGCAGCCCGGGAAATGTTCCGTGGCATAGACGCTTTTTCCTTCTGCCGCGCCCCCGATAATCAGTATCATACGGTTCTCCTTTCCGCCGGACTTGCGTCTCAGCCGATGATCATACCCGCCGTCACGGCCGCGCCGAGCATCAGCAGCTCGCAGAGCGACAGAAACCAGCCGGCGAGATCGCCTGAAACCCCTCCGAATTCCTTCATCGCCACATGATGATAGAGAAGAAGGGTCAGATACGCGGCCGCCAGCACGGCACCCCCCGTCACGGGATTCAGCGCCAGCACGGCGGCGGAAGCGGCAAGCATTTCCAGAAACATCACCATCTTCACCGACCCTGCCGAATTGTCCGCCTCCGCGCGGAGCATACCGTCCTTCCTTGCCTTCGGGAACGCCATCAGCGCGTAGCCGCTCATCGCGCGGGACAGCACGAAGCCCGCGCAGACCGGCCGCATCGCGTCACGGTTCACCGCCGTGAACAGACCGAAGGACAGCAGGACGTAGAGCATGCCGTAGATGACGGCGAAGGCGCCCATATGGGGGTCCTTGAGAATCGCCGCTTTTTCCTCCCGGTTCCGGTAGGAAAGCAGGGCGTCCGTCGTATCGAGAAAACCGTCGAGATGAATGCCGCCTGATATCAGCAGCGGTGCCGCCGTCAGAAGTGCCGGCGCCAGCAGAACCGGAAAGGGCCGGTCCGCAGGCATCACGCCGCCGAGCCAAAACAGCAGCCACTCCGCCGCGCCTGCTGCCGCACCCACCAGAGGAAAGAAGCAGATGCTGTAGCGCATCCCTTTTTTTGTCCAGCCGATATGCGGCATCGGAATTTTGGAAAACGTGGAGAAGGCAATGATCAGAGATTCAAGCATCCGGTTTCTCTCTCTTTCTTCAGTATGACAGGCACGCCGGCCGTGACCTCGGCCGCCAGAGCGGCTTCCGCCGCCAGCTGACAGTTAAGACGGCCGAAGAGCCTCACGAACCGCCGCGCCTCCTCGTAGCGGGAGGGAACGTCCCATCCGATCTCGTTGGTCACGATCACCAGCGTGTTGCCCGCGTCCGAAATCCGCCTGAGCGGAGCGAGGATCTCCCGGTCGGTCATCGCTTCCGGGTCCGCAATCTCCGGTCCGGCGTACAGCTCGTTGGTCAGCAGATTGGAGAGGTCCTCAAGCAGGATCGTATCCCGCCCGGTAAACGACTTCTCCTCAAGCGAAAGGGTCCTCTCCCGTTCCACGGTCAGGAAGCCTTTCCCGGCTCTCATCGCCCGGTGGCGGGCGATCCGCCTGAGCACTTCTTCATCCCGGCTCCGTCTCATGGTGGCAAGATAGAGGAGTCTCCCGTTCGGGCAATCACCGGGGGCGGCGCTGCCGCAAGAGGCGGAAGGAGCCATCACACCGGAGCGTGCGAGCGCGGACGGCACCGGTGCAGCATGGCCTGCGGAAGTGAAAAGCGCTACGGCCAGTGACTCCGCGTAAGCGGATTTTCCGCTTCCCGAGCCGCCCGTGACCAGCGCGATCACGTCTCTTCCTCTTCGCCGTCCATGCGCCGGTAGGCTTCGATGCCGAAAGACTCGAAGCTTCCCATCTCGCGGTAGACCGCCAGCGCCATATCAAGCAGCGGAAGCAGCATGACCGCTCCGGTTCCCTCTCCCTGATGCATGCCCGCCCGGATCACCGGCGAAAGATGGAGCTCCTCTTCAATCCGCAGCGCGACCGGCTCGGAGGAGGCGTGGGAGGCGAACATCCAGTGAACCGACTCCGGGCAGAGACGTGAAGCCGCGAGAGCGGATACGCTCGAGATGATCCCGTCGATCACCACCGCAAGCCCGTACTTCATGCCGCCCAGATAGAGTCCGGCCATCGCGGCCAGCTCGAGTCCGCCGCCCTCCGACAGAACGGCAAGCGCCCGGGCATTCACCGGAATGCCTTCAATCTCCACGGTCTGTTCCTCCGGTGGACGCTTTTCCGCCCGGATCCGGACCAGCGCCCGGTTCACGGCTCCGACCTTGCGCCGGAAGCCTTCCTCATCGAGTCCCGCGCCGCGGCCGGTGACCGTCTCGGCGGTCATGCCGAGAAACGACGCCGCCAGCACCGCCGTCGGCGTCGTGTTGCCGATTCCCATCTCCCCGGCTGTCAGGATCCGGTATCCTCTGTCCGCGAGCTCGCCGCAGACCTCGATCCCCTCGGCGACCGCCCGGATGCATTCCTCCTCCGTCATCGCCGCCTCGTTTGCCAGATCGCGTGTCCCCCGGCGTATCTTGCGGTCCGTCACGCGTCCTGTTCCCAGCGTCCGGTCCGGATATGCTTCGCAGTTCATCCCTACGTCGACAACGTAGACGTCGCTTCCGGCCACCCCGGCGAACCGGTTCAGCACGCCGTTTCCGCCCGCGAGCTCTTCCGCGACGAGACGCGTCACGTCCTGTCCGGTCTGTGTGACGCCCTCCGCGACCACGCCGTGATCCGCCGCGAACACCACAGAAGCGCGGCGGGTAATGTCCGGAGGCTCGGGCGAGCCCTGAATCTGGCAAAGCCGCTCGACAGCGGTTTCAAAGGCGCCCAGGCTGTCAAGCGGGTGCGGGATCTGGTCCCACCGTGCCTTCGCCTCCCGCCCGATCTCCTTCCATTTTTTTTCATCCCAGCTGATCCGATTCATGCTGTCTCCTCGCTTTCTCCCTCTGCCCTGCGCATGCTCTGAGAAATGCATCCGCCGCTCCGACGCATCCGGGATAATAGAAATGCGGAAAGCCCGCCGCCAGCGTCGGGGTGTAGACGACGCCCTGCTCCGTCCTGCCGGACAGCGGTTTGGTCATCGTCATGCCGTCGCCGTTCCGCTCTGTGTCCCAGTGGTGAAACTCATGGCCCCTGAGCACGGTGCCCTTCGGTCCGTAGAGACCGTCCCGGTTCGTCACGGCGGTCAGGTACCCGAATCTTCGAAGACCGCCCGTCCGGAACCCGCGTCCGTCCAGCACGCCGCACATCGGCCAGACCGTCCCGCTCTCGTCCTCCAGAGACTGCTGCAGGTAGAGGAACCCGCCGCATTCCGCGATGCAGGGTATTCCGCCGCGGACCGCCGCGGCGACTTCCGCGCGCATGGATCCGTTGGCGCTCAGTTCCTTCGCGAACCGCTCCGGATATCCGCCGCAGAGGATCATGCCGTCGGTTCCCGTCGGAAGAGCGGCGTCGCGAAGCGGGGAAAAAGGCACGATTTCAGCCCCCAGCGAGCGCAGAATATAGAGATTCTCCTCATAGAGGAAGGAGAACGCCTCATCCGACGATACCGCGACACGGACGGGCGGCCGTTCTATTTTCGTGACGGCGGGCGCGGCCGCGTCCTGTGCCGTTTCCGCTCCCGGAACCCCGGACCCCGGCGTATGTTCCGGTTCATCCGCCGCCCCTCCGCCGATCCGGGGCGCGGTTTCCGCGATGCGGAGCAGCCGGTCGAGGTCGATGTACTTCGCGGCCTGCTCCCCGACCGCCCTGACCCACTGTTCCGTCGAGGTAAGCTCTTTCGGAGAGACGAGGCCCAGATGACGGGATGGCACCTCCAGATCCTTTATCACCGGAAAGCAGCCGAGCACGGGGATCCCCGTTTCCCGCTCGATGACCTCCTTCAGACGGGGGTAGTACATCGGCGAAACACGGTTGAGAATGATGCCGGCGATCCCGTTGTCCGGGCGTCTCCGTACCTGGAAAGGACGCTCCGGAAGGCCCGCGCCGGTCCTCTCATCCGGTTCAAAGGACGCGATGCCGCGGATCACCGCGGCCAGCGTCACGCTCGCGCCCTTGCCGTCCACCACAAGGATCGCGGGCGTTTCCGTCACGGATCCGGTTTCGAAGCTGCTTCCGCGGACACTGACGCCGCCGAGGCCGTCGAAATAGCCCATCGCGCCTTCGATCACTGTGATGTCCGTCCCCGCCGCGTGATGTGCGAGCAGCCGGCGTGTCATCTCCGGGCCCGTGAAAAAGCTGTCGAGATTGCCGGTCCGGATACCGAGCACCGCTCTGTGAAACATCGGATCGATGTAGTCAGGTCCGCACTTGAGCGAGGTCAGACCGAGGCCGCGCGCCTTCAGCGCGGCGAGGATACCGCATGTCACGGTCGTCTTGCCGCTTCCGCTCTTCGGCGCCGTGATCAGGATTCTTGATTGTTCGCGCATGCCTTCCTCTCATCCGATGGTCACGATCGTGATCGGACTGTCCGGTGTCTTCAGATGATACCGGCCCGCCGCCCGCTCCCGGACGACCATGACCTCCAGTTTCTCAAACGTTTTCTGCGGAAAGAGGCGGCGCACCTCTTCCAGCTCCGCGTCGGTTTCTGATGTAACAGAATTGATCACGATGCGCGCCTCCGGATTGCCGGCGAGCACCAGCGAGACGATTTCCTTCAGTCCTCCTCCGCTGCCGCCGATGAACGCCGCGTCCGCGGGCGGGAGTCCGGCCATCGCCTCCGGCGCCGTGCCTTCCACCACCTCAAGATTCTCAAGTCCGAATTTCTCCCGGTTGGCCCGGATCAGACGGACCGCCTCCGCGCCGCGTTCGACGGCGTAGACCGTCCCCTTCGGCACATGCAGCGCCGCCTCCACCGAAACCGAACCGGTTCCCGCGCCGATATCGTAGACGACATCCTTCTCGCTCAGCCGCAGATGGGAGAGCGACAGCGTCCGGATCTCCTTCTTGGTCATCGGGACTCTGGCCCGGATAAACGCGTCGTCCGGCAGCCCGAAGCCGGCCGGGGCCGGAACAGGATGCGGGTTCCGGAAGTGAACGAGCGACAGCCTCCCCACCTTCCGGCCGATAAAGTTTTCTGGGCGGCCGGTCAGAATCCGCTCGCGGCGGAACGGCGCGCCTTCGGCCTGTTCCGGCTCGCCGCTCTCCCCCGCGCGGTCATCCGCCTCCGACTGCCCGGCCTCGAGGACCGGAGACGGTTCGTTTCCGTCCGTATAGGAAAGATCCGTTCCCACCGTGATCCGCACATCGCCGAGGCCGGCCTCCGCAAGGGAGCCCGCGATACGCGAGACGTCGTCCTCTTCGCCGATCAGCGTGAGCACGCTTTCCCTCGACCGGATCAGCGGGAGCAGGTTCGCCTTCCGTCCGTGAATGCTCACCACCGCCGTGTCCTCCTCCGCCGCGCCCAACCGGCCGAGAAAATAGCCGATGGAAGAGATGCCGGAAAAGTGAAGCACCCGCATCGACGGCGGCAGAAGCGGAGGAATCTTCTTCGCTCCGGAATAGCGGCTGATGTCGCCGGAGTAGAGAAGCGCCGCGCGGCGGAAGACATGATCCGCCTTCAGACGGTCCGCGATCTCCGATGCGAGACATGCGGAGATGCAGCGCGGCCCGCCGTCCCCGTCAAGGCCGTGACGCCGGCGGATCGCGCAGGCTTCCGAAAGCATCCGGTCCGCTCCGACCAGAAGATCGGCGCTCAGGATGAACGAGAGCGCCTCGCCGGTCAGCAGTCCTTCCCTTCCCGGGCCCATCCCCACAAGACCGACCTCCTGAACGAACGCCGTGTCATCCGCCCTCGGTTCTCCGTGCTCAGCATCCGCCGGCCCTCCGTTCATGCGCTCCGGTTCCGCCTGTTCCGGGACAGACCGTGCCTCCGGACGAAGTCCGGCCATCCGCGCGATCCGGTCCGCCGCTTCCCTCAGCGTCACCGCGCCGGCGTCCTCCTCCGGGCGCCCGATCAGAACCGTCCCGACGCCAAGGGACGCCGCGGCGCGGCATTTCTCCGGGCATCCGCCCTCCTCGCCGGAATCCTTCGTCAGCATCCAGCGGATCCCGAGATCCCGCATCAGCACCTCGTTGGCCTCCTCGCTGAACGGTCCCTGCATCGCGATCACATGCCGCCCGCTCAGCCCGGCCGCCTCGCAGAGGCTGATGGAACGGACGGAAGGAAGCACGCGCACAAAGCAGCGCTCCTGAAAGTCCCGGATACCGCTCAGAAGGTGCACCTCCTTGCTCCCGGTCGTCACGAGGACCGGTCCTTCCGTCCCGTCAAGAAACCGGACCGCGTCCGCCATATCCGCGGCTGTGTGAAGAGGCGGCGCGCCGGCGGCTGCATGTTCCGAAAGAGAGGCGCGCCGGACGCGGAGGAAGGGAATCCCAAGTCTCTCACAGACAGCCCTCAGCTCCTTCGTGATGATGCAGGCATACGGGTGCGTTGCGTCAACGCAGAGTCCGGGCTTCCGTTCCCGGAGCACCGCCTCGATCTGTCCGGCGTCCTTCCTCCCGGCATGGACGGTCAGATTCGGGGACACGGGCAGCAGGGACGCGCCGTACTCCGTGGCGACAAACACATCCATCCGGAGCGGTGTTCCCGCAAAGATTTCCGCGATTTCCCGCCCCTCCGTCGTTCCGCCAAACAACACACAGCTGTTGATCATGCCCGTTTCCTCCGTTCCTGTCGCTTCAGCCGAACTCGTCCGTCAGTCCTCTTTTTCCAGCTCGCCGTATTTTTCGATGTATCCGCGCGGCGTCACCATCCGCCCGTCGATCACCCTTGTCATGGAATTGCCGACGAAAACCGTCATCAGCATATCCGCCTCGAAATTCACAAGCTCCGCCAGTGTCAGGATGCCAAAGGCCTCGCCCTCGCGGCCGATGTTGCGGACATAGCCGCAGACCGTCTCCGGGCTCCGGCTCTCCATCAGAATTTCCGCCGCCCTTCTCAGATAATCCGTGCGCCGCCGGCTCGCCGGGTTGTAGAGGGCGATCGCGAAATCCGCCTCTCCCGCGCAGCGCAGCCGCTTTTCAATCAGCTCCCAGGGCGTCATCAGATCGCTGAGGGAAATGCAGCAGAAATCATGACCCAGCGGGGATCCGAGCACCGCGCTCCCGGAGAGCGCCGCGGTCACACCCGGAATCATCTGAACCTGAACCTCCGGGTACTCATGACGCATCTCGAGAATCAGTCCGGCCATCCCGTAGACGCCGGAGTCGCCGCTGCAGACGACGGAAGTGATCCGCCCCTGGTCCGCCTCCTTAAGAGCCAGACGGCAGCGCTCACGCTCCTTCCGCATCCCGGTCGTGAGGAATTCCGCCTCCGGATACCGCTCCTTCACCAGCCCCACATACAGCTGGTAGCCGACGATGACCTCGCTCCGTCTCAGCGCCCCGTCGGCCTCCATCGTCATCTTCTCCGGCGTGCCCGGCCCGATCCCGACCACAAACAGATGCTTTTCCATCATGTATTTCCTCCTTGAATGTCTCCTCGTCCGTTCTGTCTCATCCGATTTCCGCCACCGCCACCGTCACGCCGTCTCCGACCGTCTTTCCGACAAGAAGACGTCCGCTTCCGGGCCGCTGCTCCTGTCCGTCCGGTCCGCCGGAAGGCACTTTGACGTCTTCGGCACTTTGCCGGCCGCTCAGCCGGCGCGCGAGCCAGACCGCGCTGCGCTCGCAGACATTGTCCGCTCCGGTCGTCTTCCGGACAAATTCCGAAGATGAAAATGCACCCGGCACCCGCATCAGCTCCTCCGCCGGGCAGGTGGAAAACGGCAGCGCATGCCGCCGGCTGAACGCAAGCAGAGCCGGCTCCTCCGCCTTGAGGTCGATGCTGGCGATCCCCCGCACCGCTTCCATCGCAAGTCCCTCCGGTTCCAACGCCTGACGGACGGCCTCTGCGACAGCCTCCTCCCGCGCATGGCGCCGGCATCCGATCCCGAGGCAGAGACGGCGCGGGAAAAGATACAGGGCGGAAGGACGGTCTCCGGCCATCCTTCTCACCGTGATCAGAATATCCGCTTCCGTCCGGTCCGCCGTCAGAGTCAGCTGCGGATAGTCCGCCAGTTCCGCTCTGATGTCCTCTGTCCGGTCCTTTCTCTTCGTGTCCGGCTCCGCTCCGGCATCTTCCCTGTCCCCGCCCGGCGCCGCCCCATCCGGCTCCCTGTACACCTTCAGGCGCTCGCCGTCGAGGAGTCTCGCCGACACCTCCTTCGCGGCCGCACGATCCCCGATCGTCATCTGATGCCGGCGGGCGAAGACATCGACGGCGAACTGTCCCCGGCCGTCTGTCGCCGTCGTGATCACCGGGACAGCTCCGATCAGTCCGGCGCACGCAAGGCAGAAGTCATTCCCGCCGCCCACATGCCCCGAAAGAAGCGAGATGCAGAAGCGCCCTGACTCGTCGATGACGAGAACGGCCGGATCGAGAAACTTATCCTTCACGAACGGCGCAATGCACCGGACCGCGATCCCCGCCGCCCCGAAGAAAACCAGCGCCCGCGCCCGCGCAAACCAGCGTCCCGTGAACTCCTCCGCCGTTTCCCGGATGGAGCGCTCCGGCATCGTCCGCGAGCGGACTGCCGTATGAACCTCGACGTCCGGCCGGCTTTTCAAAAGCGCGCCGGCCAGCCGTTCCATCGTCTCATAGCCGCGTTTCGTGAACGCCAGCATCACCACCGGATCCGCCTCTCTCATCTTCTCCGCCTCTTCCCTCCGGTTCCGCCGGAAACGGCCGCCATCCTTCCCGATCGGAAGCTTATGTGACCAGCCATGGATAAATCGCGGCCGCCGCGGCATCCTCCGGATCCACCTCAAAAAGCCGGGCCAGCACGCGTTCCCGCTTCAGTTCAGCCGGCGTACCCGCGCGGAACGCGCGTCCGTCCTTCACGCAGACGATCCGGTCCGCCGCGGCGAGCGCGAGCTCCACCTCATGCAGCGTCGCGACGACCGCCATCCGCCGCTGCACTGTCAGCGTCCGCAGTGTCCGCAGAAGCGCCAGCTTGTAACGGATATCGAGATAAGAAGTCGGTTCGTCCAGCAGCATCACCTGCGGTGTCTGGGCGATCGCACGGGCGATCAGCACACGCTGTTTCTGACCGTCGCTCATCTCATTGTAATTCCGTTCCGCAAGATCCGCGACGTCCATCATCGCCAGCGCTTCCCGCACTTCCTGCCGGTCCTTTTCCGTAAGCCGGCCGACCCCGTCCGTGTACGGATAGCGTCCCATCTCGACGACGTCCCGGACCGTCATCAGCTCGGGACGGATCCTCTCCGTCAGCACCAGCGCCTCCCGGCGGGCCCTTTCCCGGGGACGGAGCGACCGGATCTCCTCTTTGCCGAGAAAGACCTTTCCGCCCATCAGCGGAAGCTGCATGGAAATCGCCTTGAGGATCGTGGATTTTCCGGCCCCGTTCGGTCCGATCAGCGCCAGAAATTCCCCCGGTTTCACATCGAGGGAAAGCCCGTCGATCATCACACGGTCCCGGTATCCGGTCTGCATATCTTTTAAGGAAAGAGGACTGTGTCCGTCCGTCTCGAGCTTACTGAATTCCCCCATCTTACATCCTCTTGTTTTCCTGACTCCGGATCAGCATGAAAATCACGATCGGCGCGCCGAAAATCGACGTGACCGTACTGATGTTGAGCTCCGTCGGCGCGAGCATGGTCCGGGCGAGCAGATCGGCGAAGACGCAGAAAACCGCTCCTCCGAGAAAGGCGCCCGGCAGCACCACAACCGGACGGGCCGTCCGCATCAGTCCTTTCACCAGAAACGGCACGGCGATGCCCACAAAGGAAATCGGGCCCGCGAAGGCCGTCACGCAGGCCGACAGCAGCGATGACAGGAGAATCAGCATCACCCGGCACCGCTCCACGTTGACGCCCATGCTCCGCGCGTAGTGCTCGCCCATCTGGAACGCGCCGATCGGTTTCGAGAGCAGCATCGTGCACGCGAACACAACGGCGACCAACACGGACGCGAACGCGACGCCGTCCCAGGTCACGCCCGAAAAGCTTCCCTGAGACCAGCTGTGCAGATTGACGATATCCTGATCCTCCGCGAACGTCACCATCAGATCCGTGACCGCCGAGCAGATATAGCCGATCATGATGCCGGCCGCCAGCAGTGATCCGATATGCCGCACCTTCTTTGAAACAAGGATGATGAAGGACGTCGAGATCAGCGCGCCGGCAAAGGCCGCCGCCACGATCATCAGATTGGACGAACGGCCCGTGCTGCCGATGATCAGGATCATCGTCGCGGCCACCGCCATCTTCGCGCCCGAGGAAATACCGAGGATAAAAGGCCCCGCGATCGGATTGGCGAAGAAGGTCTGCAGAAGGCAGCCGGATACGGACAGCGCGCCGCCCAGCACGGCCGCCATCAGCGTCCGGGGCAGCCGGAGCGTCATGACGATATTCCGGACCTCCTCCGATCCGCCTCGGCCGGTCAGCGCCTGCAGCACGCCCGCCGGCGGGATCGAAACCGTCCCGATCCCGATTGAAAGCACCATCATCACCGCCAGCAGGACCGCAAGTCCCGCAAAGGTCATCCGGATTCTGAATGCGCGCACCGCGTACCGCCTTTCCTTTCCTGTCTCATACGCCGGAAGACACCGCGCTTTCGAAGACCGCTCCGCCGCAGTCCCCGCGCGGTCCCTGTCCGCTTCTTACTGCTTCGCCGGTCTGTATTCCGTCGAAAAGCCCGGATCATAGAGCTTCGACAGCTCATAGCCGGACTGGGCGACCGCTCTGCCCACGATGATCAGAGCCGTCTTCGTGATCCCTTCTTC
This sequence comes from Chordicoccus furentiruminis, assembly GCF_019355395.1. Classification (GTDB taxonomy): domain Bacteria; phylum Bacillota; class Clostridia; order Lachnospirales; family Lachnospiraceae; genus Chordicoccus; species Chordicoccus furentiruminis. The sequence goes on from NZ_CP048829.1 coordinate 1,164,403, forward strand.
CGCGGCCTTCTCCGCAAGGTTCTCAAGTGTCGTCACAATTCTCTTTTCGTCAGGCCAGGTCGCCCTGTAGACGATCGCGGCCGGCGTATCCGCCGGATAGCCGCCCGCGGTCAGACGGGACACCAGCTCCGGAATCATCCCCGAGCTGAGGAAAAGAACCATCGTCGCCTGATGCGCCGCGAAGGACTCGATGGACTCCCTCGCAGGCACCTTTGTCCGGCCTTCCATCCGGGTGATGATCACGCTCTGGGAGACTGTCGGCAGCGTGTACTCAAGGCCGAGAGACGCCGCCGCGCCGAAGAACGCGCTGACGCCCGGCGTCACGTCGTACGAAATCCCGAGCGCGTCCAGCCGGTCCATCTGCTCCCGGATCGCGCCGTAGATGCTGGGATCGCCTGTATGAAGTCTCACGGTGGTCTGTCCGGCCGCTTCCGCCTCCCGGATCACCGCGATGACCTCGTCGAGCGTCATCGTCGCGCTGTTGTAAATCCGGCATCCTTCCTTCGTCTCCTCCAGCAGCGCCGGGTTGACCAGCGAGCCGGCATAGATCACGGCGTCTGCTTCTCCGAGCAGCTTCTGTCCTCTGACTGTAATGAGATCCGGCGCACCCGGTCCCGCTCCGATAAAATGAACCATATCAAATCCTCCGCCTTATCCGTCATGGCCAACAGGCCATAGACGTTGGAAAACATCACAACTTCCACCTGCAGCGGCGTCCCGCCGCCTGTCTGCCGCACCCAGTTCTCACAGACCGCCTGAATCCGGCTGACCGCCAGCTTCATCACCGGCTCGCGGATCCCCGCTTCATCCAGCACCCGGATCGCGTCGTCCGTCATCACCGATTCCGCCAGCGCCTTCCGCACCGGCGCGGCGCACTCCTCTCCCGCCGCTTCCTCCGCGAGATCGCCGAGAATCTCCATCCGGCGGTCTCCGTACTGGGAATGCGTGTTCTTCACGCCGCCGGCGACCTTGATCAGCTTGCCGATATGGCCGGCCAGCAGCATCCGCGTGAAACCGGCCTCCCGGACGTACTGCACCGTATCCCAGATATAGTTGGACGCCGTGACCGCCAGATCCGGCGGAAATCCGTACGTCTCTTCAAGGAAATGCATGCCGTAATTGCCGGGCGCCGCGCAGACGGCCCGGTAGCCCTCCGCCCTGCGGACGGAGACTTCGGTCCGGATCGTCGCCAGCAGCGCTTTCTCGCTCATCGGCTCCACGATGCCGGTCGTCCCCAGCACGGACAGTCCGCCGACGATGCCGAGACGGGGATTGAAGGTCTTCTTCGCCAGCGCCTCCCCTTCCGGAATCCGGATGATGACCTCCACGCCGGCCGTATCCAGAGAAAATCCGGCCTCCTCCGCAGCCTTCCTGATCTCCCCCTCGATCATCCGGCGGGGTGTGCTGTTGATGGCCGCCCGGCCGACAGGCTGATCGAGTCCGGGCTTCGTCACACGTCCCACGCCCTCGCCGCCGTCAAGATGAACGCCGGGTTCCTTCGTGATCCGCACATCCGCGCAGACCATCATCCCGTCCGTCACGTCCGGATCGTCGCCGCTGTCCTTTCGGACGCCGCAGCTGACCGTACCGTTCTTCTCCTCCGTATAACAGATCCGGATCGGAATCCGTTTTCCCGCCGGCGTCATCAGCTGAACCATCTCCGTCTCAGCGCCGCCCAGAAGCCGCCCGGCAGCCGCCCGGGCGGCCGCGGCGGCGCAGCTTCCGGTGGTATAGCCGCTGCGCAGATGTGTCTTAAGTTTCTTCATATCTTCTGACATAATGCTCCGCTTCACGCAGGGAAGTCCCCTGCTCCGACGCAATCCGCGCCAGATCGTCATATTCGTATTTCGAGCGCGCATTGCCGTCCCGGCCGGCATCTTTCTTCCGCACCGGACCGGACGGCGTCTCCACCGTCCCGACACGCCGCTCAAGACAGCGCCGCTCCTTCCGCACCGCACGGACGCCCAGTGTCGAGGTCAGACGGATCATGGCCGTCTCCAGAGTCTCCCGCGCTCCGTCGTCCGCGAGAACGTTCAGCACCACGCCCGGCCTCGATTTCTTCATGCCGGCGGGCAGAGTCCAGACGTCCAGCGCGCCCTGATCCATCAGTGCCTGAACGGCAAAGCCCAGCTCCTCCCCGGTCATATCGTCGAGATTGCAGGAAAGCTCCCAGACCGCGTCCGTCCGATAAGCGCCCCGTACGGTTCCGGCATTCTCCGCTTTCCCGGCCTCCGGCCGGCCGCTTCCCGTCATGGCGGATTCGCCGCTCTCTCCCAGCATCACACGCACGCAGTTGGCCCATGGAAATTCCCGTTTTCCGATTCCGAAGCCCGTCGTCTCCACCCGCATAAGCGGCATCGGTCCGTACGCATCCGCAAAAGTACGGAGCAGCGCGGCGCCGGTCGGCGTGCACAGCTCGCCCCGGCGCCCGTCGCTGTAGGAAGGCACGCCGCGCAGAAGCGCGGCTGTCGCCGGGGCCGGCACCGGAAGAATCCCGTGGGCGCAGCGGACCGTCCCGCTGCCGACACAGACCGGCGATACCGTCACCCGGTCCGCATCGATCCGGCGGAGCAGATACGCGACGGCCGCGATGTCCGCCACCGCATCCATCGCGCCCACCTCATGAAAATGAATTTCCGTCACGGGTACGCCGTGTACCTCGCTCTCCGCCTCCGCCAGCGCCGTATAGACCCGGAGAACATCCCGCTTCACAGCCTCATCGAGCCGGAGGGCCGCGATCATCGCCCGGATCGACTCCATGCTGCGGTGAGCATGTCCGTGCGTATGCCCGCCGTGAGGTTCCGCTGCGCTGCCGGCCTGTCCGCCATAAGCGGCATGTACGCCTTCCTCCGCGCCGCCGGCATGCCCATCATCGGAGACAGGTGCTCCTTCCTCCGCGCCGTTCACCCGGACGCGCATCGAAAGTCCCGCGATCCCGCAGGTCCGTCCCGGCACTGCCTCGAAGGTCACACCGGGGATACCGGCGCCGTTCAGGTCAGCGAGCGCTTCCGCCCTCTCCGGATCCGGAAGAAGCTGAAGCAGCGCCGCCGTCAGCATATCGCCCGCCGCGCCCATTCCGCAATCGATATAGAGCTGCTTCATGCCTCTTCAGATCACTCCTTTTTCCCGAAGAATCGTCTCCACGATTTCAACGCATTCATATACCATGGCGTCGCAGTGCGGCTTTTTTGCCCGTCCGGCCTCCGCGTTCATGCGCAGAAGGTCCTTGCAGTCCAGACATCCTTCGTGATGTTCTCTGACGGTCCGCGTCAGTCTGGCGGCCGATTCCGGGTCGTCGGCGCCGGCCAGTCCCAGCACCATGAGGCCGCCGGTCACCGCGCCGCAGGTTGCACCCATCCGCATGCCGGATCCGAAATGGCCCGCAATCGCATACGCCTTCTCCTCATCCAGTCCCAGCGTTTCCGCAAAAGGCACCAGCACCGACTGCGCACAGTTGTAGTGACGCTCCGTGACGGCGCGCAGCTCCTTCGCCCGCTCCAAAAAACGACTCATCTGACGCTCCTCCTTTCGATGACAGCGGAGCCGCCTGCATCCGTGTATCGGGATGCTGACAGGCGCCGCAGGCGGGGTCAGCAGGCGATTCCGTATCATGCCGTCTCCGCCCGCCTGTCCGTTTCCCGTCATAGGCCGCTCCGGTTCAATTCTCCTCACAATCGTAAGCTTCCTTATCATATCATGTGCCGTTGGCAAAATCCACCTTGCTTTCAGCTCCCAACAGCCCGCGGCCCGACCGGATCATCCCGTTCTCTGTCTCCGGTCCGGATCCGGCATTGCGCTTTCCTTAAGGACGCGGTAAGCTGTGGTGACGTAACGGATTCCCGCGGCGAACGTTCTGAGCGCGCCGCATCACAGAACAGGCAGGTACCAGATGATCGCAGCATTTGACAGACGGCGCTTTCTCATCATGCTCACGGGTGTCTTCGGGATGGGTGTCTTTCTCTCCTTTCTCGTCGGCGCCGACTACGGAACCGACACCAGCACCTTCATGAACACCTCCATCGCCGCCCGGACCGGTCTCAGCTTCGGCACCACGATGCTGCTGACCAACGGCCTGCTGTTTCTGATTCCGCTCTTCCGCGGCCGGCATCTGATCGGCGCGGGCACCATCTGCAATATGACGGTCGTCGGGTATACCTGCGATCTCTTCCGGTATCTCGAACAGCGCTTCATGCCGGCGGATGCATTCACCGCCCAGCCATCCCGGACCATTCTCTTCGCGACGGCTCTGATCCCGTTTCTTTTCTTCACGACGATGTACATGATTTCCGATCAGGGGCTGGCCCCCTTCGACACCCCGCCGGTGCTGCTCTCGGACCGGTTCCATCTGCCGTTCTTCCTCGTCCGGATGGGATGGGACGGACTCGTCATTCTGATCGGAATCCTCTTCGGCAAGCGTCTCACCGTCGGCACCGTGGTCTTTCTCTTCACGATCGGTCCCGCGGTCGCCGCGATCGGCCGATGGCTCCGCCGGGCGCTTCGTCTCCCGGAGGTCATTCCGAACCAGAAAGAATCAAAGAAGACTGCCTCTTAACTCTCCTGACAAGTCAGACGCAAAAGGAGACTGCCCCTTCCGTCTCCTCGCAAGTCAGGCCGCGGTCCGTTCCATTCTGGCCGCGGCTTTTCTGTACATCCATGCTGCGACCGCGGCTGAAGCGGCCTCCGCGACCCAGAACGCGTTCCAGACGCCCGCGCTTCCGAAAAACCGGCTCAGAATAAAAGCCGCCGGAAGAATCAGAACCACGTAGCGCATCAGATTGATCACAAAGGACCAGGTTCCGAAGCCCAGTCCCTCCAGAACACCGCACATCGTGACCGACACGCTGCTGACGATAAAACCGGCGGAGATCACACGCAGCGCACCCGCTCCCTCACGGATCGTCTCCTTATTGTCCGTGAACATACCCATCAGCTGCGCCGGAAACAGAAGGCAGACAGCCGTGCCCGCGGCCATCACCGCGGCGGACATCACAAGCGCGGTTCTGCTGATCGCCTTCACCCGCTTCGGGAGCCGTGCCCCGTAGTTGTAGGCGACAAGCGGCCGGATTCCCTGCACGATCCCGTTGGCGGAAAGATAGATGAATGTCTGAAGCTTATAGTAAACGCCCAGAATCAGCACGCCGGAAGCGGAGCAGGCCGCGAGAATCGCGTTCATCACCGTGATCATCACGGACGGGAGCGCGCAGCTCAGCATCACGGGAACGCCGACCCGGTAGATTCTCCCCGCGAGGTCGAGGCCTTTCACTCCGGTCCGCAGACTCATCCCGATCCCGAGAAAACCTCTCGCGTCAAGAACCAGATAGACCGCAAGCGAGAGCGCCTGACCGATCACGGTCGCGGCGGCGGCTCCTTCGATCCCCATCGCCGGGCATGGCCCGATTCCGAAGATCATGACCGGATCCAGAATCATATTGGCAATGCACCCGGCCATCATACTCGCCATGGAGATCCGCACGCGGCCCACCGCCTGAAACAGCTTCTCGTAGACCAGCCCGGCCTGCCCCACAAAGACAGTGACGAACACGATGCGCCCGTAACGGACACCGTAATCGAGAACCTGTGCATCCGCCGTGAACTGCCGCAGAAAGCGTCCGGTCAGTGGGAGCAGTACAGCCATCAGAATCGCCGTGTTGACCAGCGAGAGAAGGAGCGCGGCTGAAGCCGCCCGCTGCGCCTCCTGTTTCCGCTCTCCGCCCAGAAAGAAGGCGACAGCCGCGTTGGTGCCCACACCCAGTCCGACTCCGACAGCGGTGGTCACATTCTGCAGCGGAAAGATCAGCGAAAGCGCCGTCATCGCCTTTTCGCTGATCTGCGCGATGAAAAAGCTGTCCACTATGTTGTAGAGCGCATTGACCAGCATGGACAGCGCCATCGGCAGTGCCATCGAAGCCACCAGCGGCACAACCTTTTTTGTCTTCATAAATGACTGATCCATGGATTTCTCTCCCTCCCGAGACATCTCACCACCAAAAACGCCACAGAGCAGATTCTTCACGAATCTGTTCTGTGGCGAAAAGTGATCGGATTGACTTTAAAATTCCACATCCGGGCGGTTGCCCGCCGCGGTTTTATTATGAAACTGGGACTATTCTCACACAGATGCCGCAGCCTGTCAAGGGCGTCCTGTACGGAAGCATCCCGGCATGGAGGCTGCATGGAGGCTTCGGCTCCGCGAAGCAGAAAGGCTTCCGCCGCCTTTGGCATCTCCACCACGGAAATACGTTCATAAATCACAGCTCAAGGCTGTTATCATGCAGCAGAAAATCATAAATTGACATGATCGTAATTCCCTGCTCATTTCTCCAAAGAGGGGAATTTGTGCTGGTGATGATGATTTTCTTAAACGAATCAGATACGCGAACAAGCGATTCCTGTTCCTGATTCATCTTTTCCTGATCCGGGATCGCAAAGGCTGACTGCAGATAATATCGCCGGCTTCCTTTATTGGCAATAAAATCAATTTCAAGTTTTTTGCTGATATGGGAATCATTCTCCATCAAACGAACCGAAACCACCCCAACATCAACAGAATATCCGCGATACAGCAGCTCATTGTAAATAATATTCTCCATCAGATGCGTTTCTTCGAACTGACGGAATCCAAGCAAAGCATTTCTCAGCCCAGTATCAGCGTAATAGTATTTTGCTGGTGTTGAGATGTATTTTCTTCCTTTCACGTCATATCGTTCCGCTTTAGAAATTAAGCCTGCATCCTGAAGATACGTAAGATATCCTTTGATCGTCGGGGACGAAATCCCCTTTATTCCTGAACTTTTAAAGGTATCAGAAATTCTCTGGGGGTTTGTCAATGAGCCGACCGATGAGGCAATGACCTTCATCAGTTCCTCCATGCCCGCCAGATTGGCTACTTCATATCTTTCCTGAATGTCCCGCAGATATATTTCTTTGTTCAGTGAAGTCAAATATTGTGCCTTCTGCTCATCATTACGCAATGAAAGAATTTGCGGCATCCCTCCATAGAGAAGATAATCCTGCCAGGCCTCTTCCTTTGACTGGTGAACTGCGGGGAAATATTCTGAAAATGAAAGCGGTAAAACATGAACTTCATCCCCTCTTCCGCGAAACTCTGTCAGCACATCTGTCGCAAGCAGTTTCGAGTTACTGCCTGTGACATAAACATCTGCATTTCCTTTTCTCAGCAATCCGTTCAGGACGCCATACAGTCTGACATTCGTATCTTTCTGTTTCAGTTCTGCTTTGGAGATCGCAAGCTGAATCTCATCCAGAAAGATGAAATAATGATCTGAAGAATTAAGGATTTTTTCTTTCAGAAATGCATACAGTTTTTCCGGGTCCCGGTATTCACTGTTCGCAATATCGTCAAGCGAAAGCATAATGATATGATCCTCAGGAACGCCATTCTCTACCAGATAATGGTAAAACAGGTCAAACAGCAGCACTGACTTTCCGGACCTTCTGACTCCAGTGATAACCTTGATCATCTTGTTGTCAATTCTGGCTATCAGTTTATCGAGATATTTCTTTCGTTCAATGATCATGGCCCTCTCCTGTTTTATTTTTTAAGCACAAATACCGGTTTTCTAAAACAATCATAGGACTTCTGGTCACGATTTTCAATGAGAAATTTTAGTTTTCACGTATAAATACTCTTTTTCTAAAATATGGGATAATCAAGCTGCCGCCGCAGAAACGCCTGATCCCGCTCTGCCCCCTGATGCTGCCCTTGTCCACCACAAGCTGTCATCGCAGCGGCGATTTGCAGTCATCAGGTCTCAGTACAAAGAAGAAATTTACATGCATGACAGATAGGAAGACAGTTCAATCAGGTTCCCGTCCGGATCTCTAAGATAAAGGCTCCTCATCTCCCCCAGCGCGCCATGTCGGGTAACCGGTCCGAGTTCGATCGGCCATCCCTTCGACTCAAGTTCCTGAACGACCTGATCCAGACTGTCTTCCACGATCAGGCACAAATCCAGACTTCCGTATGCCGGATTTCCTGCGGCAGGCAGAAATTCAGCCTTTCTTGTATGAATATTGAACTTCTGCGTTCCGAAACGAACCGCATATCGTCCGTTTGAAAAATCCGGTTCCATTCCGAGCACATCGATATAAAAATGCAGGCAGTCCTGCAGATTTCGCGTCGTGATCACCAGATGGTCGATATTCCTGTACCTCATTCTTCCGCCTTATTTTTCCGGCGCAATCCGCAATCTGCTTCCTCGCGCATTGCCCCGGCATCGTCCGTCATCCGCGTCTCGCGCAGTCTCCGGCCTTCTGTCCTCTGAGCCGCATCATGAAACCTGAGTCTTCACATATGATTCAGATCGATGAAGTCCTGCATTCTCCTGCGGCGGTTCTCAAGGAACCGGCCCTGCCGGTTCATGAAGCCAAAATATTCGGGCACTGACGCCGGCAGCGCGTCTGTGGAAAACCCGTGCCACTCGGTCCAGATGTTCACCCTGCTGTAATCGTCCGTGACGCAGTCGTTCAGGAAAAAGAAATCGATGTAGCTCCGGAAATCCACAAACATATCAAAGAAATCCCTGTCGCTGTTCAGTACATCTGCTAATGGGCTGTCTTCTCCTGCATAGTATCTCCGGATGCATTCCAATGTCAGATCCCATCTGTCGCGGATTTTCCGGTTCATTCCTCTCTGCTGATTCATACTTTTGACATGCATCGGAAAAATCATCTCTCCGGGCAGCGTATAGGACCGACGGGTAAAATTCTCGATCCAACTCTTATAATCGTCCATTGAGGCATAAACCTCCCGGATCATTTTCTCATTCCTGGCATACCGGAAACTGCATGTGATGCTGTCACAGGAAAGACGCATGGCATTCCAGACAAGATATCCGCGATGACGGGGAATTTCCAGCTCCATCCGCTCCCCGTTCGGAAGCACTCTGCTCCAAAGCCGCCTGCTGTAGCCTAGCAGGGTGGGACTGCAGGAATCCGGGTCTTTTTTTCCGCATCCACCGAGACCATTCATTCTCTCCCAGTAGCCGTCCCAGTAGCCCGGCGTATCGCTTGTAAAATCAAAACTGACATCTATCATACCAGCGCCTCCTGTATGCGCCCTGCCGGCATGTGAAACGTCCGATGCCTTCCGCCGAAACCGCGCCGGCAGTCATACTGCGAAGAGGGACCGCCGCTGATCGCGGCAGTCCCTCTTCCGTACGGCAGGCGGTGCTTACGCCACTGCCTGATTCCGAATCTGCTGCAGTGCCTTCGAGACCGCGGGGATCATCATAATCAAAATCGTGATGGCCGCTTCGGCCGCCAGAAAGCTCCCGTTGTAGGCCAGAGAGTAAGCCAGCGCCGACATACCGGCCGGCGCGTCGTCCGCGAAGAAGACGATGCCGGAAAGCACATGGAAGAACAGTCGGGCGGCCATTCCGGCGATGTAGCCGATCAACAGGCCATGCTTTCTGTGATAGAAGAACCCGGCCACGCCCAGCGCGCCGAAGGCCAGCGGGTAATCAAAGAGCACCTGCGGCAGACTGATGATGTACGGTCCCAGAACAAACTGCAGAAGACCGAAGGCTACGCCGGCCATCATGCCCACCGCCGGCCCGTACCAGTACGCGATCAGGACGATGAAAAAGGAAGAGCAGAGCGTCACGCTTCCGCCGAAGGGCATCTCGAAAAGCTTGATCATTGAGGTAACCACAGCCAATGCGATGGCCGCGGACGCGAACGCGATCTGTCTGGCTGACGGTCTCTTCCCGTGGCTGGCGACCATGGCCATCAGAACAAACAGGGCAAAAATCAGAACGGCCACAAGAACGTAGCCAGGAACGGTGAGACTGAAGCTGCCGTCTCCATTGGATACTGCAAAAAAGCTTGTCATAGAAAAGCATGCCTCCTTCCGCCGGCATTATCCGGATCAAGTAATCAGGGTTGCACCGCTGTGCTCTCAGCCTCGCGTCGTTTTCCGCGCGAAGCACCCCTCGCAACGAATCCACTATAGTCATCCCGCCGCGGCGCGTCAAGCCGTTCCGTCGGGATATCCGGCGTTTTTCCGGTCCGGCGGGATATCCGGTGCTTTCTCAAATCATTCCGAACGGACTCCCGAAAAAACGTGATACCGCCTTCTCCCGCGCCCTCACGGCCCGGCACCATGCCGCGATCTTCTTCAAAACGGCGCTCCGATTCTCACCGGTACCAGCCACAGTCCGGTGCATTTCACAGATCCTTCACATGCAGCTAAGGTTCAGCTAATGTTGCGATCGTATGATCGAAATCAGAAACAGACAGACAGCCGGTTCGCACCGCGGACCTGACCTCAGAAAAACGAGGTAGTGTCAAGTCATCTATGAAAACCCAGAGCCAAAGAAAAAGGCTCCAACGAACCTTGAAAATCTGTAGATATAGTCTGCTGAAGGCTCTCCGAGGGCTTAGGGCGCTGCCCTAAGAACCGGCAAGGGACTCGTCCCTTGACCCGGATCCTGGGCTCCGCCCAGACCCGTCCTCGCCGGAAGCAGGGAAAGGCGCAGCGGCCCCTTTCCCTTTACAAGAGGATCATCCGTGAACCTTATGTCAAGGGACTTTCGCGGCATATCCTCGCGGCTGAAGCCGCTCCGGTATTCCGCGGTTCCCTTGACAACGGTTCCGCTCTCTGCTTATCCGGCAGCCTCCTGCATCTTTTTAATGGTCTGCTGGCCAAGGAAGATCAACAGCTGCCATTTTCCCGGCATGTTTTCGCCGTTTGCAATGATGTCATTACGAACCGGCGGCTGGAATTTATGCAGTTTATGCGGCCGCAGAAAGTTGTAGTAAGCCACCCATAGCGCGAGGTCGTAGTTGGCACCATCGTAGTTATTGAAGCCGTTAGTGGGGCGATAGGAGGTCTTATAAGTGCGGTTGAGACGTTCGATCATCTGCTTATAAGGCCGGAATTCCGTAGAAACAGCATCATCGTTTGTAAGGCCGAGGACCTGGGTAATCTCAAACTTGAACTTCTCACCAAACTCATGGAAGAATTGCTGGGCGGCGAGAGGATAGGCACTATAACCATCCGCGATGAAACGGAAGTTCCCGGGAAGTTTTTTTAGATGCTGAAAGGCCATGCGCATGGCCATGATGCAGGGACCGACACTGCGGCTGTCAGATACCTGATAGCCGATCACAGCCCGGGTTGCCGCATTGATGATCAGCCAGATAAAGCCTTTGATGCCGCGGACTTTGATGTAAGTCTCATCAGCAACAAAGGCAGAGCCCTTTTCGTAAGGGTATGTATCAACAAACGGTTTCACGCAGACGGCGGCAGTCTTACAGTAGTTGGCAACCATCTGGTGGGATATGGAGATGCCGTGGATGTCCTTCAGGGCCTGCACGGTTTTGCGTAGTGACAGGCCGAGATTCACCCGGTAGGAAAGACACAGGGACATGATATAAGCATTGTTTTTGCTGAATTTCAGCGAGGACGCATTCTTCGGCAGGGTGGTGATGTCCATCTTGAAGAAATCGATCGTGAACTCACGGTAGATGTAATGCAGCTTATACTTGTTTTTACCATAATCCTCGTCCAGATCTGCCCTGTCAACCTTCTTAAGGTTGTGCAGGTAGTAAGGGCATTTAGGATTCACGCATTTATGGATGATGAAGTGCTTCCGGTCTTTCTTACGAACCAGCGCATGGGAGCAGTAAGGACACTTGAGGGAAAGGGTTTTGGAGAAACGGTTCTCATCTGGCGAAAAGAGGGTTCCGCAGACCTTGCACATCAACTGGCCGGCTTTGCCGTTGTTACGGTACAGGTAAGGCTGAGGCGCTTTGCAGGCGGGGCAGGTGCAATGCTCCGGGATATCGCACTCAGAGCGGCGGCGGACAGGCTGAACGGGTTTTCCGTATTTCCACGCGTAGTAGCGATTGAGATCCTGCCAGTCCCAATCCTGGTGATGGTAGATGATCCTGGGAAGCTGGTCCACCTTGAATTTCTGATACCTGGGGGAATGGGAATCATCAAAGGTCCACTGCTTAAGCGGGATATATCTGCAGATAAAGTTAACCAGCCAGCAGTTTTGCTGATAAAGCTGATGGCACAACTGAAGAAGATAAAGTATAATGTTCACGAGCATTGCCTCTTTTGTGTAGTGAAGGTTTGGTCGCTGACATTATACCAAAAAGGGAGGACAATGCTCTTTTTATTTGCACCTCCCGTAAAATCAAGAGATTCGCACTATAAACAGGTGGTGAATTTGACACTACCAAAAACGATAAGGAGGAGAGAGCATGAAAAACAGACAGAGAATCCGCGTGATGGCCGCGATCGCACTGGCCTCCGCCCTCACCGTCTCATCCGCCGGAAGCCTTGTCCTTGCTTCCGATACCACTTCTCAGCAGACCGCATCCGCCTCGGACAGCACGGCTTCATCTGGTGGAAATGAAACTCAGAGCGGCCCGCCCTCCGCACCCGGAGGAGAAGGGAGTCAGAGCGGCGCACCGCAGCCGCCTGACGGCCAGGCACCGGGCGGTCAGGCACCGGGCAGCCAGGCGCCTGACGGATCAAGCGGCGCGGAGAACGCCGGCGGAGCGCCCGGCGGAATACCGGGAGGAGGCGGAGGAGCCGACACCCAGTCGTATGACTACAGCGGGACACTGAGCGGCACTCTGACCGCCGACGGTGAGGCGAAAACCTCCGACGGAGAGACCATCGCCTCCACTGACGCGGATGTCAACGCCGCCCTCGCGGAAAACGGAGGCGATCTGACAATCACCAACGGAACACTGACCAAATCCGGCGACGACACCAACGGAGACAACTGCAACTTCTACGGGGTCAACTCGATCCTCCTCGCCGTCGGGGAGGAATCAAAGGCCACCGTCAGCAGCAGTACGCTGACCGCCGATTCGGAAGGCTCCAACGCTGTCTTCGCCACCGACAAGGCCACCGTCTATGCCAGCGGCGATACCATCCATACCACCGCCGGCAACTCCCGCGGACTCGACGCCACCTACGGCGGTACCATCGTCGCCGACCAGATGGACATCACGACCGAAGGTGACCACAGCGCGACCGTTGCGACAGACCGCGGAGGCGGAAACATCTCACTGACCAACAGCTCACTGTCTACCTCCGGCTCCGGTTCTCCCCTTCTTTACTCGACCGGCGATATCGAGGTCGACAATGTAACCGGTACTTCCACCGGAAGCCAAATCGCCGGCATGGAAGGGCTGAATACCATCCTGATCAGCAACTCGTCGCTCACATCCGAGATGACGGATGCGACCGCCAGTGATCCGATCGCCGACGGGATCATCATCTACCAGTCCACCTCCGGCGACGCCGAGACGACGACAGGAGAGGCGGCCCTGTTTCAGGCGACAAACTCCACGCTGACCAGCAAAATTACATCCGGCGCGATGTTCTATCTGACCAACACCAAGGCCAATGTCGTCCTCTCCGAGACCACGCTTGATTTCGACAGCGACAACGTAAATCTGCTTACTGTCGAGGGCAACGACTCCAACAACTGGGGCACAGCGGGAAGCAACGGAGCGACAGTTTCCTTCACCGGACTGGGCGAAACGCTTTCCGGCAACATCACAGTCGACACGATCAGCTCTCTCGATCTCTATCTTCTGGACGGCACCACCTACACAGGCGCGATGAGTATCGAAGAAAATGCCGTGAATACGGATGAGACCGACGCACCGATCACTGTCAATCTCAGCTCAGATTCGACGTGGGTCGTCACCGCCGACAGCACGATTTCCGCCCTCAACGCAGAAGACGGCGCGAAAATGGTTGACGCAGACGGGAACACTGTCACGATCGTCGCCAACGGCGAAACCGTCGTTCAGGGCGCCAGCGGCATCACTGTCACGGTCAACGGTCAATACTCCACCGCCGTAACCACCAGCGATGCGAATGAGGTTCAGGACGCAAACATCGACCGTTCCGATTTCGACAGCAGCTTCAGCACCTCCACGACCTACGGGACAAACAGCGAATCCGTGAGCACCGCCAGCGGCACCGAAGAAACGGAAGTCTCCGGGACGGTGCCCGATGACGCCGCTTCGGAAACCGGGTCAGGCACAGAAGAATCGAAAACCGGATCCGACACCGGAAAAACGGAAACGTAAGCGCTTCGAACGGCGCACCGCGCCCGACCTTTCAAAGAGCCGTCCCTCCGCCGATTTCTCAGCGGAGGGGCGGCTCTTCGTTTTCCGGTCGAAGCCAAATCCTCTTTTCCTTTATCAGCGGGCGCTTACTGCCGCGGCTACAGGGTCTCTGGCTGATGAAGAATACAGTTCACGAATAACATATCCGTCATAATGCCAGACCGTGGATAGTTCCTCCAGCAAAGCAGGAAAATCGAGCGAAATGAATCCCTTTTTCATTCCAGCGTCTTTCTGAAATCCTTCACTTCATCCATAAAATCTCTGACACGAGCTTCATCAACCGGATTCTCGAAGATACCATCCACTTTGAAGGTCGTTGCGCAGACAGCTCCATCGGCTATCGAAAGCTGCTGCCTCACGTTCTGCCGATTGCAGCCTGTATTGCAGAAAACCGGCGTATGAGCCGTCGCATCCTTGACTCTCTTCAGGACCTGAGAATCCGTCGCGCTTCCTGCCGTCAGGCCCGACACGCAGATTCCGTCCGGCCGGTGATTGAACTCCGTCGTCCTCGCGATCTCCGCGATATCCCGGTCCGCCAGATACTTGGCCGCTTCAGGAACAATATTATAAAGCATTTTCACATGGCTGATGCCAAGCCTCGCGCGATGGCGCGCCGTTTCACCCGGATTCGTGTTCCAAAGTCCGAAATCACTGGCATAGACGCCGGAAATGATCTCACGGATAAACTTTCCGTCCACGGCGGCCGCCACATTCAGAGATGCAATCGGATCCCAAAGGCAGTTGACGCCGTAGGGCACGCGGATTTCGCTCCTCAGTTCGCCGATAATACGAGCCATGCAGGCCTGCGTCACCGGTTCAACCTTCGTCAGATAAGGCATACTGAATTCATTGGAGAACATGATGCCGTCCACGCCGCCGTTCTGCAGCGCACACAGGTCCTGATAAGCGAGATCAATCACCTTCCGCATACCGCCCTTTTCGTCATAATTCGGGTCACCGGGCATCGGCTGCAGGTGGCACATCGCAATCACAGGTTTCTTCACCCCGAACATCTCTTCAAGCCAGCTCATTTCTGTTTTCCTTTCTCAGATAAGTTTTTGTAAAGTCTCAGCTCACATCCGTTACGGTTTTATCTCTCCCCTCTGGCGGTTCTCCAGTTCAATAAATGCCTCGTAGAGTTCTCTGTACGGGCCTGTCATTTCCGTTCTCGGAAGATACTCCTCCGGCCGGAGATCATAGGCCTTGATCGCTTCGTTCAGATCCGCGAACTCTCCGACACCAGTCGCTGCGATGGCAGCGGCCCCGGCCTCCGCCGCATCATAGCCGCGGAGCGCATCCACAGGAATCCCCATCACATCCGCCTTGATCTGGTTCCACGCCGCCATCCGGCATCCGCCTCCGGAAATCATCATCTTCCTGTAAGGCCTGTTCCGGTTTTCCATCATCTGCGCCCGTTCTTTTTCCGCGAACGCCACTCCTTCCATCACGGCACGGATAAAATCGCCCCGCTCCGAGGCCATCGTCATATGGTAGAATCCGCCTCTGATCAGAGCGTCATCCCTTTCACCTTCACTCAGATAAGGGAGATAAAAAAGCCCCCTGCTTCCCGCATCCGTATCTTCAAGCAGCGCGGTCATCTGATCATAGGCATCCTCGCGCCCGAACAGAATACCGGAAACTTTTTTCAATGATGCGCCTGTTGTATTAAGACCCGTCTCCTCGCACCAGAGGCCGTCCGGTGTCACATGAAGATAGTTCGCCACTCTGAGATCCGGATTCGGTTCTCTTCGGATGCTGTTCAGGCAGGTAGAAGTGCCGGACATGTTGCTCAGGATGTCCTCCTCAACGGCTCCTGTCCCATAACAGCAGCACTGACTGTCAGGCCCTCCGTAAACCACTCTGGTTCCTTTCGGGATTCCTGTTTTTTCCGCCATATACGCGGTCACTTCACCGAGTATCTCCGTGGAATTCATCAGACGGTCAGGAAAAAAGTCCGAAGGCAGATTCAGCTCCTCAAGCAGCGTCACGTTCCACCCTCCGGCCATCCGGTCAAACGCCAGTGTACCGCAGGCGTTCGGTTTTCCTGTCGCAAGCTCTCCGGTCAGAAGATACCCGACATAGTCCAGCGGCTGCAGCGCCTTTACCGTTTTTCCGAATTCCTCCGGGCGATATTTCCTCTGCCACAGAATCTTCGGGAGAATAAAGAACGCCTGTGCGTCATTTCCCGAACCGTCATGGATCCGCCTTCGCCCGAACCGCTCCGCCAGCTCTTCCGCCTCTGCCCGGGCCCGGTTGTCCTGATAGATATACGCCCGTCCTGCCGGCGTCATATCACGCTTCACGGGAAGATATGTCGGACACTGCCCTGTCATGGCAATACCCGCGACGGTCCAGTCACTTCGGATCTTCGCATAAAGTTCCGTCAGTCCTTCCGTCAGTCCTTTTTCCCAGTCTCCCGCCTCCTGCTCAGCGCCGCCGTCCCCGGAGTACCAGACACGGTAACTGTGTCCTGCCGCGGCGATCTGTCTTCCATGGAGGTCAAACGCACAGCACCGTATCCCGGATGAACCGATATCAATCGAAATCGTCGCTTTTTCCATCTGATGCCACCTGACTTTTCTGCCTCAGCCGGATACCCGCTGATCCGTTTCCCGCTACACGATCACCTTCACGCCTGCCTTCTCGAACTCCGCCTTCATCTCATCACTGATCCGGTCTGTGATCAGCGCGTCGATCCGGTCCAGCAGACCGACCCGGGCAAACACCGGATCACCGAATTTCGTGTGATCCGCAAGAACGATCGTCCGCTCCGCCGCATCGGCCATCGCACGCTTGATCGCCACATCCTCCAGCGTGCGGTCGGAAACGCCCTGCTTCGGATCAATCGCGTCCGCTCCGATGAAAGCGGTTTTCACCCGGAAGGACCGGATCCATTCCACCACACTGGTTCCGATCGTGGCGCCGACCGATTTCTCCACCAGACCTCCCGCCAGGTAGACGGCTGCCGTCGGATTGCGTTCCATCGCCAGCGCGATCTGAAGATCATTGGTGATGACTGTCAGATTGCTTCCGGTGAGCTGCTCCGCCATCGCCCGCGTCGTGGTTCCCGAATCGATGATGATCGTGTCGCCGTCGGCGACAAAGCCGGCCGCCGTTCTCCCGATCTTCTGTTTCTCCTCCCGGCACCGGGACGATTTCTCCTGAATCGGAATTTCTCCGGGCAGCGCGTAGTCCATCGCAAGGACGCAGCCGTACGCCTTTCGGATCAGCCGCTGTTCGCTGAGAACATCCACGTCCCGCCTGACGGTAGCCGACGATACGGAAAACTGCGCCGCCAACTCTTCTACGGTGGTTTTTCCCTTTTTCTGTACATAGCGCACCACCTTTCCCTGTCTGTCAACCGGAAGCATCTCGGTCCCTCTGTCCTTTCCGCGTCCTGTCAGAACTCTTTGCTGTTATCCGTATCATAGTCGAACGATTTCACAATGTCAATAAGCTTTATCACGTTTTCTCATTCTTCTTCATGTTTTATCATTCTCTAGGGAAAGGCAGCCGGCTTCCTCTTCCTTCCGGATTTCCGCACGGAACACCATGATCGTATCCGCGTCCGAGCAGCAAAACTCGGCTGTTCCCTCTGGCTGTCCGGGAATGTGGCCTCCGTAACGCAGAATATCGATATACGGGAAGGCGCAGTGCATCGCCATCGGACAGATTTTCCCCCTGTCCTCGTCGAAATCAAAGGTCTCGCCCACATGATGTCCGCGATGGCAGCCGTGTCTGCCCCGGCGGTCTGTCACGGTGATCGTAATTTTCGGTCTCCTGCTCATTTCGCATCCTCCCAATGAATTTTTCAATCTGAAGTTCCATGTCTGCCAGCCGGCACAGGCTGATCCGACGCCTCTGCCGGCCGGCACAAAAAAAGCCATCCTCCCGGATCTCTTTCCCGAAAGAATGGCTTCATGATAAAGCAGCTTCACCGATTTGTTCAAGCGTGTCCGGTTCTGCGCGCGGACGGCGCGCCGTCTCCGTTCATCACGTCCCGGCCGGCTCGGCCCTTCCGATGAGACCGGCTTTTGAAAGCGCCTGATACAGCATCGGACCGATCAGCGCCGCGATCACCATCTTGATCAGATCCTCGGCAATGAACGGAATGACGCCGGCCGACAGCGCCGCGCCGAACGGCATATGCGCCTGCCACGCGAGCCAGGGCGTTCCGATCGCGTAGAGCACGGCTGTGGAAAGGATCATCCCCAGAACAGAACGAACCGCCTTGCGTCCGCTCTTTTCGATCACGGCCCCCGCGATGAGTGCCATCGGAATATAGCCGATCAGATAACCGCCCGTGGGGCCGAACAGTTTACCCGGTCCTCCCTGAAATCCCGAGAACACAGGAAGACCCGCCAGCCCGATCAGCAGATAGATCAGCACACTGAGCGTTCCGCGCTTTGTGCCAAGCACGTACAGGGTGATGAAAATCGCGAAATTGGTCAGTGAGACCGGCACCGGGCCGATCGGAATGGAAAACGGGCTCAGCACGCAGATCACAGCGGCCATCACAGCCGTGAGCACCATGCCCTTCAATCTGGAATCCTTCATATACTCCTCCTTCGATGCCGGCTCTGAAGGCCGGTCCGAGGTTCAGTATAGAAAAAGCGGAGTGAATTGTCAACCATCATGCAAATTCAAGGTTGACAATTCACTCCGCTGTACAGACCTTTCCTGCTTCGGATTCCGTGATGACACGGCCCGTCCTGTTCCGTCCCCGCCTTGCCGGCGTCATCGGTGACGATTTCACGGATCTTGATCGGATGCCGGATGCTTCGCCGCAACCCTCATCAGTGCCGTCAGCAGCTCCGCCGCCAGCCGGCTCCTCGATACGGGCTTCTCACCCTCGCCGTACAGCGATCCGGCCTTCATCCGGATTTCCTCCGGAAAATCCTCCGGCCGCGTGCTGACATTGATTCCAATCCCGATCACCATCCACTCGAGCTCGCCGGTGTCGAAATCCGCGCCGGCTTCCGTGAGGATACCGCCTACCTTTCTGTCACCCAGATAAAGATCGTTCACCGGCTTCACCCGGATCGCCCGTCCGGTCACGCGGTGAATCACGTCAGACACGAGCCGGGCCACAGACAGCGTCAGCGCGTCGCCGGATTCCCGCCGCTCCGGGCCCTCTTCCCCACCATTCCGTTCCGCCGCGGTGCGGTTCCCCTTCCCCTCTGTCCGTCCGCCGGGCCGCAGCAGAATGGAAAGATAAAGCCCGCCCCGGGGCGAGCTGAAGGAATGGCGGCGATGGCCGCTGCCCGCCGTCTGCGTCTCCGCGAGCACCGCAGTGCCGGACGGCGCTCCGGCGACGGCCATCTGCTTCGCCATACGGTTCGTGGAATCGATCGTATCGCAGATTCGGATCAGACCGGAATCGTATCCGTCCGGAAGATACGGCCGCATCCCCTCCACGGAGAGGCGGTCGTTCGCCGCCGCATCCGGCGTCAGACGGTATCCGCGGTTCGTCACGGCTTCGATCTGCCATCCTTCTTCCCGAAGCGACCGGATCGCCTTCCAGACCGCCGCGCGTGACACGGACAGCTCAGAGGCCAGCCGCTCGCCCGAGCAGTAACCTCCGGTCTGTCCTGCGAGTGCCTCCAGCACCCGTTCCTTCGTGCCCGCCTGAAGTTCCTTTCTCACGTAAGCTTCTCCGTCTTTCTCTCCTCCGGCTTCAGAATCGCCTTTACCAGCGTCCGGTACAGTTCCCTGGAATTGACCGGTTTCACCAGAGACGCGTTCATGCCGGCGTCAAAGCACTGGTTTTCGATCTTGTCATAAGCGTCCGCCGAGAGCGCGATGATCGGGACGTGAGCCGTATAATCCGTCCCGATTCCGCGGATCGCCCTCGCCGCCTCGAAGCCGTCCATCACCGGCATCCGGAGATCCATCAGGATCGCGTTATAGTACCCGTCGCGGCAGCTCCTCAGCTTCTCCACCGCCTCGTACCCGTTGGAAGCCGTATCTCCGATGACCTCGCGGAGCGCCAGCAGATCGCCGATCACTTCCGCGTTGAGCGCGTTGTCCTCGACGATCAGCACCCGCTTGCCGCGAAGCAGGTCCACGTTGTACTCCGGCTCCTTCTGTTCCTGCAGCCGGATCTGGTCCTCCGTCGCGAGATCGAAGTTGAAGTCCACCACAAACGTGGTTCCCTTGCCTTCCTCGCTGGTGCATTCGATGTGACCGTTCATCAGGTCCACCAGACGCTTGCTGATGAAGAGTCCCAGTCCCGTGCCTTCCTGATTCGGCTGCTGCCGTGTCAGATCCTGCTCGAAGGGCAGATACATCCGATTCTTGAATTCCCGGCTGATTCCGCAGCCTGTATCACTGATCACATAGGTGTGGTGAACGAGATTCTTTGCTTCATTGTACTCCACATTGACGCGGAAGGTCACATCGCCGCCTGACGGCGTGAACTTCACCGCGTTGCCCAGCAGGTTGACCAGGACACGGACCACATGATCCACGTCGATCAGAACGACCCGGTCCCGCCCGCCGCTGATCTCAAAATGATAGTGGACGCCGCAGGCCTTCGCTCTCTCCTCGATGATGGAATTGACCTCCTCGAAGACGTCGTTCTCGCGGGCCGGCGCACTGGAGCTGACGACCTTGCCCGCATCCAGCTTGCTCGTCTCAAGCACCTCGTCAATGAGAGCCAGCAGGTATTTGCTCGACACCTGCATTTTCTCAAGATTCGTACGGATGCTCGGAGACGCCGTCGAGTCGGCCAGCGAAAGCTCAAGAAGTCCGGTGATGGCCGTCAGCGGGGTCCGCATATCGTGGCTCATATGGGACAGGAAGCTTTCCTTCTCCTGCGATGTCTTCGCCGCGATGCGGAGCGCCTCGCTGATCTCCTCCAGCTGCTGCTCATCGTTGATCTGCTGCGTCATATCGACGAACGTGATGACAAGTCCCCTCAGCTTGCCACGGGCGGCCCGCTGCACCTCGTCGTCCTCGATCCCGTTTACCGGCTCGTCGATCCGGTACGGCGCGATGCGGATGAGATAGGTTTTGCCCGACACCGCCACCGTCGTGCACTCCACCGGCTCCATCGTCTTAAGGACCTTGCGGGAGAGTTCCATCAGATTGATCTGGGCGAAATTATAGGCAATGTACTGAAGCGACCGTCCGACGTCCTGATCCGCCACATTGAACTCGGAAGCAATGTACTCGGTATATTTCCGGATATTGAGGTCCCGGTCCACCATCATGATGCCGATCAGCGTCGTCGACAGGAAATTGGCCATATCGCTGTTGACCGCTGCCGTCTCGGAAACCTTCGCCTGATACTCGGAGTTGACCGTGTAGAGTTCCTCGTTGACGGACTGCAGCTCCTCGTTCGAGCTCTGCAGTTCCTCGTTGCTGGTGAGCAGCTCCTCGTTGGCCGCCTGCAGTTCCGCATTCACGGACTCCAGCTCCATCACCGTCTGATGAAGCGACGCCTGCGTCACACGAAGCTCGCCCTCCAGATCCGCGATCCGCTTCGCCGCGGCCGAATCGATGTCATAATGGGTGATGTCGCCCTGAACCGTCTGATTCTGCCGGATAAAGGCAACCGCCGTCATCCCCGTCTTGCCGCCGACCTTGTCGCGTACCGGAAGCGCCACCAGCGTGATGAACTCCGGCTTTTCGCCGATCCTGACCGGAATCCGGTCGAAGGCAACCCGCTTGTCCTGATTTCTGGACTCCTTCAGAGCGGTGGAGAACGCGATTTTCAGATCCTCGCGAAGCAGAAGGAAGATGTCAAGCGTCGCGGAGCCGGCCGGAATCTTCATGATACCGGTGCAGTCGCCGAAGCTGTGACGAAGCTCATTGTTCTCATCCACCACGACGCAGGCCGGCATGACCTCCTCAAGCACCTTGATGTCCAGCTCGCCCGCCTTGTACTCGCCGACCTGACTCGTCTTGCCCGCAATCTGGCGCGGCAGATCGAGATGCGTCTCCACATTCTGAAGCGAGTAGGGAATCGCCGAATGCTGCGGCTTCCGCCCCGCGCTGTAGTGAACGAAGATCTTCTCGTTTCCGCAGTAGGTGCGGAAGACATCGCTGTAGTCGCCGACCGACTCCGACTTGCCGAGAAAAAGATAGCCGCCGTCCTTCAGCGCGATATGAAAGATAGAGAACAGATTCTTCTGCAGCACGGTCTGGAAGTAAATCAGCAGGTTCCGGCAGCTGATCAGATCCAGACGGCCGAAGGGCGGATCCTGAAAGACGTTGTGCTGGGCGAAGACGATCATCGTGCGGATCTCATGATTCACCACATACTTGGTGCCCCGGCGCGTGAAATACCGGCTGAGCCGGCTGACGCTCACATCCTCGATGATGTTCTCCCCGTAGACGCCCTTGCCGGCAAACTGCACCGAGTCCGCATCCAGATCGGTCGCAAAGATCTTGATATCCCGCCGGATGTTGAGCTCCTCCATCACCTCGGCGAACAGAATCGCCAGCGAGTAGGCTTCCTCGCCGGTGGAGCAGCCCGCGCACCAGACGCGGATCTGTTCCGAGGCCTTGCCTTTCTTCACGATCTCCGAGATGACCCGCGTCTTCAGCACCTCGAAATAATCCGCATCCCGGAAGAAGGAAGTGACGCCGATCAGGACCTCTTTTGCCAGCGTCCGGGCCTCCTCCTGATTGCCCTTCAGATAATCCACGTAGCTCTGCAGATTGCTGCTGTGCGTGACCACGATCCGCCGCTCGATCCGGCGGAGAATCGTCGTCTGCTTATAATACGTGTAGTTGGTGTTCGTGACATTTTTCAGGATCGTGAACACCTGGGCGATCAGATCATTGTCCGTCAGCATCATCTTGCCGTTGGAGGCATGGATGGACTGCGCGATGTGCGTCATCTCCTTGGCGATGGCGTCCGGGCTCAGGATCAGATCCACGAACCCGGTGGCGATGGCGTTCTTCGGCATGCCGTCGAACTTGGCCGTATCCGGATTCTGGACGATGATCACGCCGTTCTGTTCCTTGATCCGCCGGATGCCGTTGGTGCCGTCCGAGCCGGTTCCGGAAAGGATCACGGCGATGGCGCGGTTCTCGTACGCGTCGGCCAGCGACCGGAAGAAAATATCGATCGGGTGATTGATCAGCGCATGATTGTAGTTTCGCAGATGCAGCACGTCGGAGGTGATCTCGAGATTGTATTTCGGCGGGATCAGATAGACATGGTTCCGCCTCACCTGCATCCCGTCTTCCGCCTCCTGCACCGGCATCGCCGTGTATTTGCTCAGGATTTCCGACAGAAGACTCTTATGGTCCGGCGACAGATGCTGGATGATGACGAACGCCATCCCCGTATCCTTCGGCAGAAAGGTCAGAAACTGCTGCAGCGCCTCGAGGCCGCCCGCCGACGCGCCGATGCCGACCACGCAGTTCGCCTGTACCTCCAGCGGTATATTCACATGATCATATGTCATACATCGATCCTCTTTCTGTCAGGAGCATGCATTCCGCCGTTGTTTCCGGATGGCAGAATCCGGCCTCTTACGGGAGAAATACCGTTCCCTCGAAAAGCTTTCAGCAACTGTTTTCCTCATTTTAACACATATCTGTCAGAATCGTGCAAATTATCCGACAAAATAAAGCCAGACGGCACGGATCCGGAGCCTCCCGGTCCCGGCCCGTGCCATCCGTTCCTTCTTTGTTCCGCCGTCCGTCCGGCTGTGTCCGCACCGGATACAGCCCGTGTCCGGTGCGCCGCACAGGCCGCCCGGCAGACATCCTGACCGTCCGGGGCTGTCCCGCTTTCGTGTCTCAGCCTTCCGACGCCCGGGAAGAGGCAGAGGACGCCGCGCTGTCCGACGACGGCTCAGCGGCGGAATCCGCTCCCGTGACCGCCTCCGCGGCGGATTCCGCCGTGCCCGGCGTGCTGTCGGTGAAGCCGATGCCGGACTGCGGATTGCCCGCGGCCGGCTGGGTATCCGTGATGGTGACAGCCGCGCCCTGCGCGGTCAGCCCCCGCATGGAGGCCGACGCCGCGGCGCTTCCGGATTCCGTCTTCGAATCCGTATCGGACTGATACGCCACCGCCTTGCCGTCCGCCAGCGCCTTCAGGATACTGTCCGTATCCGAGGCCGTATAGGAAGAGAACCCCTTGTAGGACGACGCCATCTCGATGCCGTTCTGCTTCGCGCCGCAGGTTACCATCGAGCCGCCCTTCCAGCCCCGTTTATCCGTGATCTGCTTCTGAAGCCACTCCACCGAACCCGCGTGATCCGGGATCACGGAGAAAAGAACCGCATCCGAATCCGACGCAGCGTCAAAGCCGACGGTCGCGACCTTCGCGCCGGCGTCCGATGCCGCCTGCTCCACTGCCGTGGCAATATTCTCCACATCGGTGACAATCAGCTGCGTGCCGGCGCCATACAGCTTCAGCGCGTCCGCCATCCGCATCGGCGTCAGATCGCGGCTCCCGGCGTATTCCCGGTTGAGCGTAATCGTATCGGTCCCGACGCCGAGCTCGGCCGCCGCGTATCCGACGCCGTTCACAAAGCCGGTCAGCGCCGCGACGCTCGCGGAGTCCGCCGATCCGGTCATAAACGTGACATTCCGCATTCCGTCCTTCACGGCCGCATACCCCGCGACAAAGCCCATCTGCGAAGCGTCGTAGGCCACGCACATCGTGTTCTTCCGGATCTCCGCCTCCGCGCCGGCCTGCGGACGGGGCGCTCCGTCGAACAGGATATACTTCGACCCGCGGTGCGCCTCCTGCGCCGCGTAAACCGGCGTCTCCATCTCCGTTCCCTGACAGACGACGTACTGCACCTTGTCCTCGGCCGCCTTGTCGAAGATTGCCTTGAAATCACCGGCGTCATCCGAATTCGACTGATAGTTCTGCGTCCGCCAGGTCCGCTCCGTGGCGGTCTGGTCGATGCCCTTCGAGAGCTCCGTCAGCGCCGTGCCGGTGATGCCGGCGGGGCCGGTCAGAATCGCGTAATGAATCGCGTTCGGATCGTCCCCGCAGCCGGTCAGGAGCAGCGCGGACAGAAACGCCGCAGACAGGGCGGACAGTATTGTTTTCTTCATGGATTTTCCCGTGATCCGCCTCTCCTTCCGGATTCAGATGCGAAGCAGTCCGCTGTAAGCGGCCAGAGCGCCCTCCGTCTCGCCGGCGAGCACCCGCTTCGCCAGCGTCTTGCCGAGCTGCACGCCTTCCTGGTCGAAGCTGTTCACGTTCCAGAGGAATCCCTGGAACATCACCTTGTTCTCATAATGCGCAAGCAGCGCGCCCATTGCCGCCGGAGTCAGCTGA
This sequence comes from Chordicoccus furentiruminis, assembly GCF_019355395.1. Taxonomy (GTDB): domain Bacteria; phylum Bacillota; class Clostridia; order Lachnospirales; family Lachnospiraceae; genus Chordicoccus; species Chordicoccus furentiruminis. Next base: position 1,189,787 of record NZ_CP048829.1, read on the forward strand.
TCGCCGGCGATGATGCTCGACGGGCGGCCGCCCTCGAAGTTCTTGTTCGGGTTTTCATCCTGCTTTCCGCAGGCAAAGGCGACAATCTGAGCCGCCACGTTCGCGCACAGCTTCTGCTGGCTCGTGCTGCCCTGAATCTCGACGTCCCTTCCGAGCTGGCTTTCACGGAAGCCGATGAACTGCAGCGGAATGATCGAGGTGCCCTGATGGAGCAGCTGATAGAAGCTGTGCTGGCCGTTCGTCCCCGGCTCGCCGAAGATCACCGGTCCCGTGACATAGCGGACAGGCTGCGCGAAGCGGTTGACGGACTTCCCGTTGGACTCCATGTCCAGCTGCTGCAGATGGGCCGGGAAGCGGCTGAGCGCCTGGGAGTACGGAAGCACCGCCGTGGACGGATAGCCCAGCACGTTCCGCTCGTAGACGCCGATCAGCGCGTCCAGCATCGCCGGGTTCTTCAGCGGATCCTTCTCCTTCGCCGTCTCGTCCGCCGCGGCCGCGCCGTCAAGGAAGGCCGCGAACACGTCCGGTCCGAAGGCGAGGGACAGCACGGCGCCGCCCACCGCCGACGAGGAAGAGTACCGTCCTCCGATGTAATCGTCCATAAAGAACGCGTCGAGATAGCCCGCGTTCTTCGCGAGCGGCGACGTCTCGCTGGTGACCGCGATCATGTGCTTCGCCGGATCAAGACCTTCCTTCCGGAGCGTATCCTTCACGAAGGATTCGTTCGTCAGCGTCTCCAGCGTCGTGCCGGATTTGGAGACCAGGATGAAGATCGTATGAGCGGCGTCGATCGAACCGAGCACAGCGGACGCGTCGTCCGGATCAACATTGCTGATGAAGCGGGCCTGCATGCGCAGCGTGTCATGGCGCTTCGCCCAGTTCTCGAGCGCAAGGTAAATCGCGCGGGGGCCGAGGTCGCTGCCGCCGATCCCGATCTGGCAGACCGTGGTGAACCGCTCGCCGGCCTCATTCGCGATCTCTCCGCTGTGAACCTTGTCCGCGAACGCGGCGATCCTCTTCTGCTGCAGGACGTAGAAGTCCCTCTTGTTGACGCCGTCCGCGACGACATCCTTCCCGAGCTGGCCGCGGCAGAGGTGATGCAGGACCAGTCTCTTCTCGCCGGTGTTGATCACCGCGCCGTTGTAGAGCTCCTCGAACTTTTCGGCGAGCTGCGCCTCGCCGGCGAGCTCCGCCAGCGCCGTCAGTACGTCTCCGTCCACCTGCTTGGCCGCGTAGTTGTAGACAAAGCCCTCCGCCATCGGCACGCTGTACTGCTTCACGCGGGCCGCGCCGTTCTCTCCCTCCATCGCGCTGCGGATATCCACGCGTGGCACTTTCTTCAGCGCGTCAAAGGATGCCAGCGTATCCAGATTGTTCCAGTTCTCCATGGTCCATATCCTCCCTTGCTTCAGGGAAACGGAGTGTCCGCCTCCCTGATGATCCGGTTTCCGAATGCATTCACAGGAATTATAGCATGAAGCGGACGAAGTTGGGCAAAGAGTTGGCCTCTTTCGGAATCGCGCGTGGAAATACGCTCCCCTCTGTGCTATGCTTCTTGGTGCCGCGCCGGAGCGGCTCCATAATTTCAGAAAGAATCCGGAACGGAGAATCATTCAACTCAGGAGAGACACAGCATGGAACGTCATTTTGAGCCTTATCAGAAGGCTGAGCGCAGCATCATCACCAAATACAGGGAAACCATCTGGCATCCGTTCATCGACGCTGTCAACAAGTACCGGCTGATCCGCGAGGGCGACCGGATCGCGGTCTGCATTTCCGGAGGAAAGGATTCCATGCTGATGGCGAAATGCATGCAGGAGCTGGAACGTCACGGCAAGGTCCCTTTTTCCTGCGTCTATCTGGTGATGGACCCGGGCTACAACGAGATCAACCGGCAGAAAATCGAGGCCAACGCGGAGCTGCTCCATATCCCGGTCCGGATCTTCGAATCGAATATCTTTGCCGTCGCCAACAGTCAGGACCACAGCCCCTGCTATCTCTGCGCCAAGATGAGACGCGGCTGGCTCTATCACAAGGCGCAGGAGCTTGGGTGCAATAAAATCGCGCTGGGGCATCATTTCGACGACGTCATCGAGACGACCGTGATGAGCATGTTCTACAGCTCCCAGATCCGGGCGATGCTTCCGAAGCTTCACAGCGACCACTTCGAGGGGATGGAGCTCATCCGCCCGATGTACCGCGTCCGCGAGCAGGATATCATCGCATGGAAGCGCTACAATGATCTCGAGTTCATTCAGTGCGCCTGCCGCTTCACGGAAAACTGCACGATCTGCGACAACGGCGGAGGCGGCTCGAAGCGTCAGGAGATCAAGCAGCTGATCCGGCGCATGAAGCGGGAGACGCCTGACCTCGACCAGAGCATTTTCAACAGCATTCACTCCGTCTGCCTCGACACGATGCCGGGATGGACCGCAAAAAGCACGCGGCACAGCTTTCTGGAGGACTACGAATAAATCATGATCTATCTCGACTATACCGCCCACACGCCGGCGGACGAACGGGTGCTGTCCGTCTACACGGACACGGTCCGCGCCTGCGTCGGCAACGCGAACGCTTCGCACGGAGCGGGCCGCAGCGCGAAGGCGGTCATGGACCGGAGCCTGGCCTCGATGGCCCGCATGCTGGGCGTCGCGCCGGAGGAGCTGATCCTGACCTCCGGCGCCAGCGAGGCCAACAACCTTGCGGTCAAGGGGACAGCCCGGGCATCCCGCCATTACGGGAAGCACATCATCTCCACCGCGCTGGAGCACTCTTCCGTCAGCGGCGCACTGACCGCGCTGATGGAACAGGGCTGGGAAGTGGATCTTGCCCGGATCCGCGAGGACGGAACGGTCGATCCGGACGACGTCCGGGACCTGATCCGCGACGACACCGTTCTGATCTCGGTCTGCGCGGTGGACAGCGAGCTGGGAACCGTCCAGCCGGTCCGCGAGCTCGCGGCGATCGCCTCCGACCATCCCCGCTGCCGTCTGCACATCGACGCGACGCAGGCTGTCGGCAAGGTGCCTCTCGGGAACGTTCTGGGCGCGGAGAATACGCCGGAGCTGCCCGATCGCAAGGAATCGGAGCGGGAAGCAGCGGGCGTTTCCGCCCTGCTTCCCGGCGTCGATCTGGTCACAATCGCGCCGCACAAATTCTACGGACTGCTCGGATCCGGCCTCCTCATCCGGCGAAAGGACGTGATTCTCGACCCGCTGATCAGCGGCGGCGTCAGCACCTCCCTCTACCGCAGCGGCACGCCGGATCCGGGTGCCGCCGCCGCGGCCGAGGCGGCTCTCCGTCTTACGCTCTCCGAATACAGGGCCCGCAGCGCGCATGTCGCCGCGCTCAACCGGAAGCTCCGTGCGTTTCTCTCATCGCACCCCGGCGTGCGGATCAACAGCCCGGACAGCGCGGTGCCGGAGATCCTGAATCTCAGCGTCCGGGGAATCCGCGGAGACCGCTTTCAGGAGGCGCTTGACCGGCACGGCGTCTGCGTCTCTGTCAAATCCGCCTGCTCCGTCCGGGGAACGCCGTCCCGGGCCGTGATGGCGGTGAGCCACGACCGGAAAAACGCGCTTTCCTCGTGGCGCATCTCCCTCAGCCACCTCACCACGGAGGCCGAGCTGGATGTATTCTTTAATATTTTCGATGAATGTCTCAGCGAGTTGACTTTGTCCTGACCATCTTCTATAATCGGAATTGTTACGGAAGGTGCCGGACATCCGTCCGGAGAATAGGGAAACAGGTGTGATTCCTGTACGATCTCGTCACCGTATTTCGAGAGCGAGGGCCATATGTCACTGGGAAACCGGGAAGACGGCCTGCGCATCTGATCGATCAGTCGGGAGACCTGCCTTTCGCAGTACGCGGAACGAACGGTTCCATGCCACGAGGTCTTGGCTGTACGCTGATTTCAGAGGAAACTGCTGTCTCAAACGTCCAGGTCCCTGCCCTCGCGGCAGGGGCATTTTCTTTTCCGTCCGACGAACCGTCTCCGCTTCGCGCGTCATCATTCATGATGGGCCGCCCGCAACGGCCCGCATATTTCGGCAAAGAGGCCGAAGGGAGGGGTTTGTATGCGCAACCGATTCTACAGAAACATGGCTGTCCTCATGACAGCCGCCATGATGGCCGGGAGTCTTGCCGCGGCGCCGGTTCTGGCTGACAGCCAGACCGAGTCAGCCGCATCGGCGGAAGCTTCGCCGGAGGACCAGGCCGCCGCTGACAAGGTCGCGGCTCTGATCGACAAGATCTACGTACAGGAGCGCACGGATACGACCGACGCGGACTGCGAGGCCGCCAAGAAGGCTTGGGACGCTCTGACCGACACGCAGAAGGCGCTGGTCGAGGGTGAGAACGCCTCGCCCGAGTACTTCGGACGCGACACGGGCGACGCCTCGAAGGACGACCCGCTGAATGAGGATAATATCGGAGAGAACGAGCTTCTCGTCGTCTCCTTCGGAACCTCCTTCAACGACAGCCGTACGGCCGACATCGGCGGCATCGAGAAGGCTCTTCAGGCTGCATATCCGGACTGGTCCGTGCGGCGCGCCTTCACCGCCCAGATCATCATCAATCACATCGAAGCCCGCGACAATGAGAAGATCGACAACATGGATCAGGCACTGGATCGCGCGGTCAAAAACGGCGTGAAGAATCTGGTCGTCCAGCCGACTCACCTGATGCACGGCGCGGAATACGATGAACTGACCGCCGCGGTCGATGAGTACAAAGACAAATTCGCGTCCGTGAAGGTCGCCGAGCCGCTGCTGGGCGAGGTCGGTTCCGACACGAAGACAGTCAACGCGGACAAGGAGGCGGTGGCGAAGGACATCACCGCGACCGCTGTGAAGACGGCCGGATATGACAGCCTGGACGCGGCTGCCGAAGACGGAACCGCTTTCGTCTTCATGGGGCACGGAACATCCCATGAAGCAAACATCACCTACGATCAGATGCAGACCGAGATGGGTGAGCTCGGCTACAAAAACGTCTTCATCGGCACAGTCGAAGGCAAGCCGGCGGACACCGCCTGCGAAGCCGTCATCGGGAAGGTGAAGGACGCCGGTTACACGAAGGTGATCCTCCGTCCGCTGATGGTCGTCGCCGGCGACCACGCTAACAACGATATGGCAGGGGACGACTCCGATTCCTGGAAGAGCCAGTTCAACGCCAGCGGCGCCTTCACAAGCGTCGACAGCCAGATCGCCGGTCTTGGCGAGATCCCTGAAGTGCAGCAGATCTATGTCGCCCACACAGGCGCCGTGATCAACGGTACGGACAGCTCTGCAGCCGGATCCGTCGCGGAAGCCGCGGCGGATTCCGCCGCCCTCGAGGACGGTCAGTATGTCGTGGACTTCACCACGGACAACGCGATGTTCCACGTCAATGAAGCCAATGACGGAAAAGCGCTGCTCACCGTGAAGGACGGACAGATGACCGTTCACATCAGTCTCGCTTCCGAGAATGTCGTCAACCTGTTCGAGGGCACGGCAGCCGACGCGCAGAAGGACGGTGCGGCGCTGCTTCAGCCGACCACGGACACGGTGACGTACAGCGACGGCACCACAGAAGAAGTATACGGCTTTGATGTCCCGGTTCCGGCTGTCGGTCAGGACTTTGATCTGGCTCTCGTCGGCACGAAGGGAAAATGGTACGACCACAAGGTTTCTGTCTCTAATCCGGCGGCTGCGACAGCTGATCAGATCGCGAAACTGTCCGGCGCTGCGGTTGACGCAACATCCTCCGCTGCGGAGTCCTGACGGACGCGGGAACAGACGCGGAGGCCGCCGAAGACCGCCGCGGTTCACGGACAGTATCGTCAGCTGATTCCGAATTTGATCCCTCCGCATAAAAATCATCCCGGGCTGCCCCCGCCGAATGGGGAAAGCCCGGGATGATTTTATTTCCTGTATGAGAGAAACACGCTCTCAGCGCTGCGCCGCCTCGTACGCAAGGCGCCCGATCTCGCCCGCGCCGAGAAGCCCTTGATTGTCATTCAGAGACTCGGCCACGATATAATGATCCAGATCCGCCGTCTGCTTCGTCTTGATATACCCGTTCATCAGTTCCCTGTAGTGCGCCCGGATCTTCGGAAGCAGCTTCTCTCTCTGGTGCATCACGCCGCCGCCGAGAATGAACATCTCCGGCGACAGAACCATCGTGTAGTCGATCAGCGCCTCGGCCAGATAGAAAGCTTCGAGATCCCATACCTCATCCCGATCCCCCAGTTCCTTCGCGTTCACACCCCAGCGCGCCTTCAGCGCCGGTCCGGAGGTCAGACCCTCCGCGCAGTTCGGGTGGAACGGGCAGATACCTCGCTCCATCGGATCCTTCGGCGACATCGGAAGCAGCACATGGCCGCCTTCCGGATGAAGCATGCCGTGGAGCAGCCTTCCCTCGGAAAGCACGCCGGCGCCGAAGCCGGTTCCGATCGTCAGGTAGACACAGTTCTTCACGCCCCGGCCGATGCCGAAGGTCGTCTCACCCAGCACCGATCCGTTGACGTCCGTATCAAAGCCGACCGGCACGCCCAGAGCGCGGAAATTCCCAACTATATCGACGTTCTGCCAGCGGAGCTTCGGCGTGGATGTGATGTGGCCGTAGGTCGGCGAATCCGGATGCAGGTCGATGGGTCCGAAACAGGCAATGCCCAGACAGTCGATCTGCTTGTCCGCAAAATAATCATACAGAATCCGCAGCGTCTCCTTCGGATCCGCCGTCGGGGTGGTAAACCGGTCGCTGATCCCTCCCTTGCCGTCACAGACCGCGCAGACCATCTTCGTTCCGCCCGCCTCGAGTGCTCCGTATCTCATTTCTCACCCTCCTCACTGTTGTGAAATCGTTCCGCCCTCTTCAATCCCGGGCCTTCGGATACTCCGTGCAGAGAAGCCGGTACGGCTTCTCGTCCTCGTCAATCGCCGGGAAACGCCCGATGGACCGGTCATACCAGTAGTTGTCATGATCGTCATCGTTGCACTTCGACACCTCGCCGAGAAGCACCATCCCGCCGTCTTCCGGCATGATGAATTTATGAAACAGATACGGCGTGATCGTGATGCTCTCGCCCGGCCTCAGACGCACCTTCGTTCCGGCCGGCTCCACCGAGTGGCACCCGTCCGTGTACACATCCACATCCGTATCCATCATCTTCAGATCCTTCGTACCGTTCCGGACCTGGATGAAGACGTCGTTGCCGCCCCGGTTGATGATGTCTTCCATCTTGGCGACATGGTAATGAATCGCCGCCGTCTGGCCCGGATACATCGCCAGCAGCTTCTCCGCGTAGCTCTTCGGGTACTTGTCGGGCATCGCCAGGTTACCGTTGCGGATCGTGAAAAGGCCGAAACCGCAGCGCCGGAAATCTCCCAGACCGAAGTCCGTGATATCCCAGCCCAGCTTGTTGTCGCGGATCTCATCGTATCGGTGTCCCCGGTCCGCCCACTCCTCCGGCGTCCATTCGCCGAAAGGCGGGAGATGGAAGCCCTGCTCATGAATCAGCTGCTCCATGTCCCGGATCACCCTGTTAATCTCAGAACGTTTCACCGTTTTTCACCTCGCAAATCTGCCATTCCTGTGCAGCATTCCCACAGATACTACTATTGTATAGTCAAAGGCCGGGCGGCGCAATATCCGCGCCGTTTTTTCGCGGGTGATTTCGTCATTTTTTCGGAAAAGGCAGACCGCGGATCAAACGGACTCGGAACAGCCTTCATCGGCCCGGACGGACACGGGTTATCTCTCCGCGGCCTGCGGCCCGGGGCGCCGCCTCTGCCCAGGGCGCCGCTGCACGGTCCGCATATCAGCTGCTTTCCGAATCCGCGGAGCCGGCTTTGAACAGCGGATCCAGCTCCGTCAGCCCCTGCTCCGTCAGCCTGAGCACCCTGGTGCATACTTCCGTCATGAAGAGCCGGTCATGGGACACGCTGATGATCGCGCCCGGGAAGGCCGCAAGCTGCCTTCGAAGCACCGGGCCGGAGAGCGGAGACAGATTGCGTGTCGGTTCGTCCAGAATCAGCACGTCGGCATGGGACAGGCTCAGTTTCAGCAGGAGCAGCTTCACTTTCTGCCCGCCCGACAGCGCGCCGGAAGGATGCTCCATCTCATCCGCCGTGAAGTTCAGCGCGCCCAGATAGGTTCGGATCCGGGTCCGCACCTCCTTTTCTCCCGTCTCGTCAAGAAAATCCACCGGCGTCATGTCCGGTTCCAGAAGATCTTCGTAATTCTGCGACATATAGGCGGCCTGAATGTCCGTCCGGGCGAGCATCTCCTCCGCGATTTTTCTCAGAAGCGTCGTCTTACCCGCGCCGTTCGCGCCGACGATGCAGACTTTCTCGGGTCCTCTGACAAAAAACCGGATTCCTTCCGCCAGAACCCGTCCGCCGTCGTCTGAAAGCAGGCGGTCCAGCCGGTAGTCCAGCACGGTTTTCCCATGCGGAACCGGCTCGCAGGAGAGCTTGAGCCCGATCGCCTCCTCCTGCTCGGGCCGCTTCGTCATCGACTCATCCTCCCGCTCAAATCGCCGCTCCATCGACTTCACGGCATGCATTTTCTTCTTGAGAAGCGCGCCGCCGTGTGGATCCTGACGGGAAATCGCGCTCTGCGCCCGGGCGACGCCCTCGTATACTTTCCGGTACGTCTCATCCCGCTTCTTCTTTTCTCTCCGATCGCTCTGCGCCTTCCGGTCCTGACGCTCGAAACGGTTCGCCCGATCATGAAGATACTGATCGTAGGACAGATGCTGCACCGTATAACGGCTGCTGTTCTTCCTCGCGACCTGCTCCAGATGCACGACCATATTGGCTGTATGGCGGATCAGCGTCTCATCGTGGGAGACGAAAAGCACCGCGTGTTTCCAGTTCACAATCAGCGACTCGAGCCTGCTCAGCGTCGCGAGGTCAAGATCGTTGGACGGCTCGTCGAGAAGCAGGATCGTCGGCTCATCCAGAAGCAGACGAAGCAGCTGGATTTTCACCTTCTCCCCGCCCGAAAGGCTGCCCATCCGCTGTCCGCTGAAATATATATCCGATTCAAGCCCCGTTTCGGCCGCCAGCCGTCCCAGCTCCCTCGGGGACACATTCGCGAAGCCTTCGCTTTCCGCGAAAAACTCATATACGCTTTTCACCGAGTCCTCCGGCGGCAGCTCCTGCGGCAGATACCCGGGACGCTCCGGACCGAGAAGCCGTTCGCCCCTGCATTCCGCGTACGGTTCCGTGAGCGCCGGATCAAAGATCCACTTCAGCAGCGTGGACTTGCCGTCCCCCTCCTCGCCGATGATCACCGCTTTGTCCCCGTCGTTCAGCACCAGCTGAAAGTCCTCCAGCATCGTCCGGAGATCCTTCCTGTGGGTAATCGTCAGATTCTTTATCTGTAACACGCATCCTCCCTTCCGTCTCCTTCTCCGCCCGCCGCGCTTTCGGTCTTCGATGCAATCTGCGTCTTCGTCCCGGCATCCCGCAGGGATTCTGGTCAGTGCAGAGCGGACCCTGCGGATCCGCGGCTGCTTCGCAGTCCCGGATCAAAGCGCCCCGTTTGTCAGCCTCTCACGCCTGCACGCAGAAAGGCGGGTCTGTTCCCGCGCAAACGCAAGAACAGACCCGCCCAAAATCTTCTGACACAGCCGTTCAGCAACAGCCGTTATATTGATCCCGGATACGCGATAATCTGATTCAAAGCGCACGCGAACAGATCCGGAGAAACCGTTTCTGCTGTTTTCTGTGCCGCTTTTTTCATCAAATTACCGACGAATCATTCCTTTTCCTCTTATGCTGACTGTAAGCGATTCCCGTCAGACGGTCCGCCGTCCGACTGAGTCAGTATAGCATGGAAGGAAGGACTTGTCATGGTGGAATGATAAATTTCCAACATGATATCCCGAAAAATCTCAGTCCTTCGCAATTTTGATGACTGACTTCACAATATTTGCTTTGTCCTTGACGCTCTGGTACATCGCATTCTGAATGTCATCAAAATCCCAGACATTCGTCACAATCCCTTTGACATTGACGCGCCCGGATGCGACCGCTTCGATAGCCAGCGGATAAATATGCCGATAACGGAAAACCGTCTTGAATGTCAGTTCCTTGTCCAGCGCAAGACTCATCGGCAGCGTCATCTCTCCGGAGGCAGAGTATCCGACCAGAACAATCGTCCCACCTTTCTTACAGAATTTGATCGCCTGTCTGGTCGTGATTTCCGTTCCCGCGGTCTCAATAACAAGATCCGGCCCCATTCCGTCTGTCAGCTTCAGTACTTCTTCGACCGTATCCTGCTCTTTTCCGTTGATAATATCTGTGGCTGCGAGTTCCTTCGCCTTATCAAGACGTTTCTGCATGACATCAACCGCAATGATTTTCGTAATGCCCATCGCCTTGAGTGCCATCATGGACACCAGCCCGATGCATCCGGCGCCTGTCACAACCGCTGTCATTCCAAGGCGTGCATTTCCCTGTCTGGCTGCATGAAAACCAACTGCCAGCGGTTCAATCAGGGCAGCTTCCATTGTGTCCATATTATCCGGGATCTTGAAGCAAAGATCTGCCTCGTGGGCAACATACTCCTGAAATACGCCGTCTACAGGAGGCGTTGCAAAGAAAATCACATCCGGGCAAAGATTATATCTTCCGGTTTTACAGAATTCGCAGTGACCGCAGGTTTTACCTGGCTCCAATGCAACTCTGTCGCCGACTTTCAGATGCGTGACGCTGCTCCCGACCTCCACAACGGTTCCCCCGGCTTCATGTCCGAGTACAAACGGCGGCTTCACGATATTCGCTCCGATTCCCCCGTTTTCATAATAGTGCAGGTCCGATCCGCATACGCCTACATATTCGATTTTGACAAGCACTTCATCTTCCTTCGGTTTCGGTATATCCCGCTCTGTCATCTCGATTTTCATGACATCCGTCATAACAGCCACTTTCATCTTGCCTTCCATTGCAATAACCGCCTTTCTATGCGCTTTCAGCATTTTTCTTTACAATCAGTGAAAAACAGGTAAACCGGGAACAATTCTCTCATGCGGCCGCCTTCTTGACTTTTGCCATCCGCTGCTTCTGAACACAGTCGGCACCGACAGCGACCAAAAGGATAATGCCTTTCACGACCATCTGCGTATAGGAACTAATATTGAGGAGAACCATTCCGTTCTGAAGAACTCCGATGATCATGACACCGGCAATCACATTTGACATTTTTCCGGATCCGCCGGTTGTGCTCACGCCGCCCAGAACGACACAGGTGATGACATCGAACTCATATCCGACACCTGCATTCGGCTGACCTGTATTAGCTCGTGCCAGCATGACCAGTCCGGCGATGCCTGCAAAAAAGCCGGACAGCGAATACACAAGGTATTTGATTTTCTTTACATTGATGCCGGACAGCTGTGCTGCCTCTTCATTCCCGCCAAGTGCATAAAAGTAACGGCCGAAATATGTTTTTTCACTGATAAACCATCCGATTGCGAAGATGACCGCCATAATGATGACGGGTACGGGAATGAATCCGACATATCCCTGCCCCATGGCAAGAAACGAATCGGGAAATCTGGAAATAGGCGTGCCTCCGCAGATAATGTAAGCCAGTCCTGCGAAGATAGTCTGAGACGCGAAGGTCACAATCAGCTCCGGCATATGGAGCTCGGCAATAATGGACCCGTTCATAAATCCGATTGCCGTACTGATCAGGAGTGACAGGATGACCGCGGCAACAGGATTCCATCCGAGATTCACCATGAAATAGGCGGCAACAATGTTCACCAGAGAGATGATGGATCCGATAGAAAGATCAATTCCTCCAAGGAGAATGACATAAGTCATACCAACGGACGCGATACCGTAAATGGACACCTGCTTGATGACATTCATCAGATTGCGGACGGTCAAAAAGTTGCTGCTGGCAAATGAGAAGAAGATCATCATACAGATCAAAAACACATATATGATTCTGCTTTTCAAAAAGCTGACTACTTTTTTCATCGGTCACTCAGTCCTTTCTCTCCTTAGAAGCATACTGCATGATCAGCTCCTGGTTAAACTCGTCCTTGAGCAGCTCGCCGCTTACTTTTCCTTCAGCCAGAATGATGATGCGATCGGACATTCCCATCAGCTCTTCCATTTCAGACGAAATCATCAGAATGGCCTTCCCCTGCTCCACCAGCTGGTTGATCAGCATATATATCTCCTGTTTAGCGCCGACATCAATTCCTCTTGTCGGCTCATCGAAGATCAGAAGTTCTGATTCTGCCGCGAGCCACTTGGCCAAAATGACTTTCTGCTGATTGCCTCCGCTTAAGTTTTTCACCAGCTGCTCCAGTGAAGGAGTCTTTATCGATAACTCCGTTTTATATTGTTTCGCTATCGACTTTGTTTTGGATTCATTGACCACACTGCCCCGGGAAATTCTTCTGTATATGGGCATATTAATATTTTCCCGGATACTCATTCCCAGCAAAGCGCCTTTGGCTTTCCGGTCCTCCGGAACCAGTCCTATGCCGATATCAATCGCTTCTTTCGGAGATTTCGGATCAATCTCTTTCCCATTAAAGAAAAACTGTCCGGAATCTTTTCTTGCCGCCCCGAAAACCATTTCGGCAAATTCCGTCCGGCCGGCGCCTACCAGCCCGCCTAATCCGACAACCTCGCCTTTATGAACCTTCAGGCTGATACCCTGGTCTCCATTGCCGGTAACATCTCTCGCTTCAAATGTCACTTCATCCTGAACACATCCCGCTTTTCTGGCCGGATAAACCTCATGAAGCTCTCTTCCGACCATAAGCTTAATCAATTCGTTTTCATTCGTTTCCTTTGTGTTGAGTGTTGTCACGAAATGACCGTCCCGCAGCACCGTTACGCGGTCCGAGAGCCGGAATATCTCTTCCAGCCTGTGAGAGATATAGATAATCGTGACGCCCTGCTTTTTCAGAAGATCCACTACCGCAAACATATGGTCTACTTCTGCATTCGTCAGGGGTGCGGAAGGCTCATCCATGATCAGAACCTTGGCGTTCTGAGACATAGCCTTGGCGATCTCAACCATCTGCTGATAGCCGACCGTCAGGTTTTTCACCATTTCCCCGGGATCGACATCCATATGCAATGATTTAAGGATTTCCCTTGCCTTTTTTTCCATCTCGCGGAAATCAACAACGACTCCCTTTCGGATGGCGCGGCCAAGGAAAATATTCTCAGCGACCGTGAGATCGCCTACCAGATTAAATTCCTGATAAATAACGCCGATCCCATGCTCTTCCGACAGCCTTGGCGTCAAACGGCGGAATTTCTGATGGTCAATCACAATTTCGCCTTTCGAAGGCTCAATCGCGCCGCTGCATGTTTTGATCAGCGTTGATTTTCCCGCACCGTTTTCGCCTATCAGAGCATGAATCTCTCCCCTTCGCACTTTAAATGAAACATCATCCAGAGCGGTTACTCCGGGGTAGTATTTCGATATATGATTAAACTCCAAAATATAATCTTCTGAGTTCATTCTCCGCCCTCTCCCGGTCATGCTGTATAACGCTTATAAAAGGCATGGGGCCTGCCGCATGGCCCCGAACCGTCCGATGATGCGGACTGTATCTGGAATCCGCATCACTGTCGGGTTTGAGGCTCAGCGCAGATGCCCCATGCCGCAAATACAGCCGCTCAGTTCGCTGCCGTTTCCACTGCCGAGCTGGTTGTCTCGCCAGGAACAGCCGTCATCTCTGTCAGATTATCCGCCGTAACAGGAATCAGCTCTCTGTAAACGTTCTGATCAACCTCTTTGCCAGATTCCTTGTCAATCAGAAGACGATAAGCCGCGTCACCGCACACATAGGAATTACCGGTAATCGCTACACAGACCTTGTTAAACTCATTGTTCTGAATCGAAGCAATGGTCTCATCGGTAAGATCCGTCGAGAAGATACCGATATCGTCCGGACGGTCAGATCCGTAATATCCCTTCAGTGCTTCATTTGCGCCGGCAGCTCCGCCGCCGCCGATGCAGCAGACCACCTTCACATCCGGATGCGACTGAAGCACAGTCTCCATGACGTTCAGGCCCTGGGTCGTATCAATAGCCGGCTGGTTTGCGACAACGGTCGCGTTCGGAGCCTTCTCCTTGAGCTGATCCAGAATGCCGTTCTCGCGCTGAAGAAGAATCGGAGTCTGAGGATATCCAAGTACAACGACCTCACATTTACCGTCATCAAACTTGTCGTTGATCCAGTCAGCGGCTTCCGAACCAATCTTGCAGCCCAGATCATAGTTGTCGATCAGCCAGTTGATATCCGCATTTGTCATGTTCTCATCCCACGACATCACCATAATTCCGGCTTTTCTCGCTTCTGCGCACACATCTTCGATTGCGTCAGGATCGACCGGATTCACAATGATCGCGTCAACGCCGGACGACACAAAATTCTCAAGCTGATCAATCTGAGTATTTGCATTCTCCTTGCAGTCAACGACCGTCACTTCATTTCCGTCATTCTTCGCATCCTTCTCGATCTGCTCCGCCTGCTGGGCCCATACCTGATTGCTCAGTGTCTGAACGGCGAATCCGATCTTCAGCCCTGTGCTTTTCCCCTTTACCGTATCCGCCGCCGGCGTGTCCGGATTGCTGGTGGCAAGCGATTCCGCACCCGATTCAACGGAAGCGACACTGCTGTCCGCGGCGATCGGGACACAAATCGATGATGCCATAATCACTGCCATCATACATGCCACTACATTTCTCTTCATAACCTTTCCTCCTTGAAAATATATGATGTGTTATTGCATACCTTGTCATCCGGCAAACAGCTCATTCATTAGGAAGAATGACCCATTTCCCTTTCGCGCGCTCTGCCGGATCTGCCAGTATACTGACCAGTCCTTCCAGGGGCTTCGTGCCCGCAAGCATACTGGTTACATCCACCCGGTGCGCATTGATCAGACTGACCGCTCTCCCCATGTCATATGGGCTGCAGTAAGATCCCTTTAATGTGAGTTCCTTCTGAAAAAGTTCATATGTCCTGAGAGAGATCGCGGCATCCGTTTTTGTCACCGCGAACAAAACCACCGTTCCTCTCCGGTCCACAATGTCAATCGCTTCTTCAGACGTCTGCCTGATCCCGCAGGTCTCAATGACGACTTGAATATGCTGAAGTCCGTGCTCGGCAAGGGTCTGTCTGACATTCTGCCTTTTCGGATCAATCGTCAGAGACGCTCCAAGTTTCTCGGCCACCGCTCTCTTCGATGCGACCGGCTCGATCAGAACCACATTGGCCGCTCCTTCAAGACGGGCAAGCTGCAGAAGCAGCAGCCCGATCATCCCTCCGCCGTAGATCACAACATTATCGCTCACCTTGATATCGCTGCGGTCAATGCCGTTGATGCAGCAGGCAAGCGGTTCCGCCATCGCGCCCTGAATAAAGGTCACATCATCGGCCAGATGATGCACGAGCCTGTCCGGCACCTTGCAAAACTGTGCGAACCCTCCGTCAATATTGGTTCCTATGGCTCCCATATGCTCGCAATGACCCATCATGCCATTCTGGCAGTAGTAGCACTCATTGCAGTTATCCGCGGGGTCCACACAGACCCTGTCGCCAACCTTGCAATGCGTTGCCTCGCTCCCGGTTCTCACGACAATCCCCGAAAATTCATGTCCCTGAATCTGCGGAGGAACCGTTGAAGTCGAACCCTGGTCTCCTTCATAGATATGAACATCCGAGCCGCAGACGCCGCAGGCCATAACTTTAATCAGGACTTCTTTCGGGCCTGGTTCCGGGATGGGTCTTTCCATTGTCTCTATATGACGAACCCCTAAAAAGACATCACATTTCATCATGATTTCGCTCATAGCCGCTCTCCGTTTGCTGTTCATATCGCTTATTAAAATTGTTTTAATAAGCATTTTCTTTATATTCCATCTGCCCGATAAATTCAACAAAGAAATCGAGACTACATCTGTTTTCTCTTTTTTATACGATGTTCACATCTGAATTTTGTGCACAATTTCGGATAATTTTCACACTGCTTTCTGAATACATGGTCAAAATATATTCGTTGACTTTCCTCAAATTCCTATGCTATTCTGTTGGCATAGCACGATGAAAGTCGTATCAGAAAGGCATCTTCCACTTTATATATCTCACTTTTAAAAATAGTTTTATTTTACAGGGGTGTTCAAGTATGGCTTATACGATCGGTCTTGATTTTGGAACGCTTTCCTGCCGCGGCGTACTTGTAAGCTGCAGTACCGGAACGATTTTGGCAAGTGAAGTCTTTCCTTATCCGCACGGCGTCATGGATTCATTTTTGTGCGGCAGCGGCGAGCGCCTGCCTTCCAACTGGGCACTGGAACACCCGAAGGATTATACGGACGCATTAACTGCTGTCATCCCTGCCCTTATGCGCGCATCATCTGTTCCTTCCTCCGCCGTCACGGGGATCGGGATCGATTTTACTTCCTGCACAGTGCTTCCTGTTGATCAGAACGCAGTACCGCTCTGCATGAAGCGCGAATTCGTGGATCACCGCAATGCTTATGTCAAGCTCTGGAAACACCACGGTGCTCAGGAATATGCCGATCGGATCAACGCTTATCTCGAAGAGTCCGGACAGTTAAAAGACCCGAGATTCGGGGGGCGCATTTCTTCCGAACTCTTCCTTCCCAAGATCATGGAGACACTGGAAGAAGATCCTGCTGTTTATAACGCAGCAGATGCCTTCATCGAAGCCGGGGACTGGCTTACACGTCTCCTGACCGGAAGCAAAAGCCGAAGCTGTTCGATGGCCGGATACAAGGCTTGGTGGAACGAGCGTGACGGATACCCTGATGTCCGTTTTTATCGCCACTTCAATCCTGAGCTGTACTCACTTCCGCAGAAAATGAGCGGACCGGTCATCGAAATCGGACAAAGTTCGGGCTGTCTGACGACAGAATGGGCAGACAGACTTGGATTGACAGCTGGAATCGCTGTCGCTCCGGCCGTCATCGATTCTCACGCCGGCGTTCCAGGGAGCGGCGTCAGCAGAAAAGAGCAGGCTATGCTGGTTCTCGGCACTTCCAGCGTGCTGATCGGATTCAGCGACCGTCCGTACTCTGAAGAGGGTATCATAGGAAATGTCCGCAGCGCGATCATACCCGGATACTACGGTCTGGAATCCGGTCTGGCCGCCGTCGGCGACTTATTCGAATGGTTTGTCAGTCAGACCCGCAGCCCTGAAAGCAATAGGGGAAATGAAATCCCCGAAAACAGTCTCATTCACCAGCTTCTCAGTCAGAAAGCCTCCGAAAAAGCCGCCGGGCAGGGTGGTCTTCTGGCGCTGGACTGGTGGAACGGAAATAAAACGCCCTTCGTGGACAGCAGTCTCACAGGTTCCGTTATTGGATACTCTCTCCAGACAAAACCGGAAGATATCTACCGGGCCATGATCGAAGCAACCGCTTACGGAACAAGAAGGATTCTTGAACTGTATGAATCCCAGGGTCTTCGGATCGATGAGCTTGTCTGCAGCGGCGGCATCACGAAGAAGAATCCTTTCGTCATGCAGACCTATTCGGATATACTCGGGAAAAAGCTGAAAATTGCCGGAAGCTCACAAGCCGCGGCTCTTGGATCAGCTATCTACGCCTCACTCTCTGCCGGTGTCTACAGCGACTACGCTTCATCCGTCACGCATATGAGCCGTATTGATTCAGCCGAATATGTGCCTGACGAGCGCAGTCGAAAAGTGTACGATGAATTGTATTCAATCTATAAGGATTACAGCATGATCATGGGAGACACGCACCGTGATATTCTGATGCGGCTGAATCATCTGAAGGCCGGATTACACTGACTTGAACCGGGGCCTCGTTCCGGGCGGCAGATGCTCGGATTTCCGAAAGTGCATTCTAAAATGGCGTTTCGCACAGATATCTGCCCCCGCTTCGGTTGGAGGGAACGGCCTTTCCTTGGATATCCCTTTCGGGTCTGTTATAATCATGATAACACTCATGGGGATGCTTCAGGCAAGGGCGCCTGCTCAGTTGCTTTCCGTAAAGGAAACCTTTCGGCAAAACTTTGGAATGCACGGAATCCTCTCATCATGCCGGGGCAGCAGAGGACAGGGTTATGGGACTAAGCAACGTTGCTGTTAAAAAAGCAAACAAAAATAACGTTTACAGGTTCCTTCTGGCGAACGGCACCGTATCCAAAAATGATATTGCCAGAGAATTGGGACTGACTGTTCCAACAATTGCCAGCGCCTTGAACGAGCTGCTCGACGCCGGGCTTGCAAAGGCAGACGGCACGCTGGAGTCAAGAGGCGGCAGAAAGTCCGTCGGCTACACCTGCGTGCCGCAGGCCCGCTATGCAATCGGGGTGAATATCACCAGAAAATATCTGGACTTTGCCGTTGTGGATCTGACAATGCATCCGGTGTATCAGCATCATCAGAAGTTCGAGATCCACGATAACGAGGAATCCTACCAGCAGCTGAAATATATGATCTCCGACGTCATTCTGGAATCCCGTGTAAATCAGAATGACATCCTGGGAATTGCCTATGCCATCCCGGCCATTACAGATGGAACCGGAACCAGGATCTTCGGCATGCATGAGGAACTGGATCTTTCATGGTCGTTTTACAACATTTCAAAGAACTGGTTCCCCTTTCCTTCCATGCTCAGACGTGAGGCCCTGTGTTCTGCGTTTGCCGCCATTAACAAAATGTCCCTGACCGGAACCACCGTCTATATGAATATTGCTCCTTCTGTCGGAGGCGCACTGATCTACAACGGGTCGCATGTGAGCCTCGGTATGAACTGCAGAACAGGCGAAATCGGCCATATAACGCTTGTGCCTGGCGGAAAGCCTTGTTACTGCGGACGAAAAGGATGCGTCAACGCCTATTGTTCCACCGACAATCTTACGTCTTATACAAACGGCGATCTTCACGCCTTCTTCGAGCTGCTTGATCAGGGTGATACCCGCTGCAGGGCTTTATGGGAAACATACACGGATTATCTTTCCATCACCGTACACAACCTGATGACGGCATTTGACCACAAAATCGTAATCGGCGGCCCTATAGCCGAATTTTTGGAGCCTCATCTGGATGAGGTCAGAGAGAAAGTAGAAAAAACAGACCCCTATCTGAAGGGAATGAACTATCTCAGATGCTGTGGAATGCATGATTCGGAGGCAATCGGAGCTGCCGGAATCTATATCGAGCGGTTTCTGAAATCCGTCTGAATAGATTGCTTCAAGGCAAAACGAGCCGCCTCTTCCGCCAGACGGCTTAACCTGCAAATTGCCTTTCCCTCTTTTGAATCGTCACCGCGCCAGCGCCTCCAGCAGTTCGGCCGTCCGGACCATTTCCCGGACGGAGACCGTCTCCCTTACGGTATGCGCGTTGAAGTAGCCGCATGAGATCACGAGTCCGGGGATACCGGCCACAGCGAGGCGATTGTTGTCGCTTCCGCCGAAGGTGCTGACCGTTTTCGGCTTGAGTCCGATAGTGCGGCAGGCCTCGCGGAACCGCCGGACGATGCAGCTGTCATCCCCGACCCTGAAAGAGGGGAAATTCACGTCCCAGCGGAGTTCCGCCGTCGCCCCCGCCTTCTCCGCCTCCTCTCGGAATACGGATTCCGCCTGCCGTTCAAACGCTTCCGCTGTTTCAGCGGAGCGGCTTCGGAGCTCGCCTTCCATCCTGACCCGGTCCGGAACAATATTCTTTGCCGTTCCGCCGGCGATCTTCCCGATATTGAAGGTCGTATCGGCATCGATTCTCCCGCTGGGAAGACGCGAGACAGCCGCCGCGGCCGCCGCGATGGCATGGATGCCGTCCTCCGGGCGGAACCCCGCGTGGGCGCTGCGTCCCCTGACTTCCGCATAGAAGGAGACGATCACCGGCGCACTCAGGGAGGCTGTCCCGGCCGGACCGTCCAGATCGACGACGTACGCTTCCTTCGCCCGGATCCGGCTGAAATCAAAGTGCCGCGAGCCGCGGCAGTACGGCTCCTCCGCCGCCGTGAACAGAAGCTCCAGCTCCCGGTGCGGGATCTTCTCTTCCTCAAGCGACATGACAGCCTCCAGAATTTCCGCAATGGCCGCTCCGTCGTCGCCGCCGAGCACAGTGGTGCCGTCGGAGGTCAGCATATCCTCTCTGACGCCGGCATGCGGCCGTTCCTTTTCCTTCCCTTCTTCATCGTCCGGCCGCTCTTCGTCCGCCCGGTGCAGAACCGCCTTTCGTCCGTTTCCCGGGGCGACCGTATCCAGATGGGCGGCAAACAGGACAGGTGCGCCGGGCAGCACGCCCGGGACCCGCACCAGCAGATTGCCGGACGGGTCGGCGGGCCGCCCGCTTTCCGGATGGCTTCGTTCCCATTCCGCTCTGAGCGCTTCTGCCGCGTCGTCCTCCTCCGCCGTCATTCCCATCGCGGCGAACCGCTCCTTCAGCGCGTCCGCGATCTTTCTCTCATGGTAGGATTCCGCGTCAAACCGTGTCAGCCAGAGAAAAGTTTCCGTCAGTCTGTCCGCCCGTATCATGGTCCTCTGTCCTCCGTTTCGCGTTTCTGTTTGCCCGGCGCTTACGGCTGCGTGCCGCCCCCAGTTCGTCCGTACACCGATTCGATCCGTCCGCAATGCCGTCTGTTTCATCCAGTCCTCTCCAGAACGTCCGCTCCGGCTCGCTCCGCCGGCCCGCAGGATTCTCCCTTCCCCGTTCCGTGTATCGGTCTCCCCCGGCACGCCGTCCTGTCCGCGTTTCTGTGGTCCGGCGTCCTGATCTCATTCAGATGTTTCCGCCGTCGGCGACTTCGTTTTCCGTATTCGTCAGGATGATCGCCTCCCGGTCAGCCAGATCGCCGAGCGCATAGAGCTCATTTCCTTCCCGGTCAAGATATCCGGCCGGCACGATCCGGTTGCATTTCTCCGGCTGATCCCGGACGGCAAGAATCCCCGTTTCCTCCGGAGCATCGGGCTCATAGTAAGGGTCAAACATCCGGAAACCTTCCCGGCACGTTCCTGTCAGAAGAACATAATGCGGCTCCTCCAGCCAGAGACGGACAACCACGGCGCTTCCCTCCTGCAGCGCGGTCCGGATCGCTCCGTCCGGCCGCAGATTCACGTCTGCTCCCCTCAGATAGCGGCAGAACACCGGCAGCTGGCCGCTGGTTCCGAAATTATTGTACCAGTTGCTCAGGAACATCATCGCCATATAGGAGGTTCCCTCCTTGCCGCAGATCCCGTCGCGCCCGTGCCGGTCCATACAGAACAGCATCGTCTCCCGGACAATTTCCGGCGGAATCTGCTCCCGTTCAAAGAGGTACGCCAGCGCGTTGAGCATGGACGTCGGGCCGCAGTCATACTCGGTCAGCTGATAATGCAGAGGATTTTTCATCGCGTCCGCCTCATTTCCCTTTTATCTTATATGAATTATAGGAATCCATCATTTCCCTGTCAATATGCTTTTCCCGGCGGACCTGAGCCAATATCCGTTTTCCGTCCGGACCATCTTGCGGGAAGCGCATGGCTCCGCCCTGCCTTTCCGGCAATGGGTTCTGCATCGCCGCGATGGCACGCATCCGGACTGCGCGTCTTTTGCTCCCTTCGACGTTCCGCATATCCGGGTCCGGGTCCGTTTCTTCGTCTGATGGATCAATTTTGGTTCGTATTCGGTTTTTATATGGACTTTTTACGGTGTGTATGGCACCATAAGATCACAGAGCAAGTACAGTTCGAAGGATCATAGGGACGTATGGACGAAGCAGCGGAAATGCCGTCTCACGGTCCGCTGCACGGTGAAAGCGCAAAGTGCAGGAAAGGGAGGTACCGCATGACAATCGAAGAGATGAAAAAACGGAAAAAGGAGCTTGGTTATTCAAACGAACGGCTGTCCGCGATCTCCGGCGTGCCGGCCGGAACCATCCGGAAAATCTTCAGCGGAGAAACGGCGTCTCCGCGATATGACACGGTTCAGGCCCTTACAAAGGCTCTCTCTCCGGAAGGAAGTCAGGACCGCCCCGAAATGTCCCGCGTGCAGGAACCGGAACCGGCATATCGGATCCGCACGTCGTCGGCCGCCTGCGCGGACAAGACGGTCGCGGATTACGAGGCGCTTCCGGAAGATGCCCGCGTCGAACTGATCGACGGCGTCTTTTACGATATGGGCGCTCCGACCACCATTCACCAGCTGATCGACGGAGAAATCTATTATCAGCTGAAAACCTGCATCTCCGGCAAGGGCGGGTCCTGCATGCCGTTCGTCTCCCCGGTCGACGTCCAGCTCGACCGTGACAACCGGACCATGGTGCAGCCGGACGTCCTGCTGGTATGCGACCGCAGCCGGATCACGCGGGCGCGGATCGTCGGCGCGCCCGATTTCGTCGTCGAAATCGTGTCCGAGCGGCATGTGGTCACAGATGTCCTGATCAAGCTCGGAAAATACAAAATGGCCGGTGTCCGCGAGTACTGGATCGTCTTTCCTGCCGAGCGCGTGGTACTGGCCTACCGTTTTGAGCGGTCGGACACGCCGGATCTCTATTCCTTCGAAGACGAGATCCCCGTTGAGGTGCTGGACGGCGGCTGCCGTATCCGCTTCAGCGAGATCAGCCGCCTGATCGAGGACATCTATCCGGAATAACCGCAGGAGTCGTCTTCTCAGAATCTCACGACAATCGTCGTGCCGACGCCGACCTCGCTTGTCAGCTGGATCTTCGCGTGGTGCAGCTCCGCCACATGCTTCACGATCGACAGGCCGAGGCCGGTGCCGCCCGTCTGACGCGAGCGGCTCTTGTCGACCCGGTAGAACCGCTCGAAGACGCGTTCCTGCTGCTCTTTCGGGATGCCGATGCCGTTGTCTGCGACCGTCAGAACCGGATGGTCGTCCTGACGCTCGACGGATATGTTGACATAGCCGTCCTTCCGGTTGTAGCGGATCGCGTTCTCTCCGAGGTTGTAGATCAGGTCGCGGATCATGTCCCGGTTCCCGCGCATCCGGCACGGCTCGCCGCGGTAGGCCAGCGTCAGTCCGGCCCGCTCGGCGTTCATCCTGAGTTCCTCGACGCACTGGGAGGCGAGCTCGTCAAGATCGATCAGCTCGTAGCCGTTCTCGGCGTCGATGGTCTCATCCTCCTCGTTTCGCTCGCTGATGCTCCGGTTCTGGACCGACGTGCTCCGGTCCAGCTCGGTGAGACGGATGATATCGTTGATCAGCTTCAGCAGGCGGCTTGCATTCTTATGAATATCAACCGCGACCGCCTTCGCCCGCTCCCCTTCCACCATTCCGTTCTCAATCAGCTCGGAATAGCCGGTGATAGCGGTCAGCGGCGTCTTCAGCTCGTGGGAGACGTTGGCCGTGAAATCCTGACGCATCTTCGCGCCCTCGAGGATCCGGTCGTGCTGCGCGCGGATCGTCTTGAGAAGCGGACGGAGCTCCGGGTAGTCCGAGACATCCTCGATCGCCGGATCATCCATGTGGGCCACGATCCGGATGATCGGGGCCATAATCTGACGGCTCAGAAAATGCGTGAGCAGAACCGCCGCCGTCACGAGCAGAACGAGAATCAGCAGAATCATCGGCATCGCACTGAAAAACAGGGAAGCCAGACTCCGGGCGTCCTGCGCGATCCGAAGCACCGTGCCGTCCGACATCCGCAGGGCGAAGTAGTAGGTGCTGACGCCCAGCGTGTCCGAACCCCGGACGGCCTCTCCCTCGCCGTCGTCGAGTGCCTCCTTCACCTCAGGCCGGTCGGAATGGTTCTCCATCGTCGCCGGATCCGCCTCGTTGTCGAGAAGAACCGTGCCGTCCGCCGCGATCCATGTGACCCTCTCCTTCACGCGGACGTTCCGGAAATCGCTGACGCTGGCGTCCCGGAAATCCTCCAGTTCCTCCAGAAGAAGCGCGGTCTGCCGCATATCATCGCGGATCTGTACACGAAAAAGGTGATAGTATACGCCGGTCATGGCAACGGCTGTGATCAGAATCGCGATGACGGTGAGTCCGATGACTCTGGAATTGATTCTCCGGTTCATTGGCAGACATACCCCACTCCGCGGACGGTCTTGATCTGAGAAGATGCGCTGCCCAGCTTCTGGCGCAGCGTCTTGATGTGCATATCGACCGTCCGTGTCTCGCCCTCAAAATCCGTATCCCATACATTCCGGAGAATGGAATCCCGCGAGAGGACGATCCCCTGATTCTCGAGAAGGAATCTCAACAGCTCAAACTCGCGGTTCGTCAGCTCGACCGTCTCGCCCTCCCCGGCGGCGCTGTCGCCCGAGAGGACAGGCTTATCCGTGACATACACACGGTGCCGTTCAATATCCATCCGGATGCAGCCGGAGGTCAGGATCGTCTCCGTCATTTCCCCCGGTTCGCTGCGCCGCAGCAGGGCCCGCACCCGCGAGATCAGCTCCATAACGGAAAAAGGCTTGCAGATATAGTCGTCCGCGCCGTTGTCGAGGCCGCGCAGCATATCGATTTCCGCCGTCTTCGCCGTCACCATGATGACGGGGAGACGGTGGTACTTCCGATCCGCGCGCAGTTCGCGGACAATCTGATCCCCGTTCTTATCGGGGAGCATGACATCGAGGAGAACCAGATCCGGCTGCTTCTCGCCGATCGCCTTCATGAAGCTCTCCGCGTCGCCGAAACAGGCCGTCTCGTGGCCGCTGCTCCGCATCGCGATATTTTCCACCTCCTGAATATCCGTATCATCCTCCACAATATAGATGAGACTCATCGCTTCATTCCTCTCCTCAGTCTGTGCGCCGGATCGAGCCGCCGGTTCCCGCGGCGCAGCCGAACGGACCGGGTTGATCTGCAAAAAGAAAAGTAAGCGGCAGACGTCACGTCTCCCGCCTTTTCCATTCAGTATAGCAGATTCCCGAAAGCCGTAATAGTCCCGTAACCCGGATTTTTCCGCCAGACATTCCGTTTTCCGCGCTCCCGAACCCGCTTTCCGAAACGTCCTTTCCGGCTGCCTCATTGAACCGGACGAGTCCACACGCAGCAGCCTCCGTTTCTCCCCTGCGTCTCAGACCGCCGTTTCCTTTTCCCGCTGATCATTGTTCGCATAGATAACCCATTCGGCGACATTCGTCGCGTGATCCCCGATCCGCTCGAAATACTTGGCGACCATCAGCAGATCGGCGGCCTCCTCCGCGTCTTCGGCTCCTTCGCGGATCTGCTTGACGATCTGGCCTCTTGCCTTCAGAAAAAGCTCGTCAATCACGTCGTCATAGGCGATGACCTTGCGCGCCTCCTCCTGGTCGTGATCGACGAAGGACTGGATCGCGCGGATCAGCATCGAGGTCGTCTCGGTCGCCATCTGAGAGATGAAGGTCAGATGCGGCTGATAAGAGGTGTTCGCGATCAGCTCCGTGATCTCGGATATATCGGAGGCGTGGTCACCGATCCGCTCAAGATCCGTCACCATATTCATCGCGGCTGTGATCGTCCGCAGATCCCGGGCCACCGGCTGCTGCTGGATCAGCAGATCGAAGCAGAGATCCTGAATCTTCTTCTGCTCCGCGTCAATGCTGCTGTCATCCTCCATGATCCGCTCCGCTGCCTTCGTATCGCCCTTGGACAATGCCGCAACCGCCCTCTCGATCGCATTCTCCACCATCGTGCTCATATTGACCAGCTCATTGTTGAGCTGCTTCAGCTGGCCGTCAAACGTTCTTCTCATCTCAGCCAAACCTCCCTGTGATATAGTCCTCGGTTCTCTTATCCTTCGGATAGGAGAAAAGCTCTTTTGTCGGCCCCTTCTCGATCACCTCGCCCACCAGGAAAAACGCGGTGTCGTCGGCCACCCGGGCTGCCTGCTGCATGTTGTGCGTGACGACGGCAACAGTATACTTCTTTTTAAGATCCTCCATCAGCTCCTCCACCTTGAGAGTGGAGATCGGGTCCAGCGCCGAGGTCGGCTCGTCCATCAGCAGCACCTCCGGCTCCACGGCCAGCGCGCGGGCGATGCAGAGACGCTGCTGCTGACCGCCGGAGAGCCCCAGCGCTGATTTCTTCAGACGGTCCTTCACCTCATCGAAAATCGCCGCGCCTTTTAAGCTCCGCTCGACGATCTCATCGAGCCGCGCCCGGTCTTTGATGCCGTGCACTCTCGGGCCGTAGGCAATGTTGTCATAGATGCTCATCGGGAACGGATTCGGCTGCTGGAAGACCATGCCGACCTTCTTGCGGAGAAGTGTCGTGTCCACATTGCTGCCGTAGATATCCTCCCCGTCGAGATCCACCCTGCCGGTGATCTTCACGCCGTCCACCAGATCGTTCATCCGGTTGAGTGTGCGCAGGAAGGTAGACTTCCCGCAGCCGGACGGGCCGATGAAGGCCGTGACCGCGCGATTCCGGATCTTCATGCTGACGTTCTTCAGCGCATGATTTTCGCCGTAGTACAGGTTCAGATTCGTGACGCTGATCTTGGTATTGCTCTCGTTTTCCATTTTATCCTATTCCTCCCGGTTATCCCGGGCCGTGCGTCTCCGCCGGTTCTTCGCGCTCAGGCCATCCGTGACAGATCAAACTTCTTCGTCAGATACCGGGCCAGCAGATTGATCGCCAGCACGATCACGAGCAGCACCACCGCACTGCCGAAGGCGATATTATACTGGCCCTTCGACATGCTCAGATACAGCTCGATCGTCAGTGTCCCGCCGGATTCCATCGTCTTCGTGAAGAGATTCGTGATGCCGTGGGGCAGCAGCTTCGCACTGCCCGCCGTGAACAGCAGGGCCGCAGACTCACCGACGATCCGCCCGATCGCGAGGATCACACCGGTCAGAATACCGGGCATCGCGGAC
This sequence comes from Chordicoccus furentiruminis, assembly GCF_019355395.1. Taxonomy (GTDB): domain Bacteria; phylum Bacillota; class Clostridia; order Lachnospirales; family Lachnospiraceae; genus Chordicoccus; species Chordicoccus furentiruminis. The sequence continues at coordinate 1,216,569 of NZ_CP048829.1, forward strand.
GGAATCAGAATCGTATGAATCAGATGCCATTTGCCCGCGCCCAGCCCGATCGCACCCTGGCGGTACGAATCCGGAACAGTGCGGAGCGCTTCCTGCGTATTTCTCGTGATCAGCGGCAGCACCATCAGCACCAGCGTCAGCGCGCCGGTCCAGAGGCTGTAGCCCAGCTTCAGCGTCTGACCGAAAAAGACCATTCCGAAAAGGCCGAAGATGATCGAGGGGATGCCTGCCAGTGTCTCTGTCGCAAATTCAATCGCCGTCACCAGCTTTCCGGGCTTCGCATACTCGTTCAGATAAACCGCCGCACCAAGTCCGATCGGCGTCGCGATCATCATCGTCATCACGATGATGTAGAGCGTGTTGACGATGTTGCCCGCGATCCCCACGGTGCCCTTCAGTTGCGAAGTCACTGATGTCAGGAAGGACCAGTTCACCACGCTCACGCCCTTCACCAGCACATAGCCGATGATGCCGACGAGGATCGCGACGGCCAGGCCGGCTGACGCGTAGATCGCCGCCATGAGCGCATTGTCCTTCGGATGAATTTTCCTGTGTGTGATTTTCCGTTCGACCGGAAGATCGACCGCCAGTGCGGCGCCGTCCGTCATCATGTCTCCGTTTTTCATCTTATCTCCTCACGCCTCCGCGGTTTCTTTCTTTACCAGCTTCGTCAGCACCATATTGATGATCATGATGAAGACGAACAGGACGAGTCCGATGGAAAACAGCACTTCTCTGTGAAGCCCCTCCGCATAGCCCATCTCGCTGACGATCGCAGTGGTCAGGAAGCGGACGGAATTGAACGGGAGCGGAATGTTCACCGAGTTGCCGGATACAAGACAGATCGCCATCGCCTCGCCCAGCGCGCGGCCGATGCCGAGAACGACGCCGCTCAGGATGCCGGACTTCGCCGCCGGGATCAGCACCTTGAAGATCGTCTGCATCTTCGTCGCGCCCAGCGCGAGGGAGGAAGACTTCAGGTAGGACGGAACCGCCCTGAGAGACGAGGTGCTGATGTTGATCACGGTGGGCAAAATCATAATGGCCAGCACGATCACGGCTGAAAGAAGATTTGCCCCTCCGGTAAACTGATGTGTTGTGGAACCGGCATACACCTTCTTCTCAATTCCGTACATCCACGGGTTGAGAACCATCAGGCCGATCAGTCCGTAGATCACCGACGGAATCGCCGCGAGCAGCTCGACGGCCGGCTGCACGACGTTCGCCAGCCGCTTCGGCGCCACCTCGACAATGAACACCGCGGTCAGAATCCCGATCGGAACGCCGATCAGAACCGAAAGACCGGTGCCGACGATGGACGTCAGGATGATATTCAGAATCCCGAATTTCGGGTTCGCCGCCGTCGGCTGCCATTCGGTTCCGAACAGGAGGTTCGGAATACCAACCTTGATCGCGCCCGGGAGCCCCTTCAGAATCATGTACATTGTGATGCAGAGCACGGCGAGGATCGCCGCGGCCGCACAGGCCGTGAAGACCGTCTTCCAAACGGTCTCCTTCGCGCTTCCGGCGCGATGGGCGGCTACGATCGTGATGCCGCCGTCCGCTGCGCACCCCGCCGCAGCTGCGGACGCCTGTCCGTTCGTTCCGCCCGCTTCAGCGCGTACTGCTGTCTGTTCATTCTTCATGCTTATCCCTGCTCTCCGATCTCATTCCCGTCGGAATGAAGAAAGGTACGGAAACCGGGGATCCGGCCTCCGTACCCTTCGCTTTCGATATCCTGTTACTGCGCAGATGCCGCGGAAGAAGCGGCGTCAGAGGAAGCCTCTGCCGTCTCCGCGCCGGAAGCGGTCTCCGCGCCGTCCTTCGGTATGATCAGGCCGACTGACTTGATGACCTTCTGGCCTTCATCCGACTTGAGGTAGGCAAAGAATGCCTGCACCGGCTTACTCTGCTTGCTGATCTCGCCCATCGTGCCCATGACGAACGGTCTCTGAAGAAGGTACTTGCCGGCCAGAATGTTCTCCTCGTTCGCCGCGACATCGTCGATGGTCAGCGCGGTCACCGTATCGTCGATGACATCCAGAGAGACATAGCCGATCGCGCCCGGCGTCGCGACCACCTTCGCCATCACAGCGCCGGTGGAGTCCAGCTCGCTGGCGTACTTGCACTTGTCCTGAAGCTCAAGCAGCTCCTCGAACGCGGATCTCGTGCCGGATCCGGCCTCTCTGCCGATCACGACGATCGCTTCGTCGTCGCCGCCCAGATCCTTCCAGTTGGTGATCTCGCCGGAATAGATCTTCTTCAGATCGTCCGCGGAGACGTTCTTCACCTTGTTGTCCTTGTCCGTGATCACGCCGATGCCGTCGATGGCGACGACGTTCTCCACGATGCCGGCCTTCTTCTCATCATCGCTCAGCGCGCGGGATGCATTTCCGATATCGACGGAACCGGCCTCCAGCGACTCGATGCCCGCGGAAGAACCCGTGAATTCCGCCGTGACAGTGACATTCGGATACTTCTCCATGAACGCTTCCTGCAGCGCGCTGGCCAGCTTCTCCATCGAGGTGCTGCCCGCCATGGCGACCTTGCCGCTCATATTCTCATCGAAGCTCTCCGCCGCCGAATCCGCCGCAAAGGCCGTGCAGCCCATCGTGGCCGTCATCGCAACTGCAAGGGTGATGCCTGTCATCGTTTTCCACATTGTCATATTCTTCCTCTTTCTGTAATCGTCTGTGTTCATCCGCCGTCAGGCTCGTCCTGCGGCTCCTTTTCGTTTCCTCCCGATTACAGAAATCATCATAGGGGAGGCGTGTAAAATTCAATACCAGCGGACTGTAAAATCGGCGTAAAAAATCCCGCCGCAAAACAGCCTCCTGCTGCTTCACGGCGGGATCAGATCCCGTTGACTGTATGATGTGCAGCGGCATATCGCCGGATGAGATCCGCCCCCTGTCGTCCTCACTCGGCGTTCCGCCTTCTTACGACGGCATACGGCGCTCCGCGTCTTACGACGCGTACCGGTTCGTCTCCGCGCCGCCGGCATGCACCCGCTCGAACTCCCGCAGAATACTCTTCTCTCTCTCCGTCAGATTTTTCGGCACTCCGATCCGGACCGTCACATACTGATCGCCTCTCTCCGACGGCCGGTTGACTCTCTGGATTCCGCGGCCGTGCAGACGGATCTTGCTGCCCGACTGGACGCCGGCCGGCACCCGGCAGACGACGTCGCCGTACAGCGTATGCACGGTGGCCTGACCGCCCAGCGCCGCGGTCGTGAACGGAATCTCCGCCGTCGAATAGACATCTCTTCCCTTGCGCGTGAAGGCCGCGTCCGGCTCGATATGAATTTCAATCAGAAGGTCGCCCTTCGATCCGTCGGAGCCGACACGTCCTTTCCCTTTCAGCCGGATACTCTTGCCGTTGTCGATGCCAGCCGGAATTTTCACCTTCAGCGACTGTCTGCTCCCGTCGCCGCGGTCAAGCTGGATCACTTTCTCGGCGCCCAGCGCCGCGTCCCGGAAGCTGACGGAGAGCGACGCCCGCATCGTCAGATCCTCCGGCCGCCGCGCGCCGCTGCCCGCATTGCTGAAGCCGCCGAAGCCATTGCCGCCGAAACCGCCGTCCGCATACTCTCCGTACATATTGCCGCCCGCGGAAGAGCTGCCGAATCCGCGGAACCCGCCAAAGCCGCCCGACGAGGACCGCCTGCCTCCGAATGCATTTCCGAAAATGCTGTTGAAGAGGTCCTCCGCGTCCTGACCGTCGAAATGGAAGGACTGGTACTGGCCGCCGTTCCCTCCGAAGCCCGACGCACGGCCTCCCTGACCAAACCCGCTGAAGCCGCTCTGGCCCGCGGCGTTCGCGTACGCCTCCGGATTTCCGCTCTCGAAGGCCGCCATGCCGAACTGATCATATATCTTTCTCTTCTTCGGATCCGAAAGCACGGCGTACGCCTCGCCTACCTCCTTGAATTTCCGCTCGGCGGCCTTGTCGCCCGGGTTCGTATCCGGATGGTATTTCTTCGCAAGCTTCCGGTAGGCGGATTTCAATTTTTTCGCGTCGGCATTCCTGTCCACGCCAAGCACTTCATAATAATCCTGTTTCATCTTCATTCCACCTCCATCAGGCATTTGTAAACACAGAGACTCACTCGTTTCGTTCACTATGTTCTACTCGAAATATAACACCGGGTTGTATACAAGTCAAGCCGCAGAATATGCAAAACTGACGAAATTTCATCCGTCATTCAGCGCCATTCCGTGCTTTTCCACTGTTTTTCGGGGAAAAATCATCCCGGAGTGCTTCGGTGCGCAGGACGGCGGCGGTGAAAAATGATTGAGACGCATTTTGAAATATGGTAGGCTGGTATTGGATTCCGGCAAGGAAGGAGGGTCAGATGATAACTGAAAGACAAAAAAACAAGACTATATTTGCGTCTCATTCGCTGCATGCGGCGGGACGTGCCGCGGCGCTGGGACTGAGCTCAGTCCTCCTGATGACAGCCTGCCCGCTGACCGCGCGGGCCGATGAAGACGTTGCCTATGAACAACGGGTTCTGTTCTATGACTACGCCGCCTATACGCTGCTTCCGACATACGGGTATGCATCTCACGAGAACAGCAGCCGGACCATCACCGGCGCAGAAGCCTGGCGAACGGACAATCCGACCCGCTGCTGGGACACACGGACGGGGCTTGTCAGCGCGCTCTGCCTCGACATGAATCAGGACGGCATCCCGGAGATGCTGGTCACACGGATGGCGAAGGATTCCTCGGAAGCCGAAGATCCCGCCCCGAATGCGATGTACGCGACGGTCTACACCGTGGATGACAGCTGGTCAAAGGTCATCGAAAAAGACACCCGGGAACTTTTCACCGACAACAACGCGTCCTTCACCCACGCGACCGGATCCGTTCTCACGCTGAACGGGCGCGAGTATCTGGTCGTGGAGCAGATCCGCAACTCCTACTTCGGCGATAACGCCTCGGCGGTCTATGACTTCTACAGCTATGACGGCTCGAAGCTCCGGAAGTATTTCACCGTCGGAAAGACAGACGGCGGAAGCAGCGGCATCGCCTACAAGCTCGTCACATGGAACCGTGACGGCTCTTCGGACCGCACGCTGCTCTGGGCGGATCCCGACTACCTCGGCGAAAACGGCGGCCGGCCGGTCAATGACGAGGATATCGGCGGCGCCATCGAATCTGGCTTCGCGATGCTGGATCTGGATCCGGCAGCCCGGGTGGAATACGAAAACGCCGACTGGACGCTCTTCGGAGACGAGGCCGACGCGTTCCTCACTTATTACGAAACAGAAGACGTGAAATCGGTGTTTCTCTATGACGCCAGCGGAGCCGGTGACAGCACGGCACGGGACATGGTCATTCAGTTGAACGACTCCACCGCTCTTGCCGGTCATATCGCGAAACGCGGCATCGACGTGAATCAGTATCTGAACGGCGCGGTGCCGGAGGCGACGCCCGACAGCGCAGCGGACCGCACGATGTCCGACCGTGATTTCATCTTCCCGGACAGCGCGGACCGGCGTCTGACAAAGGACGACATCGCCGGCAAGTCATGGGACGAGCTGCGCCGCGGCATCAATGAGATCTACGCACGGGACGGCTACAGTTTCCATACGCCGGAGATCCGTTCCTTCTTCGAACAGTTCGGCTGGTATGAGGCGCTCTTCAGCGATCAGAACGAGGTCTACGACAATATGACCGAAACGGAGCAGCGCAACGTCGATTTCCTCAATCAGTATGTGAAGGCCCGGAATTCCGGGAGCAGCGCGGATCTTCCGGAGGATTATGATGACGACATCAGCGAGGCGGACGTAGTCGGATAAATCGGCAAAAAACGGAACGGCGGCTGCCGTTCCGTTTTTTTGTCTCTGTTCTGTTCTGAAACCGCGTCATCCGGCCGATGAGGCAGAAGCCGCTGATGAGACGGCAGGCGCTTCAGCCGACGTGACAGCGGACTCCGCGCCGGAGGCCGCATCCGCCTCCCGAATCGTGATGCTGCTGATCACCGGCTGCTGATCCGCCGGGATCGTTCCATTACTGTCCGTGGGCTTCGCGTCCCTGCAGATCCTGTCCACGATATCCATCCCCTTCGTGACAAAGCCGAAGGCCGCGTACTGACCGTTGAGATAGGTGCTGTCGCTCTGGACAATGAAGAACTGGGAGCTGGCGCTGTCCTTGTCGCCCGAACGCGCCATCGAGATCGCGCCGCGCACATGGGACAGACGGTTTTCCACTCCGTTTTCGCTGAACTCGCCCTTGATCGTCTTGTCGGATCCTCCGGACCCGTCTCCGTTCGGATCGCCGCCCTGGATCATGAACCCGTCGATGATCCGGTGGAAGGTCAGCCCGTTGTAGAATCCCTTGTTGGCCAGTTTGATGAAATTCGCGACGGAGATCGGCGCGTCATTGCCCGCCAGCGCCACCGTCACGGTTCCGTAATCCTTGATTTTGATATCCGCGTAAGCGGTCGCCTCGATATCGTCCGCGCTGGTCGCCAGCTTCGCGGATGCAGCTGTCGCTTCCGCTCCGGAGGCCGATTCCGTATCCGGAACGCTTTCCGCGCCCGAGACCGCTGAAGCGCCGGACAGCGCCTCCGCCGCAGACGCCGCATCGCTCGCCGCCGTGCTCCCGGATGTCGCGGTGCTCGACGCGGCGGACGCCGTCTTCGATGACGCTGCCTCGCCGACCGCCGAAGCGATGATGGCGATCACGCCGACCAGTGCCGCGGCGATGCCGACGATGATCAGCACCTTCGCGCTGTTGTCCTTGTAGGTGCTCGTCTTTTTCTTTGGTGGTTTCCGTTTCAGTGATGAAGACATATCCGCTCTCTCCTCATTTTTTTAATCCGCCCGGACACGCCGGCCGGTGCGGTCCGGAGACCGCCGCGGCCGCGCCGTCAGCCCAGGGCTGTGCTCCCATTATAGCACAGGGAAGCCGAAAGTCGAGACTCGCGGAGCGGGACACAGATAAGTCACAGACTGCGGACACCGCTGAAAGAAGGCGGCTTCATGCTCATTCCGGATCAGGCCGAGCCGATTCCCGCAGTCAGCGAGATGTAGAGGTCGTACAGCGCCGAGCCCGTCCTCCCTTTCGCAGGATGCTCATCGTCGCGGATCTCCAGCATATAGGATCCGTAGCTGTTGATGATCTTCGTGCCGGACGGATGCTCCCTCTCTCTCCGGAACTCGCTTCCGTAACACTTGTGCACATGTCCATGCAGCATATACTTCGGATGCCACCGGTTCATCAGGTCATTGAAGCACGCAAACCCCTGATGCGGCCGGTCCGGAAGATCGCCGTAGCCCGCGGCCGGCGCATGTGCCACCAGCACATCAAAACCGTTCATCAGTGTGATCCGTTTCTGCAGCTTCCGGATCCGCTTTGCCATCTCTTCTTCGGTGTACTGATCCTTGCTGAAGTTGTAGCACATGCTTCCGCCAAGTCCGAGGATCCGCAGGCCCCGGTAATCATACACCCGGTCGTCGATATCGATGCAGCCCTGCGGCGCCCGGTAATCATACTGCGTGTCATGATTCCCCCGGACGTAGAGAAGCGGCCGGTTGATCATGGTCTCCAGAAACTCCAGATAAGCCGCGCTGAGATCTCCGCAGGAGATGATCAGCTCCACTCCGTTCACCCGCTCCCTGTCAAAATAATCCCAGAGCGCCTTCTCCGGCTCATCCGCCACCACCAGTATTTTCATCGTGTCTCCGATTCGCTCCCTGCCCGTTCTCCGCCGGGCACCGTCTGTTCCTTCTGCTCCGCTTCCACCGCCTGCACGCCGCTCACGGAGACTGTGATACGGGCCGTGTCCCGGAGTTCTTCCATCGTGGGAATCGCCCCGATCACATTGTCATTCAGCCAGTCCATCGTGATGATCTCCTCATTGGTGAGCCGGGGCGCGTCCGCCGTCTTGATGACGCCCTGCTGACTCCGGAGCTCGCCGTCGAAAGGATTGAGCGTGCCCGCGATCACCGCACCCTTCAGCGTCCGCATCAGCTTGCGGGAATAGTAGCTCAACTTCTCCGAGAAGATGACGTCGATCACGCCGGCGTCCATTCCCCACCAGTAGTTGAGAGCCTGATCCTTTCTCGCGAGATTCTTCGCCTCCCATGTGCCGTTTAGAATCGTGCGGATGATCAGCTCATAGTAGCGGCCCCAGTTCCAGACCGGCACGGCGAGGTTGCGGATCCGGCCGCCTTCGTCGTATTTGTAGATGCCGTACTCCCGCGACGCCGCCTCCGGCCGGATCAGATCCGGTCCCGAGAATACGCTGACGCCGTTCCGGTAAAAGGCCTCCCGCCAGTTGGAATCCTTCTTCGAGTCCCAGGACAGATAGAGTTTCGCGCGCGGATCCACCAGCGCCGCGCCGATCGCGAAGGCGTTGATGTTCGCGATCGTTCCGTAGATCGGGTAATCCGCCCGGTAGCCGATCCGGTGGTTGTCCGCCAGTGAGGCCGCCAGCGACCCCATCAGAAACTTGGCCTCGTACATCCTCCCGTAATACGTGCGCACCGCGTTATGCGAAAGATTGATCGAGCAGTTCATGAATTTCACGTCAGGATGGTCGATCGCCGCCTTCAGCGTCTGGGTCATCTGAGCGGGCGAGGTCGTGATGATCAGGTCGTTTTCGTCCGCGCAGGCCGCGTCAATCACCCTCGCAAATGACGCGTCCGTCACCACGTCGTCGTAGCGGATTGTCTCGACGACGCCCGGGTACGTCTGCTCCAGCTGATTTCGTCCCAGCTCATGCCCGTAGATCCATGCAGATTTCTCCGGCGACTTGTCGTAGATAAAGGCAATCCGCAGCGGATGGCGTTCGGAGTACACCGTCTGCCCCCGCAGCATCGAGAGAAGTCCGGTCGGCGAAGCGGCGGCCGGCGCCGCCTGCTCAATCCCGGCGATCGCCTGAGGACGGTCCACCAGCGTGATCTTCTTGTCATCCTGCTGATTCTCCACGAGAAGCTCATTCCAGATCCGGTCCATCTGGATGGCAATCTCGCTCCTGGAAGAGTTCAGCAGGTCATCGATCCGGTAGATCGTGAGATAGACCAGAAACGCGTCGGCGGCCGTGATCTTCAGCTTGCCGCCCGATTTGCTCTGGAAAACCTGATCAAAGTACGTATAGGCAGAGCGCAGCGTCTGCACCGCGTCCTCCCGCCATTGATGAACAAGGTCCTGCCCCAGCAGTTCCGCCAGCTTCGCGTAGCTCCCCTCCTCCGTGAAACCGATCTCATACAGAGGACAGACATTGTAGAAGTCGAGGAACTCGTAATAAATCTTCACGTCCTTCTCGTCCGACCGTTTCGGAAGCACGCGGGTCACATCCGCCATAATCAGCGGCATATGAAGATATTTCATCACCGAGACGCGCTTGTTTCCTTCCTGAACGTAGAACCGGCGCATGTATTCATAGGCCTTGATCGGGTCGCGGATCCCTTCTGTCATCTGCGCGTCGTACAGGTTGCTCCACTTGACGGCAAACTCCGAGTTGGCTGACAGAATCGGCATAAATCCGTTTGAAAAAGCATTCTGCCGCCCCGCCGTCCGGGTTCCCGCCACCATCTCCAGCGGTACCTCCGCGAGTCCCACCGGATATTCCGACAGTCCTGCCTCCACCAGATCATCCAGCGCCGGCGGATACGGGTACTGCCCCTGCGCCACCGCGCGATGAACCTGCCTTTCCCCGATCCGCTTCGCCTTCAGATAATCGTCCAACATGCCGCGCTCTCCTTCCGCTGTCTCCGCGTCTTCATCACAGCCAGTGTATCATCTCCGTCAAAAAAGAGGAAGAAGGCATCCGTCCGGATTCCCTCTTCCTCTTCTTTCAACCGTCAGTCCCCGTAGCCGTCCGGATTCTTCGTCTGCCAGTTCCAGGCGTCGCGGCACATATCCTCGATATTCTTCTCCGCCTTCCATCCCAGAATCTTCTCCGCCTTGGACGGATCCGAGTAGCAGGTCGCGATGTCGCCCGGCCGGCGCGGGTCGATGACGTAGGGCAGCCTCTTTCCGCAGGCCTTCTCGAACGCATGGATGATATCCAGCACGCTGTAGCCGACGCCCGTTCCGAGGTTGAAGACATTGACGCCGTCCATCTTTTCCATACCCTCGATCGCCTTCACATGACCCTTCGCGAGATCTACGACGTGGATGTAGTCCCGGACGCCGGTCCCGTCCGGCGTATCGTAATCGTCGCCGAATACATGCACCTTCTCAAGCTTGCCGCTGGCCACCTGCGCCACATAAGGAAGCAGGTTGTTCGGGATTCCCTTCGGATCCTCTCCGATAAGTCCGCTCGCATGCGCGCCGATCGGGTTGAAGTAGCGGAGCAGCATCACCTTCCACTCCGGGTCGCTCTTCCAGATATCCGTCAGAATCCGCTCCTGCATCGACTTCGTCGCGCCGTACGGATTCGTCGTCTCGCCGAGAGGGCACTCCTCCGTGATCGGAACAAACGCGGGATCGCCGTAGACGGTCGCCGAGCTGGAGAACACGAAGGATTTGCATCCATGCCGGCGCATGACATCGCAGAGCGTCAGCGTCGATTCCAGATTGTTATGGTAGTACTCGATCGGCTTCCGGGTCGATTCTCCCACAGCCTTATATCCGGCGAAATGAATCACCGCGTCAATCTTCTCCCTGTCAAAAAGGTCCGTCAGCGCTTCGCGGTCCAGCACATCGATCGGATAGAAAGCCGGTCTCCGGCCTGTAATCGTCTCGATGCGGTCGACGACCAGCGCTTTCGAATTGTAAAGGTTATCCGCGATCACCACATCATAGCCCGCATTCAGCAGTTCCACCACGGTATGGCTTCCGATGAATCCCGTGCCGCCGGTTACCAGAATCTTCATACTGCAATCCCTCCTTGTCCGCTGATGGTGCCGGATGGGCGGCACCCCTCTTTTCGGTACCATCATGCCCGAAAACCTGCCTGATAGCAATATGCATTTGATGAGAGTATATGTAAAAATGTTTCACTCAAGACTGCAGCTCCGGAAACCGGGCGCCGGCCCGCTTCCGGAATGACCGTTCGCAGGCGGCATAGTCCGCCGTCCCCCCGATGAAAGGCGCCATCTCTTCCTGAAAGAGCGCGTCCAGCATTCCGTCATAGACGGCAGCCGCGCTCTTCCTGCTGCCCAGCGCATCCGCCTGCCCGGTCAGCAGCTTCCGCGTATTCTGTCCTCCGCAGAGCGTCGAGCGGTATCCCTCCGCCATCGTCTCCATGACGCCGCGCGCGTTGACAAAATCACCGGACCCGGAGGCCCGCGCCATGAGCGTATCCGGATCCAGTGTCAGCGTCCGGATCAGTTCCGCGTCCGCCTCCGGATTATCCGTTCCGGCCGCACAGGCGATCCAGACGCCGCCTTTCAGCCAGACCGACGGCCCCTTCACCATTCCGAAGGCCGCTTCGTTCCCGTCCATGCGTCCGCCGGCTGCCGCGTCCGGCTCCTCCGTCTGAAAAAGCGCGCTCTCTCCGAGCGCGCCCGTCCTGCGCCAGAGCGCCGCCGTCTCCGCCCATTCCTTCAGTGTATCCGGGATCTCGAGAGCCGGGCGTTCCGCCGTCTCATCCTTCACCCATCCCGACTCTCTCGCAGAGGAAAAAACCGGGAAGCTCTGTTCCGCCGTCTGAAAGAGCGGCACGCCGGCTGCGACCGCCTTTTCCGCCGTCTTTTTCAGCGCCGCGAAATCCTTCACGGCCTCCTGAACCGTCTCCGGTTCCCCGCTGCCCAGCACCCGCTTCGCCAGATCTCTCCGGTAGATCAGGGCGCCGGGCTCAAGCTCAAGCGCCGCGGCCTTAAGGCGGCCGGTTTCATCCTCCGCTGCCTCTGCCGCGAACGCGTACGAATCCTCAAAGGCATCCGGCACAATTCCCCTTTCCCCGTCCAGCGGCTCCGTCAGATCCGACCGGCAGTACTTCCGGAGCGAATCCGCGTCCAGAAGAACGAGATCCGCCCGGTCGTCCGCGGCCAGCGTCCCGTTCAGCGGAAGCGTCGCGTCCAGCCAGTCCTCGTATCCGCTTCCCTCGTCGGAGATAACCGTCCATCGGATCGGAAGCCCGCCGATCGAGGCGTTCCCTTCTTCGTCTTCCCGGTACGAAGGGACGCAGATCTTCATCGTCTCCGCGAGCGCGCTGTCCCATGTCACGATGTTGAGCACGCCGCCCTCCTCCGGGGACGGCGCCTCGGCAGATGAAAGAGAAGCCGCCGCCCGCGCCGGCCCCGCCGTCACGATCAGAGCCAGCGCACCTGCCAGCAGTCTGACTGCATATCTCATACGGTCTCCTCTCCGGCCCGGACACCCTGAATCCGGCATCCCCCGGGCCGTGTATCACTTCGCCTCCAGATTCATGAAGCAGCTCCCGACATTCTTCCGGAAATTTCTGAGCGCCTCCTCGTACGTAATCCTTCCGTCAATGTAGTCTTTCATCGCCGACTGAAAAAGATCATCGAGCTCGCTGTCATAGGAAGATCCCTTTGAGACGTCGATCTTCTTTCCGTTCCCGTCGAGAACGCCGTACGGATTCTGTCCGCCGAGGACGGACAGGCCGGCGTTTCCGTCCGCAGCCAGCGCGCGGATCACGGGCTTGCTGTTCACATCAAGCGCCGTTCCCTCCATCGCGCTCATCGAATCCTCATCCACGGTGAGCCGGCGGATGATCTGTGCGTCCAGCGTCAGATTGTCGGTTCCCCTTGCCGCCAGAAGATAGAGATCCCCGGATGTAAACGCCGACGGCCCCGCACAGACGGCCCATCCGCCCCCGGCAGCCACGCTCTGATCCCCGCTGTCTGCCACGGTGCTCTGAATGACATGCAGCGGCTCAAAATAGGCAAAGCATCCGCTGTCCGGCTGCAGTCCCTTTTTCCACTCGTCCGACCCGTACGCGTCCGTCGTGAGCTGCCCTGCGTCCGCATATGCCCTGCAGTCGTCGGCCCACTGCTTCAGCGACGCGTCCACACGGACGGTTCCGTCCGTCACCCACGGCGCGCCGCGGCGCGCCGCGTAAAGCGGATAAAGCTCGCCGGCGGTCTGCACCAGCCGGCTGCCTCCGTTTGAGAGCGCTCCGGCTGTCTGCTTCAGCGTGTCCAGATCCGTCACCTTCGAAGCGACGGCATCCGGATCATCCGTACCGAGCACCGATTTCGCGATGGCGCGGTTGTAGAGCATCAGGCCCACGTTCGCCTCGACGGCCGCGCCCCGGATCTGACCGTCTTCATCCGAAGCCGCATTCTTCGTGTAATTGTACTGGAACGCGAGTTCATCGTCCGTAAAGCCGAGTTCCTTCAGCGGAACCGCCACGTCCGCCCCGCTTCCGGTGTACTTTCTCAGATAACCGGTGGACGCGGTGAAGAGGTCGATCCGGTCATCGGGCAGATACCCTTCGTTGCTGAACAGCTGGCCGTCGACCTGGTTCTGATAGGAACCGTCCGCGTCGTCCAGAATCGTCCAGACGACCGTGACCGTCTGTCCGTCCGCGTCCGTCACGGTGCCGTGTGTGTCGTCCGTCGCTGTATAGCCGGGAAGATACGCGCCCACCAGATCCCGCACGGTCGTATCAGGAGTGAGAATCTGCAGCGTACCGCCCTCCGTCCCGGTGTTCTCCGCCGCTGAGACTCCCCCGCTGTCCGCCGCAGCGCACGGCGAAGCGGCGAGAACAGCGCCGCATATCAGACTGCAGATTGCTTTTCCGCGCATGACCGTCTCCTTTTCGTTCCTTATGCGCTGTCTCCTATTTCAGAAGGCATCTCCCGCCTCATGTTCCTTCTCAGCCTGTCTCCCCGTTTTCCTGCTCAGATTCCGCGGACGGAGAAGCAATCAGATCGTACCGGGTCCTTACATCCGCAAGAAACGACTTCCACGCGTCCTCATGCTCCACATAGTACTTCGGGCAGAGCTTTCCGGTCACGTCATAGTGACGGATCACATGGCCCGGCCCGATTTCGAACGCCTTGCAGAGAAAGGCGGTGAGGTCGACCGCTGAATCATAGGAAGCGTCGTTGAACTTTCCGTCCTCCCCCGGATGGCAGACCTCGATGGAGATCGTGTCGTGATTGCGCCACTTCGTCGCGTAGGACCACTCATCCGTCGGAATGCACTGAAGGATCTCACCCTTGAGTCCGACCACGAAATGAGCGCTCGCCGAGCGGCTTCCGTCCATAAGGCTCTCGAAGTAATCTCTGTTTTCCTTCGCCGTCGAACCGGCATTGCCGACGTAATGAATCACGATGTCCTCCACTCCGTCAAGCTTCGTGCCCGGCCTGGAATACGGATTCACCGTCAGAAAGTCTTTTGTGATCGTCGGCGCGCCGTTCCAGAAGGACGGATCATGGACACTCGCCTCCAGCAGCCTTTTCTCACGGCTGTCCGCCGAATCCGGCCTGCCTATACTCTCCGCACGCTCCGGCTCTGAACGGACGGACTCCACTGTCGGTTTCACACTGACCGTCTCCGGAACCGTCCGCACCTGTCCGGCGTCCCGGTTTCCGTAGAGCAGCGTATAAACGGCCAGTCCGGCCACTCCGGCCAGAATCAGAAATGTCATAATCAGCGCGATGATCAGTCCAAGCGAACCCTTCTTCCGCTTATTCTGCTTTTTCATTATTCAAATCCTTATGTATGCTTACGTAACAGTCTGCTGCCTCTTTCCCGAACCGAAGGCCGATCTGCCTCAGGCAGGTCCCGCCTCAGTCCGGCTCCCCCGCTTCTTCCCCTTATCTTATTCTGTCTATCCTGCGAAACCGAAAAAGGAACTGACGCCCGACACGATGCCGGCGGCGAGTCCCGGGAAGGTAGCGCCGGAATGATCCGACGCGGCGTCGCCGCACTCCAGATCGATGGACGGGACGGTGGAGTAGGATGTCTGCGTCAGATCCATCTGCATCTCACCGCCGTCGAACAGGGAAAAGCCCTGCGCCGCGATACCGGCTGTCACGGCCCGCCCCAGCCTGTCGTGGTCCTGCCAGTGAGAGGCCACCGGCTCCATCGAAAGATAGGAATCAACCTGAGGCACGCTCATAAAGAAGACGCCCTTGTCACTGTCCGTTCCGTCATAGTGAAGGGCGATGTGGCAGTCCGCCAGATTGTTGGCCATCAGCGTCCGCGCGATGTTGTCCAGCTGAACGTCCTGACTCTCGCGGATCATCAGCACATCGTAGCCGCTCTGCAGCAGCTGATCGCGCACGGCGATCGCCAGAGCCAGCGTCACGTCCCGTTCCGGCGTGCCGTCGTCAAACTCCATACCGCCCGCCACCGCCATTGCCTCCGTCGCACCCGCTCCCGTGGAACCGCCGGTCACCTTCGGCGTGCCGTCCGGGTGGCACAGTGTCTTCACGGATTCGCCGCCCTCGGTGCCGTGTCCCGCGTTCACGCAGACGGTCTTATGCCGGGCCAGACTGGGCTGGGCGTGGTAGAGCGTGGCCGTTCCGCTGTGAATCTTCGAATTGCCCGCGTACAGCCACGCGGGATTAAAGCTCACCGTCTCGGACGTGATCACGTCCGGCGCGGAAGACACGGCCCGGCCGGCGCTCTCCGTGCCGGCCGCACGTCCGGATTCCGCGCCGCTGACTGTCTCCGTTCCGCTGCCCGCCGCGCCGCCGCTCTCCGCCCCGGCCGATGTGCTGCCGGAGGCAGATGACACCGTTTCCCTGCTGTTCCCGCTTTCCGATCCTTTTCCGGGCGCCACGCCTATGCACTCCGCCTCAGCCGATGACGCACGGCTGACGGAGGCGGCGGACACGGTCCGCGACCCCGTCCCGGAACCGGCCGGCGGCGCTGCCAGTCCGGATGAGCCGGCGGCTGCATGTTCCTGACTGAAAACCGTCCCCGCGGACTGTCCGCATCCGGACAGAGCCAGCGTCAGGGAAGCCGCAAACGCGGCGGCTGTCCTCATCCTTCCTCTTTTCATGCGCACTCCTCCGTCAGTGATCCAGCTGATTCACCACGTTTCGCAGGCAGCCGTCCTCAAAGGGACTTACCAGCCCCGCTTCCCGGATCAGATCCGTGAAGAATCCGGACGCGGACAGCCTGCAGAGTTTCAGGTAGCTCGCCCACGCCGCCTTGTAGTCCCGGTCCATCCAGACCTTGTATTCCAGCGCGTCCGTGCCGGCGATGCAGTAATCGATATAGTAGAGCGGGCAGTCAAAGATATGGTGCTGCTTCTGCCAGAAAGCGCCGCGCTCATAGAGATCACAGCCTTCAAAATCCATATGCGGCCGGTACTGCCGCTCGAGATCGAGCCAGACTCCGTTCCGGTCCTTCGGGGAGAGCGCCGGATTCCGGTACATGATCTCCTGAAACTCATCCACCATCGTGCCGTAAGGGATGAAGATCACCGAATCCTCGAGATGCAGCTGTCTGTAACGGTCGGCCCCGCGGCCGAAAAACAGCTCCATCCAGGGCTCCGTAAAAAATTCCATCGACATCGAGTGTGTCTCGGCTGTCTCCATCGTGATATCCGCGTGCTCACGGATCGGATCGTCCGCGGCCAGATAGCCCTGGAAGGCATGCCCGCACTCATGCGTGATCACATCCACGTCGCCGCGGGTGCCGTTGAAGTTGGCGAAGATGAACGGCGCCTTGTAATCCGGCAGATACGTCATATAGCCGCCGGTCTTCTTGGTCTTCCGGCCGAGCACATCGAACAGCTCGTGCTCGCACATAAAGTCCATGAACGCTCCGGTCTCCGGCGAGAGCTCGCCGTACATCTTCCGTCCGGCAGCCAGAATCTCCTCCGGCGTACCGACCGGTCTCGGATTGCCTTCCGTAAAATAGACGCCTTCGTCGATGTAGCGCAGCCGGTCCAGACCGAGGCGTCTTCTGCGAGTCTCATGAATCCGCTCCGCGAAGGGCACAAGATCCTCCTTCACCTGCTTCCGGAAGGAGGCCATCTCGTCACGGCCGTAGCAGTTTCGCCGCATCCTCGCATCGCCCAGCGGCAGATAGGTATCGTACCCCATCGCCTCGCCCTGCTTCGTGCGGCACCGGATCAGCCGGTCGTAGATCTCCTCGATCTCCTCCTCATTTGAGGCATAGAAGGCGGTCACACGGTCCCACGCTGCCTGACGGACCGCCCGGTCCGGACTGCTCAGATACGGTGTCATCAGCGAAAGATTCAGTGTCTCCCCGTTCCACTCGATCTTCGCGGAGGCGAGCAGCTTGTTATAGCGGGTCTCGAGAGCATTTTCCTCCTGCATGAAGGAAATGATTTTCGGATCCACCGATTTCATCGCCAGCTCCATGTTCCGGATCGCCACCGGCCCGATCCGCTTCTCCACGTCTCCGCGGTACGGTGACTCGTACAGTGTCTTCTGGTACTCTGTCATCAGGTTCTCGAAGACAGGTCCGAGCTGATCGTTGTAATCCTGCTCCTTTGCGTAAAATGCATCCGTCACATCGATGTCGTGCCGGATCTCAGCCAGCGTCATCTGCGTCACCGCGTGATCCACCGCGCGGTAATAGCGCTGATGCACGCCGAACGCTTCCCCGCCCGAACGCGCCGCCTTCAGATCCGCGGTAAGCGAGGCGAACTCCGCCCGGAGGCCCGCTTCATCCACTCTTGTATATGAAAATTCCCGAAATACCATCGTCTTTTTCCTTTCCACCCCGAAACGGAGCGTATGTCTTGCAGAAGTATACCACAAAAAAAGCGCTGCCGCATAAGGGCAGCGCAGAGAGATATTAAGCTTTATTAAGAATAAGACAGGATCTCCGCCTGCTTTTCTTATCCCAGGATGGCCTTGTCGCTGGAAAATTCCTCGCCGGCCGCCACCTCAAACTCATGGAGCAGCTTCTCCACCGTCAGCTTCTTCTTCTCATCACCCCGGATATCGAGCACGATCTCCCCCTCGTTCATCATGATCAGACGGTTCCCGTGAAGGATCGCGTCCCTCATGTTGTGGGTGATCATCAGCGTCGTCAGATGGCCCGAGGTAACGACGCGCTCCGTCGCGTTCAGCACCTTCTCGGCCGTCTTGGGATCCAGCGCCGCCGTGTGCTCGTCGAGCAGAAGGAGCTTCGGTCGCTGAAGCGTCGCCATCAGAAGGGTCAGTGCCTGTCTCTGTCCGCCGGACAGCAGACCGACCTTCTGCGTCAGCCGCTCGTCAAGCCCCAGATCCAGCAGCTTCAGCCGCTCGCGGTAATCCTCGCGCTCCTGCGCGGTGATGCCCCAGCTGAGGCCGCGCCGCTGCCCTCTCCGGGCGGCCAGCGCCAGGTTCTCGTCAATCTGCATCGTCGCGGCCGTGCCGGTCATCGGGTCCTGGAACACCCGGCCGATCAGGAAAGCCCGCCGGTAATCCGGCAGTCCGGTCACATCCTGGCCGGCGATGGTGATGGAGCCGCTGTCCACCGGCCAGACGCCGGCGATCGCGTTGAGAAGCGTCGATTTGCCCGCCCCGTTTCCGCCGATCACCGTCACGAAATCGCCCTCGTCAAGATGAAGGCTCACACCCTTGAGCGCACGTTTCTCGTTGACCGTGTCCGGATTGAAAGTCTTCGAGATGTTCTTCACGTCCAGCATGATCAGTTCTCCCCCTTTCCGTTCCGCCGGCCCGCCCTGCGGAACGAGCTCTTCGCCTGGCCGCGGAGATACGGGACGGCGAGGAAGACCGCGACAATAATCGCGGTGAACAGCTTCATCATGTTCGAGTCAAGCTTCAGCCAGAGCACCAGCGTGTAAACCAGATAGTAGATGATACCGCCGATGACGACAAAAATCAGTCGGCCCGCGAAGTTCAGCCGACGCCCGAGGATCGCCTCGCCGATAACTTCTCCGATGATGACCGCGGCCAGACCGATGACGATGGATCCGCGGCCGCTGTTGACATCCGCGAAGCCGGAGTACTGCGCCGCCAGACCGCCGGCCAGCGCCACCAGACCGTTGGAGAGCGCCAGTCCGAGCACCTTCATCCGGTTGATGTTGATGCCCTGCGCGCGGCTCATCTGCGGGTTGCAGCCGGTCGCGCGGAGCGCGGAACCAATCTCGGTTCCGAAGAACCAGTAAAGCACGGCGATCAGCGTGCCCGTGAGCACAAGTCCTGCCGCGATGGCGCCGGGAACGCTGCGTCCGGTGATGACCAGCGCATACTTGTCCGCGCTGATCGCCTTGTTCGCCTGAAAGCCCATGATCATCAGATTGATGGAGTACAGCGCGTACTGCGTCAGGATCCCGGCGAGAATCGCGGGAATCCCCAGCTTCGTGTGCAGGAGTCCGGTCGCCGTACCCGCCAGAAGACCCGCGACGACCGCCATCAGCATCGCCGCCCAGGGATTCCAGCCGCTGATCGTCAGCATGACCGTCACCGCGCCTCCGGTCGCGAAGGTACCGTCGACCGAAAGATCCGCCACGTCAAGAAGGCGGAACGTGATGTAGACACCCAGCGCCATCACGCCCCAGATCAGACCCTGCGCGACGCCCGCCGGGAGCCGCCCGAGGAGCCCCGCCGGATCCAGCGACGCAAAATAAGCTGCCATACCGTTCATGATGTTCCCTCCTGTCATTTCAGTACTGGTATTTTAGCACGTTTTCCTGCATCTCACTACCGGAATGCCGCTTCGTGTCAGAAAGACAGCCGGCTTGTTATGCGGTTTCCCGGCGATGCACAGCAAAGCGTCACCGGAGCCGCCCTCTGCGGGCGTCTCCGGTGACGTCAGATGGCCGGATGCCGTCTGCGGTTATTCCGCCGCGCTCTCCGCCACGCTCTCGGCCGTGCTGGACGCA
The DNA here is from genome assembly GCF_019355395.1 of Chordicoccus furentiruminis. Lineage (GTDB taxonomy): Bacteria > Bacillota > Clostridia > Lachnospirales > Lachnospiraceae > Chordicoccus > Chordicoccus furentiruminis. Next base: position 1,236,267 of record NZ_CP048829.1, read on the forward strand.
CCGCTTTCCGCCGCGTCCGGATTGTAAGCGACATAATCGTCCGGAACCTGGATGCCGAGCGCCTCGCAGAGCGTCGGATTGTATTCCTTCACCGGATTCGTGTCATACTCGATGGGCATCTCGGAAATCTTCGCTTCGCCCTTCAGGATCTTCGCCGCCATCTTGCCGGTGGCCTGTCCCAGCGTGTAGTAGTTGATCGAAAGCGTCGCGATGCCGCAGCCGCTCATAAGCCCTTCCTCGCCGACAATAATCGGTTTGCCGGCCGGCTTCGCGACATTGTTGATCGCTTCCGTGCAGCTGGCTGCCGTGTTGTCCGTCGGGATGTAGAGGGCGTCGCACTCGTTGCAGGCCTGGCCCGTGACGGACGCGACATCATTGGAGTCGGAGAACGTATAGGTCTTCACCGTAAGGCCCGCGTCCTCCAGATCCCTGGTGATCTGGTCGGCCTGATACTTGGAGTTCGCCTCCGCGGAGCAGTACAGGATGCCGATTGTCTTCGCGTCCGGAAGCAGCTCGCCGAACATCGCCGCCTGCTTGTCAAGCGGCGCGAGGTCGGACGTGCCGGAGATATTGCCGCCGACCGTACCGTTGAAATCATCCAGATCCAGCGCGGTCGCATAATCCGTGATCGACGTACCGAGGATCGGGATATCCGTCGTCGCCGCCGCCGCGCTCTGAAGGGAAGCGGTCGCGTTCGCGAGGATCAGATCCACGTTCTCGGAGACGAGGTTCTGGCAGATCGTCGTCGCGGTCGCCGTATCGCCGGCCGCATTCTGCTCATCGAAGGTGACCGCGTCGCCCAGCTCCGCCTTCAGCTCGTCCTCAAAGCCCTTGGTCGCCGCGTCCAGCGCAGGATGCTGAACCAGCTGGCAGATGCCGACCGTGTAGGTCTTGTCCGCCGCGGAAACCGAAGCGGCTCCCGTAAGCATTCCCGCCGTCATCGCTGCCGTCAGGCCAACTGCCATCATCTTTTTCCTGTTCATATCGAGTCTCCTCCTTCATCCCAATGGACGGGCGGCCATCTTTCCGCGTGCCGCGGATCGCTTTTACGCATCAACGCGTTTACCCGTTAAAGTATCTGATCCAGATCATACCGCACGGACAATGGGATGTCAACCGGAGGAAAACACGGCGCAGTCTGTTCTTATTCGTAATCGAAGATGGCCTTCTTCTCCAGCAGCGGTCCGTACTCCACCTTCCAGCGGCGGTGAATCGGGCTTTCGTCGTAGGCGGACAGCGCGTCCCGCTCCATATCGATCCGGATCAGAAGGTCAAAGCGGTTCCCCCGGTCGACCGTGTTGGCGATCACGTCCACGCCATGAACGCCGCGCACCGCCTCCGGTCCCCTCACGAGTCCTTCGAACAGCGTCCGGATCGCGGGTTCAAGCGCCTCCCTGCCGGTGACGGACGGCAGATACTTGATCAGAATGCAGTGCTTCATGAATGCTGTCCTCCTTATTCCGTTTGTCTCTTTGTCAATCATACCGCCCCGCCGGCGGAATGTCATCCGCGAACTGCGCTCCTCTTGTTCCACGAAACGCATCGTGCTACAGTAGAATCCGGAATCATTTCATGCAGCCTGCACGAAAACACAGGCAAAGGAGGGCATTTATATGTGCACAGCAGCAACCTATACCACCAGAGATCACTATTTTGGACGCAATCTGGATCTGGAGCATTCCTATCACGAAACCGTCTGCGTCACGCCGCGGAACAAGACGCTTCCGTTCCGTCATATGGCGCCGCAGCCGTCCCATCTGGCGATGATCGGCATGGCTTTCGTAGTGGACGGCTTTCCTCTTTATTATGACGCGACCAACGAACGGGGACTCAGTATGGCCGGTCTGAATTTCCCGGGAAACGCGCAGTACAATCAGCCGTCGGACGGGAAAGATAACATCGCCTCCTTCGAATTCATCCCGTGGATTCTCGGGCAGTGCGCCACCGTCGCCGAGGCCCGGCAGCTGCTGGCGCGTATCAATCTCACAGATACGCCCTTCAGCCCTCAGCTCCCGCCTTCCCCTCTTCACTGGATGATCGCGGACCAGAAGGAAGTCATCGTTTTCGAGCAGACCGCCCGGGGCGGCACCGTCTATGACAACCCGGTGGGCGTGATGACCAACAATCCCACCTTTGACTATCATCTGACACATCTCGCCGATTACATGGGTTCGTCTGCCAGCCTGCCGTCCAACCGCTTCGCTCCCTCCGTCAGCCTCTCACAGTACAGCCGCGGCATGGGCGGATTCGGCATCCCCGGCGATCTCTCCTCCGCCTCCCGCTTCGTCAAAGTGGCCTTCACGAAGATGAACTCCGAGTCCGGGGACAGCGAAGCTGAGAGCATCACGCAGTTCTTCAAGATTCTCGGCTCGGTGGAGCAGCAGAAAGGCTGCTGCCGTCTCGGAAAAGATGAGGCCGGCCGCGACATCTGCGAATATACAATCTACAGTTCCTGCTGCAACATGGATACCGGCGTCTACTACTACACGACCTACGGCAATTCCCGGATCACGGGCGTGGACATGCACGCGGAAAATCTTGACGGTTCCGAACTGGCCGTCTATGAGCTGGAAACCGACCAGCAGATCCATATGGTGAACCGGAAGGACTGAATCCGGCCGTTGCTCCGGCAACAGACAAAACATCTCTGTCCGGCTATGCTTTAGCCAGACAGAGACGAAAGGATGTGACAGGGCACACGGCAGCCGCCCGGATGATATGAATTTAAGTGAAATTACGGAAGCCATTCGAAACGATCCGCGAAATGCGGACTACACGAAGCGGGGCATCCCGCCCATTCTCCAGATCAGCCCGGAGGCACGCGTTCTGATCATCGGCCAGGCGCCCGGCCGGCGCGTGGAAGAGTCGGGTGTTCCCTTCGACGACAAATCCGGAGAAACGCTCCGCGACTGGATGGGCGTTGACCGGGACACGTTCTATTCCGGGCGGATCGCGGTTTTGCCAATGGATTTCTACTATCCCGGAAAGGGAAAAACCGGAGATCTGCCGCCGAGACCGTTCATCGCGCGCGAGTATCACGCCGCCCTCCTTCAGCAGATGCCGGACGTCAGACTCACCGTTCTGGTCGGACGCTACGCGATCGGCTTCTATCTGAAGGGACGGGAAGAGCGTACGCTCACCGAAACGGTCCGGAATTTCCATTCGTTCCTTCCGTCCCGTTTCCCGATCGTTCACCCCAGTCCGCTCAATTTTCGCTGGCAGGCCAGAAATCCCTGGTTCGTGTCGGAGGTCGTCCCGGAGCTTCGCCGCAGAGTCGCCGAAAGCCTCACAGACTGACCTGATCGAAGCATCAGAACGACGCGTATGACCGGCGTCCCGCCGGTCATACGCGTCGTTCTGATGCCTGCTTCACTTTTTTATTTATTTTGTACTCTCTCTCAGAATGATCTGATAGTCGCGAAGGAGCGTACTCCCCGGCTGTTCTCCGTCGATCATCTGAAGCAGCGTGACGGCCGCCGTCCCGCCCAGCTTCCGGTCGTCGATGTCGATCGCCGTCACCGCAGGATCCGAGCCGGTCAGCAGCGCACTGTTGTAGAACGAGGCCACCCGGATATCCCCCGGCACGCGGATCCGTTTTCTCCGGCAGGCTGCCATCACAAGACTCGCGATCATGTCGTCCATACAGACGATGCCCTGCGCCCCCCGCCTCATGGCGTCCGCCACAGCATGCTCCGCGGCCTGCTCCGAGTTCACGCCCATATAGAGCATCGACGGGTCCGCCTTCAGTCCGGCTGACTCAAACGCGGCCGTAAATCCCTTCTTCCGGGTATCCGCAATCACCTGCGTTTCGTCCTTCCCGAAAAGGACGAGACGCCGGAATCCTTTCCCGATCAGAATCTGCGTCAGCTCGCAGCAGGCGTCCAGATGGTCATTGTCCACCTGCACCAGCTCCTTGTCCGGACTGCTTCCGATCACGACGAAGGGAATCCCGGCCGCTTTCAGATACTCCGCGGGCGGATCGTCGAACATTGTCCTGGTGAGGATCACCCCGTCCACCTTGCGGTCTTCCACCATTCTCTTCAGATTGGAAATCTCACTGCCGGTGATCAGAGACATCAGAATATCATATCCCTTCTCCGACGTGACTTCCCCGATCCCCCGCAGACATTTGTGGAAATACGGAAGGTCAAAGAGATCGTAATCGGTCGGACAGACCACTCCGATATTGAACGTTCTCTGCTGTGCCAGCCCCCGCGCCACGGCATTCGGCTTGTAATGGATTCTGGAAATATAATCCTTCACCCGCGCCGTCGTAGCCGCACTGATGCGTCCCTTCCCGGATATCGCCCTCGAAACCGTGGTTTTCGACACACCGAGGGCCTCCGCGATATCATCGATTGTCAGATTTTCAGCCATCTCCGTTTTCAGCCCTTCACTGCACCTCCGGTCACGCCTTCGACATAGTATTTCTGCAGGCACATAAACAGGATCACGACCGGTATCGCAACCAGTATACCACCTGCGCAGAACCTGGTGAAGTAGCCCTGATAATCATTGGTCCACACCCACCGCGTCAGGGCGACGGCAACGTTATAGCTTCTGTCGTTGCCGAAGGCCACATAGGAGGCGAAGATGTAGTCGCACCAGGGCGCGAGAAAGGCGGTCAGCGCAGTGTAGATGACGATCGGCTTCGACAGCGGGATGATCATCTGGTAAAAGATCTGGAACCGCGAGGCACCGTCGATCCGTGCTGCCTCGTCCAGCGCTTTCGGGATCGTGTCGAAATAGCCCTTGCAGACATAGTACTGCATGCCGGAGCTCGCACAGTAGACAAGGATCAGCCCCGGCACGGCACCGCTCTGGGTGAGCCCGAACTGCTTCAGCAGGAAATACATGCAGATCATCGTCAGAAAGCCCGGGAACATCCCGAGAATCAGCCAGAATCTCATCAGAAACGTGCGTCCCGCGAAGCGCATTCTGGAAAGCGCGTAGCTTACGCCCATCACGATCAGCGTCTGAAAGACCGTCGTCACCAGCGCGATGATCACGGTGTTTTGATACCAGAGCAGGAAGTTCGTCTCGCCCGAGAACAGAAAACGGTAGTTATCCAGTGAAAAACGCTTCGGGATCAGATAGCTCACCATCCCGCCGTACTCCGACGCGTAGGAGCGAAAGCTCTGCATGACGATGCCGAAGAACGGAAACAGCCAGATCACGCTGATCACGATCAGCAGCAGATAGCAGAAGAAATTGGCGGCGCTCCTCTTCCGGCTCATGGAAGCAAATGACTCATTCTTCATCACTGGAATCCCTCCTCATCCTTCACTGACGGAAGCCGGTTGTACACGACAAGCGAGATCACCGCCGTCACGATGAAAACCATAATGCCGATGACCGCCGCCATCTTGTAATTCGTGTCGTTGACTGTCATCTTATAGAGCCATGTCACCAGCAGATCGGTGTGGCCTGCATTTCCCGCAAGCTTGAGTGACAGCGGCTTCCCCTGCGTCAAAAGGAAGATGACGTTGAAGTTGTTGAGATTCCCGGTGAACTGCGTCAGCAGGAACGGGCCTGTGACGAACAGCATGTAGGGCAGCGTGATGTTGAAGAACATCTGCGCCGGCGACGCGCCGTCCATCCTGGCTGATTCGTAGAGATCCTCCGGAATATTCATCAGAAGGCCGGTCGAGATCAGCATCATGTAGGGAATCCCGATCCATATATTGATCAGGATGATCATCACCTTCGCGAGCGTCGGGTCCTCCCAGAACGGAATCGCCTTCGAGATGATGCCCGCGCTGAGCAGAAAGCCGTTGACCAGCCCGTCCGTGGCGAACATCTTCGAGACGTAGAGAAGAGAGACGAACTGCGGCACCGCGATCGTGACGACGAGGACAGTCCGCCAGAGCTTCTTGAGCCGGATCCCCTTCCGGTTGATCAGCATCGCCACCATCAGCCCGATGAAGTAGTCGAGGAAGGTCGCGAAAAAGGCCCAGACCAGCGTCCAGAGCAGCACACGGAAGAACGTCGGGCCGAAACCGCTGCTCCCAAAGGAAAAAAGCTGTCTGAAGTTGCTGAGTCCGACCCAGGTAAAGAGATGGGTCGGCGCCTGATGCTTCGCGTCATAATTGGTGAAGGCCACGCAGATCATGAAGATCAGCGGCAGCACTGTAAAAATGAAGATGCCAAGCACCGGAACCGCGAGCAGCGTCTTGTCAAAATGGCGGTCCAGAAGCGAGCCTAAAACCTTCCGGTTTTCCGGAAGCGCCCGTCCCTGCTTAAGAGCCGCCTCTTCCAGCATGTTTTCCCGGACATTCATCCGCCACACGAAAAGGAACGCGGCAATGACGACGATCGTCAGAATGCCGAAGAGCAGGATGAGAAAGCTGTTGTCCCCGTAAACTGTCTTTCTGTGGATCTTTGTCGTTTCCACCGTGCCCAGCGTGGTGATCCGGCTGAGATAGTGGAATCCGAAACGGAACAGATAGAGAAAAAAGAGTATCTCCAGCCCGAGATAGGCAGTTCCCTTGACAATCTGTCCTCTGAACAGCGGCCCGAGTCCCATCACCACGTAGGAGAGCCTCGTCTTCGCGTCTCCGTGCGCGAAGGTTGTTCCGATCTCCCGGAAGTCTCTCCCGATTGTCCTCACGGCCGAACGACCTGTTTTTGTTTTCGCAGCCATTTTATGGCTCCTTCCCTTGTTTGCACTATGTACTCAGAAACATGCAGTCCTTGTTTTTCCGGGACAGGCATTCCGCTGAATTTTTCAATCGAAAAGGCCGAAAGAATCCATTCTCCCGGCCTTTCCCAGCAAGCGTTGCTTTTTCTTTACGATTCCGCGTAGGACGCGCAGGTATCCTGGAACGTCTGAAGCGCCTTCATCAGATCGTCGTCAGACGTATCCGCCGTCAGATTGCCCTGGATCACATCGTCGCCGAGACCGGTCGCCAGCGTCCAGTAGTCGTTCGGGTACTGACCCTGCGGGATATCATACTGCAGCTGATCGGCCAGCGCGGAGAGCGCCTCGTCCGCTTTCACCGCATCAGAAGCCTGAACCGCCTTGTTAGACGGGCCCCAGCCGAGATCCTTGTAGCGGGCCGCCTGAACCTCTTCTCCGGAGAGATAGGCGGTCAGCTGATCACAGACCGCCAGCTTGTCCTCGTCCTCCTGCGGCTTCTCGCCCAGCAGCTTGTATCCGCCGAACCCGGACATCTGGTACGTCTTGCCGTCCTCTCCCTTGAAGGACGGAAGCTTCGCGCAGGCGTAGTTGTCACCCAGAAGCTCCTTCACGGTCGACGCGTCCCATGTGCCGTCGACAATCGCGCCCACGTTCGTCGCCTTGCCGGCGGAGGAACCGTTCTGGAACGCGGAGGAGCTCTTGACTTTGATCATCTCCTTCAGCGCGGTGACACCGGCGTCCGACGCGTAGTCCACCGTGCAGGACGTGAAGTTTCCGTCGTTGTCCGTCTCATAGAGGAGCTTGCAGCCCGTGCCGAAGAAGAACGCCGGCTGATACCAGCCGTTGTTGATCTCCATGTAGAAATTCTTTCCGGCCTTCTCGCAGTCCGAAAGGATCGTGTCGAGATCAGACGGATCCGTGACGACGCTCTTGTCATAATAGAGGAAATATCCGTTGTCCGAGGTGATCGGATGGGCATAAAGCGTATCGCCCACCGTCGCGGCCGTGATCGCTCCCTCGTCATTTTCACTCTTCACGGAATCGACGTCATCCGGGTTGACCTCCTCGAGCGCGCCGGCCGCCACCAGACGCGCGATCTGATCCTGCGCAAACGTGTAAATATCCGCTCCGGCCTCCACGTCCGTGATCATATTGCTCGCCGCGTCGCCCTCGCCTACCGGTTCCACCGTATAGGACCAGTCCGCCGCGCCGTCGGTGCTGTCGATGAAGCTCTGCACCTGCTGGGAAGTGAACTTCACCGCCGCGTCCGCGACCCAGATCTTGATCGTTCCCTTGGAGCCTGTGCCGACCGTCTCCGGGGCAACTGCCGCTTCCGCCGCGGACTCAGCCGCTGACTCCACTGTGCTGTCCGCGGACACCGCGACGCATCCCGCCGCCATAGCGGAAACAACGGCGCCGGCTGTAAGGATGGAAACCAACTTTTTCTTCATCTCTCATAACCTCCCTGATGAAAAGCTGTCGCTGCTGTGAATTGCGCAACCGTTTGTTCTTTTATTACAGTACAGCGAAACGTTTTCCGCGTCAATCCGGCTTGTTTCATTAATTTTATCGCATGTTTTTGTGCATTATGCGCATTTGTCGGGCGATCCGGTCAATCGATCGCGCAATCGGTTGCGTTTCCGAACGTCAAATCCGCTTAAAAGCAAAGCGGGCGCATGGCACGGATCCTTCCTTCGGATCCATGCCATGCGCCCGCTCTCCCGCCTTTCACGGCAGTCCGGTGCCTTCACACACTGTCATCCTGTCCGGTGCGGAATATCCCCGCACCGGAAGACGCATCTCATTCTTTCTGTCACCCCGCGCCGGCTGAAGCGCATGCTTTCTGCGCCCCTGCCGCCGCAGAACAGGCCGCTCACCTCCTGCGGAACCGCTCCCGGATCTCCCGGTTCGCCGCGAGAATCCTTTCCTCCGGCACGCCGGCCCGGGCCAGCAGCTCATATTCGCGGAGCGTGCCGGGCCCGTGCGGCACGCCGACCGCACCGGAGTCCGAGCCGGACGCGATCTTCGCGCCCATCCGGGAGGCACGGCCCACCGCCAGGAGCTGTTCCCGGATGGTCCGTCGGACGACCGTCTGGTCAAAGCCTTCTCTCCCCGTAAAAGCGTCGATCGCAGCCAGCGTCGGAACCCAGATCGTATCCGATCCGGCCAGCAGCTCCAGCGCCTCCTCATCGCAGAAATAGGCGTGCTCGACACTGTCCGCCCCTGCCCGGACGGCCGCCTTGACGGCCTCCGCCCCGTTGATATGAAGCATCACGGCAAAGCCCGCGTCATGCGCCAGCCCGATGACCCTGCGGATTTCCTCTTCTTCAAGCGACGGGCAGGACAACCCGCCGCAGGTACGAAAGGTAATGATACCGGAAATCATCAGCTTCGCGAAATCCGCCTGCGCCGCCTCAAGCTCCGCGAGCCGTTTCCGGAATCCCGCTTCATCCTCGTATCCGCGGCCGACGATGCCGCCGTAACGCCCGTCGCGGTGGATCGCGAAGACAGGCGTTGCGTACTCGATACCGTACTCCGCCGCCAGCGGCCGGGCCGCGTCCGACACGCCCAGCGCGTCTCCGCCGTCCCGGAAATATGTCACGCCGGCATCCCTGAGCGCGGCCAGCTCTGACCGCACCGCGTCAAGATTCACCTTTGATCCGATGTGCACACCGGTGTTGCTGAAATGAGCCCCGCCTCCGTGCCGGCGCCAGGCGCCTCCGAAATCCTCGCCGTCCATCATCAGATGGCCGTGACACTCGTACCGTTCCCCGCTCATCCGCCTTTTTCCGGTTCCTTTCTGCCCGGTGCGCCTGCACCGGCCGGTCCCGGGTTCCGCCTCCTCCCTGTTTTCTCACACCGGCACCGCCGCGCATCGGTCCGCGCACCCTGATCCCGGATTCCGCTTCTTTCCTGTTTTCTCACACCGGCACCGGCCGCGCATCGGTCCGCGCACCCTGATCCCGGATTCCGCTTCTTTCCCGTTTTCTCATACGCCTGCGGCTGTGCCCAGCACGATGCCGAGCGCCGCGCTCACGCAGATGATCAGAATCGGATGGAGCTTCTTCCACGCGAGAACACCGGAGACCGCCACAATCACGAGAGAAATCAGATCCTCCCGCGCCGTTTTTCCGTTCAGCGCCGCGCCTGTCCCATGCAGGGCGCCCAGCCACCGGGCCGCCAGATGGAAGACATTGCCCGACACGGAAACCAGCGCCGCGCCGATCAGGCCGACCACCGCCGCGCGGACCGCGCCGAAGCCGTCCGCGACATACCGGTTCCGTTTCAGACCCGCATAACAGCCCGAGATCACCAGCATCACAAGAAACGCCGGCAGCACAACCCCGAATGTCGACACGGCGGCCCCGGGGATGCCCCCTGTCCGCCAGCCGATGTACGTCGCGATGTTGACCGCGAACGGCCCCGGCGTACTCTCGCTGACACCGACAAAGTCGATGATTTCCTGTTTCGAAAGCCATCCCTCCGCCGTCACGGTCTGCTCGATCAGCGGAATCATCGCGTAGCCGCCTCCGAACGTGAAGGCGCCGATCTTGAGGAACTGAAAAAACAAAGCCAGCAATATCATGCCCTGAGCCTCCTCACCGCGCCCGCGGCGATGCCTGCGCCCGCCGCGGCAAGCAGAACGAGAATCGGACTCACGTCAAAAAACGCCACCGCGGTCAGCGCGGCGATCAGAAGACAGATGCCTCCCTTCGACCACTGCATTTTCCGGAGCAGCGAAATCATCGCCGAGGCGATCAGGACCAGCACCGAGGCGCGGATTCCGAGAAAGGCGTCCCTCACCAGACGGCTGTGCATCACCATCTGCAGAAGGTACCCGACCGCGAGAATGATCAGAAAAGACGGCAGCACCACTCCGAGTGTCGCTGCCGCCGCGCCGGCATACCCGCCGACCTGCCTTCCGACAAAGGTAGCCGCGTTGACCGCCACCGGTCCCGGCGTCGACTCCGCCAGAGCCACCATGTCGAGAAGATCCTCATCCTTCATCCATTGCTTCTTCGTGACCACGTCCCGCTCGATCAGCGGGATCATCGCGTAGCCGCCTCCGAACGTGAAAAGACCGATCCGGAAAAAGGCCGCGAAGAGCTCCCTGCTTTTTACTTTCTGCATTCCCTCTCTCCCTGCCGTCTCATGTATCCGGGCGGAAAATCACGACCGGCGTACCGGTGTCGACGTTCTGATAGAGATACTTCGCCGCGTCGTAGGAAAGGTTCACGCAGCCGTGCGAGCCGCTGTTCAGGTACGTATCCCCTCCGAAGGAATCGCGCCAGGAGGCGTCATGGAAGTAGAGCCCCGTACTGCTGAACACCACCGCGTAGCGGCAGTACGCCGTCCCGTAGGACCCTCTCATCGTGTGGTCCTTCATGCGGCTGAGCACGCTGTAGACGCCTGACGGCGTCCGCCGGGAATCGTTCGTCTCCGTCCCTGTAACGCAGTCCGTACTGAACTCGAGCTCGCCGTCACGGTAGTAGTAGACACGCTGGCTCGCGATATCCACCTCGATGTAGGTGTTCCCGATCGACGTCGGATCCGCCTCCTTCCAGCTGTAGATCAGTTCCTGCGTGCCGGATGTGCGGCTGTCGAAGGCCGCCATCACCGCGTCCACCATCGAGGCCTGATCCAGCGCGTGCCCCCATGTGGCGCCGATCGGCACGGACACATCGCCGTAATTGGTCGAATGGAAAACGGTCGTCGACCGGCCCACATCGTCCTTTCCGGCAAGATCCGCGATATAGGCCGTCACGCCGTCGCGGAGATGCGTCTCGTCCATCGTGTACCAGCCCGCGTGGTCCGGCGAGTCGCTGAGCCAGTTCCGGATCGTCGAGCCGTCCAGCACGTTTTCGGACCCGTCCGACATCGGAAACGTGATCTTCATCGTGAGGTAGGAGTTCAGATCGTTCACCGCGCTCTTCAGCTCCTCATTGTCGCTGGTGACCGACGGCCGAACGTATGCGTCCGACAGCGCGTCGGAGCCGATCTCGGTCTCGCCGCTGCTGATCGCCTGCTCCACGATGGAGAGAAGCTTGTCCTGATCGAGCGCATTGCCATCCGTCTCGGGAACGATCTCCGCCTGGCTGCTGTCGTTGATCTTCATTGTCGCGTCCGTCGGCGCGGTGACGTTTTCGGCCTGACTCTCCGGCAGCGCCGCGAGGGCCGCCGCGAGTTTGTCTGTGTCATAGCTGTACGTCACGTCCGCCGTCGTCTCCGTCGTCTTCCCGAGAAGGCCCCGGAGCCACGTATAAGGCTTCTGGACGGAAAGCAGCCGGCCGATGGAGCCGTCGCTCACATAGCGATAGCCCATCGAATCCGCGGTCAGTGTCTCCGACTTCTCATCGGAGAAATGCAGCGTCAGCTGATAGGCGCCGGCTTTCTCCGACAGGTCCCGCTCGACCTCCTCGGCGGTCTGATCGCTGATGTTGACGCCGTTGACAACGGTGCCGGGAATGAATTTGGCTGTGTACTGCTGCGCGCAGACGGCGTAGGCGCCGGCTGTTGCTCCGAGAAGGACCGTCATCAGAAACAGCATTCTTCTGCGGCGCGCCTTCCTCTTCTTACTGGATTTCATATAAACCTCTGTGAAATGACAATTGCAAAAATGACTGAAGTTGTTATAATAGTATCGTTTTCGAACTAAGCCCTATTATATGTACTTCAAGATAAATAGCAAGAGCGTTTTTTTGTGATACCTGGTATGAACAGGAATACTCATGCGATGAAAGATGACAGAAACTATATTCTTCAATGCCCCTACCGCACTGCCCAGAAAGTGCTTCAGGGCAAGTATTCGATCCTGATCCTTCATTATTTAAGCGACCGGACGCTGCGTTTCAGCGAGCTGGAGAAGCTGGTGCCCAACATGACGCACGCGACGCTCTCGTCCCAGCTGAAGCTGCTTGAAAAGCGGGGACTGGTCCGGCGGAACGTGTACCCGGAGGTACCCCCTCGCGTCGAATACTCGCTGACGGAGATCGGACGTTCCTTCACGCCGGTGCTGATGAAGATCGGGGACTGGGGCATGCAGTACATCGATTTCATTCAGACGAATCCGGATGTTGTGCTTGACTGAGCGCGGGATCCGTCCGTACCAGAGAGCGCCCGGCCGGTCACCGGGAACGCCCGCTCACTCACCAGACTATGCCGAAGGAGGCGCACAATGGACAGCATTTTTCACCGAGTCAGCATCCGGAAGTTCACCGACGAGCCCGTTGCCGAGGAGGATCTGACAAGGATTCTCCGCGCGGGCATGCAGGCGCCCAGCGCGGTGAACCAGCAGCCGTGGGAGTTCTATGTGGTCACAAACCGCGACGTCATTCTGGAGCTCTCAAAGGCGACGATGTTCTCCCGCCCGGCCGCCGGCGCGCCCGTCGTCATCGTGCCCTGCTTCCGACAGGAGACCCGTCTCCCGTCGATGGCGGAGATCGATATGGCGATCGCGCAGGAAAACATGTGGCTTGAGACCGATTCCCTGGGGCTCGGCGGCGTCATGCTGGGCATCGCACCGGAACGGAGCCGTATGGACAAGGTCCGCCGGATCATCGGCGCACCGGATTCCCTCGAGCCCTTCTGTCTGTTTGCCCTCGGTCATCCGGCCGAGTCCAGACCGCAGCAGGACCGCTTCGATGAGAGCCGAATCCACCGGATCGGATAACCGGGCTGTCTTTTCACCGCAAGAGAATGGACGATGGGACGGGGACGCGCAAGCGCCCCCGTCCCGTCTTTCTGCTTTCACACCAGGGTATTGCGACGCGCCCCGTCCCGTGTCCGCGGTTTCGCGCAGCCGTTTGATTCTCCCGGCGCTTTCGCTCTGCATTTCATTCCGCCGGTCTCAGCGGCGGTCTTCCCGCTTGCCTCACAGCGGAAGGCTCCGGACCCAGTCGGAGATCTCCGCTTCGCTCATCTTCGTGACCATCTGTCCCGGCAGAAGCGTCACATCCGCGGGCAGCTCCTTCTCCAGCGCCTTCTCGCTCTTGCCCAGACCGGAGCCGCCTGATGTGGCGAAGGGAATCAGCTTCTTTCCGGCGAGATCGCAGCTCTCGAGAAAGGTCTCGACGATCCGCGGCATCGTGCCCCACCAGAGCGGATAGCCAAGGAAGATCGTGTCATACCGGCCAATATCCTGCGCTTTTTCGGCCATTTCCGGGCGGGACGTCTCGTCCGCCATCTCCACGTTCGTGCGACTTGTGCTGGACGTCCAGTCAAGATCGGCGTCCGTGTACGGCACAGCCGGCCGGATCTCGAAAAGATCGCCGCCGGCAGCCTCCGCCACCTTCTCCGCGGCCGCCTTCGTCACACCGCTTGCCGAAAAATACGCCACGAGCACGCGTTTTACCGGCTCCTTCTCCGAAAGATCCTTCTTCCAGAGCCCGTGCAGGTTGCACCACGCATAGACCGCAACGGCCGTTTCTCCTTCCGCAAGAACAAAGGACGCGGCCGGCTGCTCTCCCGGATTCAGCGTCGCCGTCTGGAAGCCCTTCTCCGTCTCGAGCGCGATAAACGCGATATGATGCTCCTCCGTCATCGGATGCGCGGTCTGTCCGACCTGCACCGCGATCCGGTTCCCGTCCGCCGTCACATCCGGAACATGCTTCTCCTTCGCCGCGTCGGTGACGTTGGCCTCAAGCTTCTGCATCGGCTCGCCGCAGCAGACGACCGGAACGCCGCTGTCCACAAGCTTCACAACTATGTTGCCGCAATGCTGACATCTGTAAAATACCATATTCTCTCCTTTCTCGCTCAAAGGCTGTCTCTGCCTTCACTATACCGGATTTCCGCGCCGGGCGCCATCTGAAAATGCAGCCGCCCGTACTTCCGTCCCGCTGCCGCGCCGGCCTTTTTCCGGGGTCACGGCCGCACGCAGAAATTCAAATCCCTTCCGGGGAATACAGCCGTCCCCTCTCCCGGACCGGCTTACGGCTTCAGCGTCCAGACCGCCGCGCTGAAGGCCGGAAGCACCAGATGGATCGGCCGGTCTTTCGAGATCGCGACACGGCCGCCTTCCCGGCTTTCCTTCGTGCCCCCGCCGAACCGCTCCCAGTCGGAATGAAGCAGCAGCTCAAGATGACCGTCGTAATCGGACTGATACCGCGCGTTCTGCATCGAATTCGAGAAATTGAAGAAGATGACGAGGGATTCCTCCCTTGCATTTCTCCGGATCACATAGACATCGTTTCCGCTCTCGTTGATGGAAAGCCACTGAAACCCACCCGGCTCATAATCCATCTCGTAGAAGGCCGGATGCGTCCTCCCCAGCTCCATCAGCTCCGCGAAGAAGCCGGAGAACGCCCGGTGCATCGGATAATCGAGCAGATTGTAGTCCGGCTCCCGCGTCTCATCCCACTCTCGGAACATCGCGATCTCATTTCCCATAAAATTCAGCGTCTTGCCGGGATGGGCCAGCATATAGAGGTACAGTGTCCGGAGCTGGGCGAACTTCTCCTCATACTCCCCGTAAATCTTCCCGATGATCGTCCGCTTTCCGTGTACCACCTCGTCGTGGGAAAACGGCAGCAGGTGCCGTTCCCGGTAGAAATAGTACATGGAAAACGTCAGCTTCTGCGACAGCGAACGGCGCTCATCCGTCGTCTTCATGAAGTAATCCAGCGTGTCGTTCATCCAGCCGAGATCCCACTTGTAGTCGAATCCGAGACCGCCCTCCTCCGGAGCCTTCGTGCAGCCCGGATAGGCGGTGGAATCCTCGGCGATCAGCATCGCGTCGGGATGCAGGCGGTGAAGACCGGCGTTCATCGACCGGAGAAAATCGACCGAGTTGGTGTTGACGCCTCGCGCCTCATTGCCCTGCCAGTAGATCATCCGGCTGACCGCGTCCATCCTGAGGCCGTCGAAATGATACTCGGTGAGCCAGTAGTTGGCCGCCGACTGCATGAAGCAGGCGACCTCCCGGCGTGAAAAGATGAAGTTGCAGCTTCCCCACTCGCTCTCGGAGACGTCGCTGGGCGGATACTCGTAGAGCTCCGTCCCGTCATAGCGGCGCAGCGCATACCAGTCCAGCGCGAAGTGCGCCGGCACGAAATCCACGATCGCCCCGATGCCGGCCTGATGCAGACGGTCCACGAGTTCCATCAGCTGGGACGCGGTGCCGTAGCGGGAAGTGGGGCTGAAGTAGCCGGTCTCCTGATAGCCCCAGCTTCCGTCGAACGGATGCTCGGCCAGCGGCATGAATTCGACATGGGTGAAGTGATACTTTTTTACATAGTCGATGAGATCGTCCGCGATCTCATCGTAGCGATACCAGCCGTCGGAATCATCCGGGTTCGTCCTGAAGGAACCCAGATGAACCTCGAATATGTTGAGCGGACGGTCAAAGCAGCGGGTGCGTTTCTTCATCCACGCCCCGTCGTGAAAGGTGTATTCCGAGAGATCCCTCACAATCGAGGCGAACCCGGGACGCTTCTCCATCCCGAACCCGTACGGATCGCAGTGCTCGACCCGGCCGTCGCGGCTGTAGATCACGTACTTGTACATCTGGCCCGGCTTCGCGCCCTCGGCATGCATTTCCCAGAAACCGCTGCGCACCGGCTGCGTCATCGGCTCCTCCTGCCACCCGTTAAATTCCCCGATGACGGCCACCTGCTGCGCCGACGGCGCGTATGTGCGGAACGTCACGCCCTTCCGGTCGGGATGCGCACCCAGATAGCGGTAGGCGTCGAAGACCTTCCCGTCGTAAAATGCCTGAAAATCCATCATGTTCTCATTCCTCATTCTTTCACAGTCTCCGGCCGGCTGAAAGCCGGCCTTCTCTTCCATAGTACCACAAAACAGACCTGCCGTATGGAGAAGAATCGTCTTCCAGCCGCATCGTCCGCAGCGTGCGCGCAGGTGAAAAAAGAGGCGGACCGAAGTCCGCCTCTCGTCGATGGCGAAATCCGGCGCAGAAGCCGCGCCGGATTCCGTCTCTGCCTTATTTCTCCCGCTCCGCCCGGAAACCGTCCCTAAGCTTCTCCACCGGACAGAGCTCTCACACGCTGCCCGCTGCCGCAGCCGCCGGCTTCTCTGCCTTCTCTCCGTCGAGCGTAGGCAGCGTCACCCGGTCCATCGCGTCCTCGGCAATGTCAACGCAGTTGTCGACGATCCGGTTCAGCCGGTCAAGAATCCCCGAGTAATCCGCCGTCATCGACGGATCGCACTCCTTCGCGGAGATCCGGGCGAGGTGCGCCTTGTTAAACTGCTTCTGCGCCTTCCTCATCTTCTTCCGGCCACGTGACACCTTCGCCGCCTTCGCCAGATCCTGCTGCTCGATCGCGTCTACCGTCATCCGGAATAGGCCGAGAGAAATGTTGAAGCATGCCGTCAGCTCACTGACCGCCTGCGTCGAGAAGGACCGGTCATCCGAACCGATCTTCCGGAGAGATATGACGATCTCCCCGCAGCGGTCGCCGATTCGTCCGAGATCGGACGCAACCGACATCAGGCCGGCCGTCTGCTCCGCCTGCGTCTCCGTGAGACCGCCGCCGGCGAACATCTTCGAAATGTAGCGGATGATCGCGGCCTGCACGCTCTCCACGTTCCGGTACAGTCCGTCAAAGACGCTTCTGTCGGCCGCCGTTCCGGCTCCGAGCTCATCGCGGGCCGCCTCCAGCATCTGATCCGTATGAGAAGCGCAGCTCCGGATCTCGCGGCCGACAAGGTACATGGCGGCCACCGGCTGACTGATCAGAGACTCGTCAAGAAACTCCGGCCGGTACGCGTCGCGGGCCGCCGTCTCCGCGCCCGGAATAACCTTCATCACCAGCTTCACCATCAGAGGGAGCAGCGGCAGCCAGACCAGCGTGCAGATCACATTGAACGTGGTATGCGCGTTGGCGATCTGTCGTGAGATAATATCCGTCTCCGCGCCCCTGGGTGAAATCCACGCCACGAACCGGGCAAACCAGGGGATCAGGAACATAAAGACGATCGTCCCGCTGATATTAAAGAAGCTGTGGGCGATTGCCGTGCGCTTCGCGTTCTTCGACTGTCCGATGGAAGCCAGAAGCGCCGTGATCGTCGTCCCGATGTTGTCTCCGAGAAGAATCGGGATCGCGCCCACCAGTCCGATGACCGAGCCGCCGTCCGGCCCCGGCGTCGCCGCGAAATTCTGAAGGACGGCGATCGTGGCCGAGCTGCTCTGCACCACCAGCGTCATGCCGCAGCCGAGAAGAACGCCCAGTACCGGGATATCCTTCACCCGTCCCATCATTTCGATGAAGAACGGACTGGAGGCAAGCGGCTTCATCACGCTGCCCATGATTTCGATTCCCTCAAAGAGGAGTCCGAAGGAAAAAATCACAAGACCGACATTGCGGACCTTCTCGCGCTTCGCGAGGAAGCTGATCAGAAAGCCCGCGAAAATGATCGGATAGATGTAGTCGCTGATCTTGAAGGCCAGCAGCTGGGCCGTCATCGTCGTACCGATGTTCGCCCCGAAAATCACGGAGATCGCCTGCGGAAGCGTCATCAGCCCCGCGCTTGTGAAGCCGATGACCATCACGGTGGTCGCCGAGCTGCTCTGCAAAATCGCGGTCACCAGCGCACCGGCCAGTGCACCCATCACGGGATTCCTTGTGAGGAAGGCGAGCACCTTCTTCATCTTCGCGCCGGCCGCCTTCTGCAGTGCGTCGCTCATCGAATTCATGCCGAACAGAAAGAGGGCAAGGCCGCCTGCCAGCCCGAATACAGTCCTGACTGTCTCGTTCATCTCATACCTCGCTTTTACACAATTCCTATTGTATTGGCGAAGCGACAGCGCGATCTATCCCGTTTCTGTAAAGATTGTAAAATCTGTGTAAAATGCGTTCTTCGAAGCAGATCGTCCCAGAATGAAGTTTCATTCGAAGTGCACTTCATTTCAAACCTGATTTTACCGCCGCAGGTCACGTCTTTCGGGTTTTACAGAACCGAAACAGTATTTTACATATCTCTGATGGAAGCGCCAGGCTCCGGGTGAAATAATGAATGGCAGCATTTATACAAGGAAGAAAGGCTCAGATGAACATCTATCGGGAACTGATTCGGAGAGAAGACATACAGGAATACTACAAAAAAGGCGACGAGATTCTCAGCACGCTCGGATATACGGACCATTCCACCGTCCACGCGTCGATCGTGGCCTCGAAGGCGGCCGAGGTGCTCAGCTGGTTTCATTATCCGGATCATCTGCTCGGGCTTGCGCGGGCGGCCGGCTATCTTCACGATATCGGGAACGCCATCAACCGCACCCATCACGGGGAATACGGCGCGCTGCTCGCCAACGGCATTCTGAAGGAGATGGACGTTCCCTGCGCGGACCGGGCCGCCATCGTCAGCGCCATCGCCAATCACGACGAATCGACCGGCGCGGCCTTCGATCCGGTTTCCGCCGCGCTGATCATCGCGGACAAGACGGACGTCCGCCGCAACCGGGTACGGAAAAAGCCCGTCTCCCAGTTCGACATCCACGACCGGGTCAACTATGCCGTGACACGTTCCCTCACCTCCTACAAACCGGAGAAATCCTCCATCGTGCTGACGCTGGAGATCGACGAGGAGATCTGCACGATGTACGACTATTTCGAAATCTTTCTCGAACGGATGATGATGTGCCGGCGCGCGGCCGAACTGCTGGGCGTCCGCTTCCGGCTGACCGCGAACGGCCAGAAGGTGCTGTGAGGCGCCCGCCGGCCTCCGCGGAGAGCAGACGGAACCGACGTGAAGCAGCGGACAGCCAAACCGTGAGGAGGCTGTGACGTATACGCCGGCCCAGCAGGATCAGCGAAAATGCTGTAAGCGTGAGCATGCACCGGGAAGTCTCCGTGACTTGCCTTCCGCTTCAAAAAATGGCAGAATTTCCGTGTAATCCGCATCCGACTGTCGTACAATTCAGAGGAACGGATCGCTGTCCCGCGGGACAGCAGCCGCTGTTCTGAAAAGGAGGGACACATATGCCTGCCATCTACGCACACGACCGTCTGGGCTGCCAGGTACGGCAGAATCTGGAGGGCCGCCCCGCCGCGGTCATCGACCGCTGGCCGTCGCTTTATATGACCGGACTTCAGGGACCGGATATTCTTTTCTATTATCACCCATTGCATTCCAATCCCGTGAGCGCCGTCGGCGGTCTCGTCCACCGCGAGAGCGGACGTCTCTTTTTCGAGGATGCGTTCCGCGTGATCACGGAGAGCCCGGATCCGGCCCCCGCGTGGTCCTATCTGTACGGACTGCTCTGTCACTTCGCCCTCGACGCGACCTGTCACGCGTGGATCGACGGGTACGCAGAGGAAAGCGGGATCTCCCACGCCGAGATCGAGATGGAATTTGACCGGCGTCTGATGCTCCATGACGGGCTGAATCCGCTCACGCACCGGCTCACCGGGCATATTCATCCCTCTGACCGGGCCGCAGCCGTCATCGCCCCCTTTTATCCGGGAATCAGCGCGCGGACGGTCAGCGAGTCGCTGTGCTCGGTCGTCCTCGCGAACGAGCTGCTGCTTGCCCGCACACCGCTGAAGCGCGCTTTTCTGGACACAGTCTTCCGTCTCGCAGACCAGTACGGCGCGCTGCACGGCCATGTGATCAGCCCGAAGGGCAACCCCGCCTGCCGCGAGAGCAGCCGGGTTCTCCGCGGCCTCTACCTGAAGGCAGCCGCCCGCGCCGCGCGGTTCATCCGTGACGCGGACGGATACCGGAGCGGAACGATCCCCTTCGACCCGCTCTTCGACCGGTCCTTCAACGGCATATAACGGATCCGACCTCCGCCGCAGCGGCCGGTGATCCGGATCAGAAGACACTATCTCTCACAAACAGGAAGGAGATTGCAGGATGAACCGACTCTTAAACGCGATTCACCGCTCCCGGGCCTTCCGGGATCTCACCGATCAGGAATTTGCATGGGTCCTCTACGATGTCGGCAATTCAGCCTTCACGATGCTGGCCTGCTCGCTGATCCCGATCTGGTTCAAGTCGCTGGCGATCGGAAACGGGCCGGGTCAGATTTCGTCGGACCGGGCCACCGCCTACTACTCGATCACAATTGCGGTCGTCACGGTCATCGTCGCCCTGCTCGGCCCCCTGATGGGCGCGCTGGCCGACCGCCGGGGCCGCAAGAAGATTTTCTTCTCCACCGTCACGGCGATCGGCGCAGCCGGCTGTCTCGTGAACGGCTTCACCGCTTCATGGCGGATCTTCATCGCCGTCTATCTGATCACACGCATTTTCTACAACGCGTCGCTCACCATCTATGACTCGATGCTGAACGATGTGACCTCCGGCGACCGGATGGACGCGGTCTCCTCCTACGGATACGCCTGGGGCTACATCGGCTCCTGCTTCCCGTTCCTCGTCGCGCTGGCCGCGTATATCGCCGGCCCGGATATGCTGGGCGTGCTGCCCGGCCGCCTCTCGATGGCGGTCGGCTTCACCGTCACCGCCGTCTGGTGGATCCTCGTGGCGCTGCCGCTGATCCGAGGCTACCGTCAGAAGAACGACTCCGGCGACCGTTCCCACGCGGTCCGCGAGGCCTTCGGAAGCATTTTCCGGACCGTGAAGAGGATCGCGCTGCATGACCGCAAGGTGCTCCTCTTTCTGATCGCCTTCTTCCTCTATATCGACGGCGTCGGCACCATCATCGACAACTGCATCAACATCGGGACGGATCTGAATCTGAACGCCGTCGGCCAGGTAATCTTTCTACTGGCGACCCAGGTGGTGGCCTTCGCCGGCTCCCTTGTCTTCGCGAGGCTGACGAAGAAGCACGGCACCGTTTTTCTGATCTCGGTCTGCATCGCGGGCTACTTCTGCGTCTGCCTCTACGCGCTGACGCTCCGCACGCTGCTGCATTTCGCCATCCTCGCCTTCGGCGTCGGCTGCTTTCAGGGTTCCATCCAGTCCCTGTCCCGCTCGTACTACTCCCGCATCATTCCGCCGGAGCAGTCGGGCGAATACTTCGGACTCTACGACATTTTCTCAAAGGGCGCGTCCTTCCTCGGCTCCGCGCTGATCGCGGCCGTGAAGCTCGCCGGCGGAACCATCAACGTGGCGGTCGCCTGTCTCGCGGTCTTCTTCGCGCTCGGCTTCGTCTTCCTGCAGCTGGCTGACCGCG